>JACRBA010000129.1 GCA_016213265.1 Burkholderiales bacterium | reverse complement strand
TCGAAAAGGACGTCGAGGACCCGCACAACTCGCCCATCTTCCAGAAGTTCCCCACCGTGGGGCACGACCACCACGTGGTGGAGTTCATCACCGACTACCTGCGCATGATGGTGTCGGGCAACCTGAACGCCCACGAGATCGAGTCGCTGATGGACAGCGAAGTGGACACCCACCACGCCGAGGCCCACGCCGCCGCCGCTGCGGTGGCCCGCCTGGCCGGTGCGCTGCCCGCCTTCGGCATCGTGGCCGCGGTGCTGGGCGTGGTGAACACCATGGGCTCGGTGGGCCAGCCGCCCGCCGTGCTGGGCGGCATGATCGGCTCGGCGCTGGTCGGCACCTTCCTGGGCATCCTGCTGGCCTACGGCTTCGCCGAGCCGCTGGCCGGGCTGATGGAGCAGAAGATCGACGAGGACGGCAAGGAGCTGCAGTGCATCAAGACCACGCTGCTGGCCTCCATGCAGGGCTACGCGCCCCAGGTGGCCATCGAATTCGGCCGCAAGGTGCTGTATTCCACCGAGCGCCCCACCTTCGGCGAGCTCGAAAGCCACGTGAAAGGCAAGAAGTGACCTTCGCCGCCGCGGCAAGGGGGGCTGACCATGGCCGGTGACGCCAAGAAGCTCCAGCCCATCATCGTCAAGCGCGTCAAGAAGGGCGGCCACGCCGCCCATGGCGGCGCGTGGAAGATCGCCTACGCCGACTTCGTGACGGCCATGATGGCCTTCTTCCTGCTCATGTGGCTGCTGGGCAGCACGACCGAGGGCGACAAGAAGGGCATCGCCGACTACTTCAATTCCCCCATGAAGGTGGCCCTGGCCGGCGGCGCCGGCTCGGGCGACGCCTCGCACGTGGTCAAGGGCGGCGGCGAGGACCTCACCCGCAGCCAGGGCCAGATCAAGCGCGGCGATGTGGACGCGCCCAAGCGCACGATCAACCTGGCCGCGCTGAAGGCCGAACAGCGCCGCGCCGAGATCGCCCGCCTGAACGAGATCAAGAACACCATCGAGCAGAAGATCGGCGCCAGCGAGAAGCTGCGTGCGCTGTCCTCGCAGATCCGGCTCGACATGACCCGCGACGGCCTGCGCATCCAGATCGTGGACGAGCAGAACCGCCCCATGTTCGCCAGCGGCAGCGCGGTGGTGCAGCCCTACATGCGCGAGCTGCTGCAGGCCATCGGCGCCATCCTCACCGAGGTGCCCAACCTGCTCACGCTGGAGGGCCACACCGACGCGCAGGCCTTTGCCGGCGGTGAGCGGGGCTACAGCAACTGGGAGCTCTCGGCCGACCGCGCCAACGCCTCGCGCCGCGAGCTGCTGGCCGGCGGGCTGGCCGAGAACCGGGTGCTGCGTGTGCAGGGCCTGGCCTACAGCCAGCCCTTCGACCGCCAGGACCCCTACAGCCCCACGAACCGGCGCATCAGCATCATCGTGATGAACCGCGACGCCGAGGAGCGCGTGTTCCGCACCGAGCCCGAGCCCGAGCCGATTGCCGACCCCACGGAGGCAGGGGCCGTGGCCTCAAGTCCCGCCACGCCCTGACCGATAACGCCTCAAACCCTGCCGAGGACCGCCATGAACCAGAGTGACCTGAAATTCCTTGTCGTCGACGACTTCTCCACGATGCGTCGCATCGTGCGCGGCCTGCTCAAGGAGATGGGCTGCAACAACTGCGAGGAGGCCGAGGACGGCCAGGTGGCGCTGAACATGCTCAAGGGCGCGAAGTTCGACTTCGTGGTCAGCGACATCAACATGCCCAACATGAACGGCTTCGAGCTGCTCAAGGCCATCAAGGCCGACGACTCGCTCAAGCACCTGCCGGTGCTGATGGTGACGGCCGAGGCGCGCAAGGAGGACATCGTGCTGGCGGCCCAGAGCGGCGCGGCCGGCTACATCGTCAAGCCCTTCACCAAGGCGACGCTGGAGGAGAAGGTCCAGAAGATCATGCAGAAACTGGCCGCGACGGCCTGAAGGCAAGGGAGACCACCATGAAGATGGAAGACCTGACCGCGCTGACGCCCGCCGAGCCCCTCACGGTCTCGCCCGAGGTGTTCCAGCAGCTCGGCAACATCACCCGGGTGCTGCACGACACCATGCAGCAGCTGGGCGTGATGCCCAAGCTGCAGGTGGCCACCGACGGCCTGCCTGATGCGCGCAGCCGCCTGACCTACATCGCCAACAAGACGGCCGATGCCGCCAACAAGGTGCTGAACTCGGTGGACCTCGCCAAGGCCGAGCATGCCGAGATCAACGCCGCCACGCGCGCGCTGGCCCAGGCCATCGTCGCCGACCCGGTGCGCACGGTCGCCAGCGGCGCCGTGATGAACTTCGTGCAGGACGTCGAGCAGCGCACCTCGCGCATCGACGGCCACCTCACCGACATCATGATGGCGCAGGACTTCCACGACCTGACCGGCCAGGTGGTGGCCAAGGTGGTGTCGCTGGCCAACGACCTGGAAGACAGCCTGGTCAAGCTGCTGGTGCAGGTGGTGCCGCCCGAGCAGCGCGAGAAGGTGGACCTGAACGTGCTGCACGGCCCGGTGGTCAACCCCGAAGGTCGCACCGACGTGGTGAGCAACCAGACGGAAGTGGACGACCTGCTGGCCAGCCTCGGTTTCTGAGGCCGCGCCGCCCCTAGGGCGTTGGCTTGCCGCCGGACGCCCAGCGCCAGACACTGCCGGGCCGCGACGGGACAGGATGTCCCGCCGCGGCCTCGTCGTTTCCGGAGCCCCTCATGACCGTCACCGGCCGCTGTCCCCGGCGCCGCATGCACCATTGCCGCCGCGCGCCGCGCTGAGCCGGCGGCGCGCCGTCCCGCCCGGCTGGATCCGGCCACCAGTGCGCTGCTGCTCGGCCTGTACGCCGGCGCGCGCACCCAGCCGCCGGCGCAGTTCGTGCACCGGGTCTTCGACCTGCTCGACAGCCGTGTCGGCCACCGGTATGCCGCGCTGAACCTGGTGCACGCGGGCGGCGTGGTGTCGTGCGTGGCCCGCGGCTTTGACCGGCAGCGCATGAGCGAGGCCTGGCATGCGGCCGGGCTGCAGCCGCTCGATCGCCTGACACCCCGATTGCTGGCCCAGCCCGGCACGGCCGCGGCGCTGGACAGCGACGACCCCGAGCTGGCCGGTGCCGTCAGCGCCCCCTTCCGCGCGTTCATGCGGGCCTTCGACATGGAGCGCATGGCCGGCATTGCGCTGCCGGTGCCCCACACGGCGTGCACGGCACTGCTCTACACCAACCGATCCCGCACAGACCCGCGCTTCACCGCAGCGGAGCTGGAGTGGCTCGGCCACCTGGCCGCCCACCTGACCGAGGCCCTGCTGGTGAACCGGCTCTGGCATCGCGCCGGGCCGGCACCCGCCGCCGACGCCGCCCTCACCTGCCCGCAAGGCTGGCTGCTGTACCCGGACGACCGCTTCGCCCGGCTGTGGCAGCGCTGGGGCACGATGCACCCGGAGTTGCGGCACCCGCGGGTGCCCCTGACGTGGCTGCAGGCCGGGGGCGCCGAACTGCGCGACGGCACACAGCGCTGGATGGTGCACGTCGTGCCGCTGGACGAGGGATTCCGGATCGAGGTGGTGGCGGCCGGGGAGACCCCCGGGCCCCGGCTGACGCCGCGCGAGCGGCAGGTGGCCGACCTGTACGCGCGCGGGTTCAGCCACAAGGAGATCGGCCGCGAGCTCGGCATCGCGCCCAACACGGTGCGCGTGCACGTGAGCCGGTGCTTCGACAAGCTGCAGGTGCGCTCACGCAGCGAGCTGCGACGGCAGCTGCCGCCGCCTGCCGCGCCCGGCAGCGGGCCGCCATAGTGCAGCGCGCACTATGGCAGGCGTCGGCGGTGTCTTCCTAGCATGGCCTGGCCGTGATCCCACGGCGTCATCCAGGGAGAACATCCATGCCAGCCATCCGCCTGTCCACGCTGGGCACCGCCGTCACCACACCCGACGGCGCGCCGGCCAGCACCACCCTCGACATGGTCCTGCCGGGCGTGCCCTGGTCGGCCGAACTGCAGCTGGGCTGGGGCGTGAACGCCCTCACCGGCCAAGGTGCCGACCTCGCGCTGCGCCCCTTCGACGTGAAGCCGGCCAGCGTCATCAACCTGCACAGCCAGCACCACCAGATCTTCAACAGCGAGCAGCTGAGCAGCACGGTGTCGGCGGCCGTGTCCGGCTCCTACAGCATCCAGGGCAGCACCATCCTGGCGTCGGCATCGTTCCTCGACACGGTGCGCCTGTCGTCCACCAGTGCCACGATGCTGTGGCAGCTGGAGTGGATCGCCGACGACTACGAGATGGCGGACGCGCCCGAGTTCAACCCCGCGGCGCTCAAGCTGCTGAAGGACGACCCCGAGCGCTTCCGCGAGCACTACGGCGACTACTTCGTGCAGGGCCAGCGACGGGGCGCCCGCATGCTGGTCGTGTGCAATGCCAGCGCCAGCACCCGCGAGCAGATCAGGCAGTTCGGCGCCCGGGTGAGCGGCTCGATGCCCAACGTCTTCAGCATGGAAGGCGCCACCGAGCTCAAGCACCAGGCCAGCGAATCCCAGGTCTCGCTGAGCATCACGGCCGACTATGTCGGCGTGCCGCGCAAGGTGGACTGGCGGCTGCCTGGGTCGCTCGAGGAGGTGCCGGGCGTCAAGGACTGGTTCATGCAGGTGTCCGAAGGCGTGCCGCTCATGGCGCGGCTGATGCACTACGCCGCCCTCGACAGCGCCTGCCCCCGGCGGGTGGACGTGCCGCCCGACCGCTTCGTCGAGCTGCAGTCCCTGATGCGCCTGTCCAGCCGGGTGGGGGTGCTGGCCCGTTCGCTGCCCTCGCCGTACCAGGCCGAGTACGAGACCCGCGCCACCGACCTGGCCACCCGCATCACGGCCCACGAGGCCAGCCTGCCCCGCGATTTCGAGCTGATCCAGCGGCTGCACGACGAGGCCCGTACCCTGGAGACCGACATCGGCCGCATCAACCGCCACTACGCCGTCTTCGAGGCCGGCATGGAGGGGCGCCGCGAGGAGCCGGCCCCCGGCGAGCGGCAAAGCGCCGAGGAGCGGCGCACCGTGCGCTTCGGCCACGCCCGCGCCAACGAGGAGGAGGCGGTCGTCGAACACTACCGCCCGGTGGAGGTCGGCGGCGCCTTCCTGCAGCACAAAGAGCATGTGTGGGACGAGCGTTTCCCCGGTCAGGTCATCCTCGGCTGGTCCGTCGAGGTCTACTGGGGCGACAGCGGTGAATGGTGGCGCTCGGACGAGCAGCACATCATCGGCAGCGACCACTTCGTGCTGCGCTGCCGGTCGGACCTCAGCCGCGGGTTCTCGTACAAGGTGCGCATCTACACCGTGCCGCGCGCGCTGTATCAGTTCGACCTGCCGTCGGACTGACAGGCGGCCAGCAGCTCGTCCAGCAGCGCGCTGGCCCCGAGGCGGCAACGGGCTGGCGCCACCGCCTCGGGGCCCAGCGCGTCGCCCACCTGCCGCAGGTAGCCCGCCGCGTCGGCCAGCGTGCGCACGCCGCCCGAGGCCTTGAAGCCCACGCGGTGGCGTGCCTCGGGGGCGGCGGCGATCTCGGCCAGCATCACGGACGCCGCCTCGGGCGTGGCGCCCACGGGCACGCGGCCCGTGCTGGTCTTGAGGAAGTCCGCCCCCTCGGCCAGCGCCAAGCGGCTCGCGGCGGCGATGCGCGCCGGGGTGGCCAGCTCGCCCGCCTCCAGGATGACCTTCAGGCACAGCGGGCCGGCGGCGCGCCGGGCGGCGGCGAGCACGCCGCTGCAAGTGGCCGTGTCGCCCGCCATGAGCGCCCGCCACGGCAGCACGACATCGACCTCGTCGCCGCCGTCGGCCACGATCCGCGCGATCTCGGCCACCACCGCTGGCACGTCCGTGCCGCCCAAGGGAAAGTTGGCCACCGCGGCGACACGGATGTCCCGTGGCAGTCGGGCCCGTGCCCGCGCCACGAAACGCGGCCACACGCACACCGCGGCCACCGGCCCGGCCGGTGTGCGGGCGCGGGCGCACAGGGCGTCCACGTCGGCCTCGGTACAGCCATCGTCCAGGCGGGTGAGGTCGAGGCAGGCCAGCGCCTGGCGGGCCAGCGTGTTCATGCGCTCTCCCCGTTGGCCTGCAGCGCCGCGAGCACCGCCACGAGCACGTCCACCGCCCGGTCACCGGCCCGCGCCGCCGCCTGCAGCGTCTGGCCGTGGCTCAGCGGGCCGCCGCCCAGGCCGCAGCCCAGGTTGGTGATCAGCGACAGGGCCAGCACGCGCAGGCCCGCATGGCGCGCCAGGATGGTCTCGGGCACGGTGCTCATGCCCACCGCGTCGGCGCCCAGGCGCTGCAGCATGCGGATCTCCGCCGGGGTCTCGAACTGCGGCCCGAGCATCCAGGCATACACCCCCTCCGGCAGGGGGCCCAGGCCCGCCGCCTGCGCCGCCGCCTGGGCCTGCGCGCGCAGACCGGCGTCGTAGGCGTCGCTCAGGTCCACGAAACGGCGGTCGCCCGTCTCGCCCAGCAGCGGCGTGCGCTGCACCAGGTTCAGGTGGTCGGCCACCAGCATCACCTGCCCGGGGCCCATGGTGGTGTGCAGGCTGCCGGCGGCGTTGGTCTGCACCAGCGTGCGCATCCCGGCGGCTGCCAGCGCGTGGATCGCCGCCTTCATGGCAGCGGCGTCCCCCCGCTCGTAGGCATGGCTGCGCCCGCACAGCACCACCAGCGGCGGCCGCGTGGCGGGCGAGCCGGGCAGACGGCCCACGACCACCTCGCCCGCATGGCCCGCCACGGTGGGCGGCGGGAAGCCCGGCAGCTGCGCGTAGGCCAGCCGGCGCGGCGATTGCAGCCGGTCGACGAAGCCACCCCAGCCGGAGCCGAGCAGCACGGCGGTGCGAGGCGCATCGGGCGCGAACAGCGCACGCAGCGCATGGACGGCGGGAGACTCCGCCACCGGGGTGGCGTTGGACAAGGCGGTGGGGGGCAGCACGAGTGCGCGGTGGCAGGGGGACAACACGGCGATTCTCCGCCCATCGCGCCGGACACCGTCCCCCGTATAGTCGTGGGAGGCCGGAGGGGGCCACTTCACCAAAAGGGGCAGCCAGCGCAGGCATGTCACCCAGGAGACACACGACGTGACATCGATCGGCGCCGATCTGCTGCTCGCGGCCAGCCTGACGGTGGCCCTGCTGGTCGCCACGGTGCAGGTGGCCAGTGCCTTCGTGCGGCGCCTGGCCGAGCGGGCGGCGCCGCGGCGGCGGCTGACGGCGCTGCACGACGGCGCGGCTGCCCACTGGCGGGTGCGCGTGGCGATGTACACCGTGCTCGTGGCGGCCGGCGTCCATGCGGCCACCCAGGCGTGGCATGCCGACCACCGTGAGGGCCAGCGCCTGGCCGACGCCCAGCTGGCCGACATGGCCGGCGCGCAGCGCATGCTGAGCCAGCGCATCGCGCGGCTGGCCACGCTGGCGGTGCACGACACGGCGTCGACTGCCAGTCACCGCCGTGCCCTGCATGCCGGCCTGCAGGACGCCCGCGAGCGCGCCGTGGTGCTCGGCCAGCAGGTGGACGACCTGGCGGCCGCGCTCGGGCCGGCCGGCGACCCGCTCGCCGTGGCGGCCGCGCAATGGCAGGCGACACGCAACGTGCTGTGGCAACGCATCGGCGAGCTGCTCGAGGCGACGCCGGCCCAGGCGCCGCGCGTCGAGGAGCAGCTGCACGCCGACGCCGAGGCAGCGCTCGACGCCGCACAGGCGCTGGTGGACGCGGTGCGGGCGGCAGCCGACAGCCGCCATCGGGCGCAGGTGGACCGCGCCAAGGTCTGGGCAGCTTTCACCGTGCTGCTCATGGTCACCGTGGCCATCGCGATGGCCGAGCCGGCGGCCCGCGCAGTGCGACGCCAATATCGCCGCCTGGCCGAGCAGTCGCTCGCGCTGGAGCGCCTGGCCCTGGTGTCGGAGCTCACGTCCAACCTGGTCATCGTCGCCGACGAGGCGCACCGCATCAGCTGGGTCAACGAGGCCTTCACCCGGCTGACGGGCCACACGCCGGACGACGCTCTCGGCCAGGACCCCGTGGCGCTGCTGCGCGGCAGCCGGCCCGCCTCCGGCGAGACCGGCTCGGCCGAGGCCGCCGCGGCGCGGCTGCTGACGGCGCTGCACTCGCGCACCGGCGCGCGGGTCACGCTGGCCGCCCAGCGCCGCGGCGGCGCCGAGCTGTGGCTCGACCTGGACGTGCAGCCGCTGCGCGACGACGCGGGCGCGCACGCCGGCTTCGTGCTGGTGGGCACCGACATCACCGACCGGCGGCGTGCGATGGCCGACCAGCGCATCGCGGCCATCGCCTTCGATGCGGCCGAGGCGGTGGTCATCACCGACGCGCGCCAGGTGATCCTGAAGGTGAACCCGGCCTTCACGCGCATCACCGGCTACACCGAGGCCGAGGCGGTGGGCCAGGTCACCGGCCGGCTGCTGCGCTCGGGCCGTCACGACCAGAGCTTCTACCGTGACATGTGGCAGGTGCTGCGGCGCGACCACCACTGGCAGGGCGAGGTCTGGAATCGCCGCAAGAGTGGCGACCTGTACCCCGAGTGGCTGCGCATCACCGCCGTGCTCGACGAGGACGGCGAGGTGGCCAACTACGTGGCCGTGTTCAGCGACATCACCCAGAAGAAGCAGGCCGACGAGACCATCCACCAGCTCGCCTTCTACGACCCGCTCACCGAGCTGCCCAACCGCCGCCTGATGCGCGACAGGCTCGGCCAGGCCCTCGCCCATGCGGCGCGCGATGGCCGGGCGCTGGCGCTGCTGTTCATCGACCTGGACCACTTCAAGGCACTGAACGACACCCGCGGCCACGACGTGGGCGACCGCCTCCTGCGCGAGGTGGCGCGCCGCCTGCGCGGCTGCGTGCGCGCGGCCGACACGGTGGCCCGCCTGGGCGGTGACGAGTTCGTGGTGATCCTGCCCGAGCTCAGCGCATGGCCCGACCGTGCCGCCGCGGAGGCCGAGATGGTGGCGGAGAAGGTGCGCAGCGCGCTCGCGCCGTCTTACACGGTGGACGACCAGGGCGGCTGGCATTGCACGCCCAGCATCGGCATCGCGCTCGTGGCCGGCGACGCCGCCCCGGCCGACGCCGACGAGCTGCTCAAGCGCGCCGACACCGCCATGTACGAGGCCAAGCGCTCCGGGCGCAACGCCATCCGCTTCTTCGACCCGGCCACCCACGCCGCCATGGCCGAGCGCGTGGCGCTCGAGTCCGACCTGCGCACTGCGCTGGCGCGTGAGGAGTTCCACCTCGTCTACCAGGTGCAGGTCGACGGGCAGGGGCGCGCCATGGGGGCGGAGGCCCTGCTGCGCTGGCACCACCCACGGCGCGGCGTGGTGGCCCCGGCGGACTTCATCCCGGTGGCCGAGGACACCGATCTCATCGTGCCCATCGGCCAGTGGGTGCTGGCGGCCGCCTGCCGCCAGCTGCGGCGCTGGGCCTGGAGCGACGCGGCGCGCGAGCTGACGCTGGCGGTGAACGTGAGCGCCCGCCAGTTCCGGCAACCCGATTTCGTGGACCAGGTGCGCGAAGCGCTCTCGGCCACGGGTGCCGACCCCAGCCGCCTGTGCCTGGAACTCACCGAGTCGGTCGTGCTCGACGACCTGGTGGACACCGCCGCCAAGATGGGGGCGCTGCGTGACCTGGGCGTCTCGCTGTCGATCGACGACTTCGGCACCGGCCAGTCATCGCTCGCCTACCTGGGCCGGCTGCCGCTCGACCAGCTGAAGATCGACCGCGGCTTCGTGTCCAACATGCTGGGTCGCCGCACCGAGGCGGTGATCGTGCAGGCCATCATCGGCATGGCCCGCAGCCTGGGCCTGGAGGTGCTGGCCGAGGGCGTGGAGACGCTGGAGCAGCGCGACGCCTTGCGCGCCTGGGGCTGCGAGGCCGCCCAGGGCTGGCTGTTCGGCCGCCCGCTGCCCATCGATGAGTTCGACCGGCGCCATGCCGGCGGTGCCGCCCAGGCCGAGGCCGCGGCCACCGCATGACAGCGCAACGCTTAGCATCCGGGCATGGCTGACCGCGCTCACGCCGACCCGCCTGCCGCCACGCTGGCGGCCTGCCGCGCCTTGCCCAAGGTGCTGCTGCACGAGCACCTGGACGGCGGCCTGGCGCCCGCCACGCTGTGGGCGCTGCTGCAGCGCCGCGGTCTGGCCGCCCCCGCCACCGGCCCGGCCGCCCTGGCCGCCTGGTTCGCCGCCCGGGCGCAGGCGGGCAACCTGCCCGGCTACCTGCGCGGCTTCGAATGGACACTGGCCGCCATGGCCGAGCCCGACGCCATCGCGCAGGTCGCCTTCGAGGCGGCCGAGGCTGCGCGCGCCGAGGGCTGCGTGCTGGCCGAGTTCCGCATGGCGCCGCTGCTGCTGGCCACGCCCGCGCTGCCTGCGGAGGCGGTGGTGGAGGCGCTGCTGCAGGGCCTGCGGCGCAGCCCCCTGCCCTGCGGACTGATCCTGTGCGCGATGCGCCAGGCGCCCGCGGCCGAGAGCCTGCAGGTGGCCCGGCTCGCCCTACGCTACCAGGGGGCCGGCGTCGTGGGTCTGGACCTGGCGGGCCCCGAAGCCGGCCACCCGCCCGGCGACCACGCCGCCGCGCTCGCCCTGGCGCGAGACGCCGGCCTGCCGCTGAGCCTGCATGCCGGCGAAGCCGATGGCCCCGAGCGGGTGGAAGAGGCGGTGGCGCTGGGTGCCCGGCGCATCGGCCACGGGGTGCGCCTGGGCGACTGGCTGGCCGACGCCGCCGGCCGCGAGCGGCTGGCCGCCCTGCGGGAAGCCGGCATCCACCTGGAGCAGTGCCCGAGCAGCAACGTGCACACCGGCGCGGTGGCCTCGCTGGCCACCCACCCCATCGCCGCGCTCTGGCGCTTCGGCATGAGCCTGTCGTACCACACCGACAACCCGCTGATGTCTGCCACCACGTTCAGCCGCGAGGCCGCCCTGTTGCTGTGCCACCAGCCACTCACGCCACTCGACCTGCTCGACATGGCGGCCGACGCGGCACGGCACAGCTTCCTGCCGGCCGACGTGCGCCAGGCGGCCGGGGCCCGCATCGACGCGGCACGCGCCGCGCAGGCAGTGTCATGACGCTGCCCTGGCCGCTGCCCGCATTGCTGGCCTGGGGCGCCGCCTGGGCGGCCTTCACCGGCCTGCCGCGCCTGGGTGCCCCCGCCGTGGCCGCCTTCCTCGCCGGCATGGGGCTGGTGGTGGCCGTGGCCTGGCGCCTGCCCGCCACGCGCTGGCGGCGGCTGTTCCTCATCGCGGGCTTTCCGCTGTCGGTGGTGGCGGCCGGCGGCGCGGCCGGCGCCCTGCCCGCCTGGGCGTGGCTGCTGCCGCTCGCGCTGCTGCTGGCGGTGTACCCGCTGCAGGCCTGGCGCGATGCCCCCGTCTTTCCCACGCCGGCCGAGGCGCTGCTCGGCCTGGCCGCGGCCGCCCCGCTGCCGCCGCAGGCCCGCGTGCTCGACGCCGGCTGCGGGCTGGGCCACGGCCTGCAGGCATTGCACGCCGAGTACCCCCAGGCACAGCTGGACGGGCTGGAATGGAGCTGGCCGCTGGCCCTGGCCTGCCGGCTGCGCTGCCGCTTCGCCCGCGTGCGGCGCGGCGACATCTGGGCGGCCGACTGGTCCGGCCACGACCTGGTCTACCTGTTCCAGCGCCCCGAGACGCTGCCCAGGGCAGTGGACAAGGCGCGCCGTGAATTGCGCCCTGGCGCCTGGCTGGTGAGCCTGGAGTTTCCTGCCCAGGGGCTGCGGCCCACCGCCTGCCTCGAATCCGTGCCCGGCAAGCCCGTGTGGCTGTACCGGGCGCCCCTGCCCCCCGAGCGCCCTGCGCCTGATGCCCATGCCTGAACGCGCCCAGCTTGACCCCGAGCTCTCCTTCCACGCCTGGCTGTCGGTCAACCGCATCCCCTCCATGCTGGGCTACTGGGACAAGGAGGGCACCTGCCGGTTCGCCAATGCCGCCTACCTGAAGTGGTTCGGCGCGGCGCCCGAGGCGGTGGTGGGCCGGCCCATCCACGAGCTGCTCGGGCCCACGCTCTACGCCAAGAACGAGCCGCACATCCGGGCCGCGCTGCGGGGCGAGGAGCAGACCTTCGAGCGGGTGGTGCCGGGCCCGGACGGCGTGCACCGGCATGCCCTGGCGTGCTACATACCCCACGTCGTCGAGGGCGAGATCCGGGGTTTCATCGCGCACGTCACCGAGATCACCAAGCTCAAGGAGACCGAGGCCGCGCTGCGCCACGAGCAGGCGCTGCGCCAGCGCATCGAGCAGCACGCCGCGGAGCTCAAGGCCCTGCTGGACGAGCGCAGCGAGATGCTGCAGGTGCTGGCCCACGAAGTGCGCCAGCCGTTGAACAACGCCTCGGCGGCGCTGCAGAACGCCGCCACCACCCTGGCGACCGGCGGTGAGCAGGTCGCCTCGCAGAGCCTGGCGCGGGCGCGCGCGGTGCTGGGCCAGGTGCTTGCACGCATCGACAACACGCTGGCCGAAGCCTCGCTGCTGTCCGGCCGCGAACCGATCACCCAGCACGACACCGACATCGACACCCTGCTGGCCATGGTCGTGGGCGACATGCCGGCGACCGAACGCGTGCGTATCCGGATGGACCGCCAGTCGGCGGCGCGCACGGCGTCCATGGACACCGGCCTCATGCGCCTGGCGCTGCGCAACCTGCTGGCCAACGCGCTGCGCCACGGGCCGGCCGGCTCTGCCGTGGTGCTGCGGGTGCTGGACAGCGACGAGCCCCTGGGCCTGCTGTTCGAGGTGGAAGACCAAGGCCCGGGGATTCCCGGCGAAGTGCGGCCCCGCCTGTTCCAGCGCGGCGCCTGCGGCGGCCGGGGCGCCGGCCATGGACTGGGGCTCTACATCGTTCGCCGCGTGATGGAAATGCACGGTGGCTACGTGGCCGTGGTGCGCAGCGATGCCGGCGGCACGTGCATGCGGCTCACCCTGCCGCAGTCGGGCAGCTGACGAGGGCGCGCTGCGCGCGTCAGACCGCGCTCAGCGGCGCGCGGAACAGGTAGCCCACACGCGAGCGTGACTGCAGCGGCACCACCGCGGGCGTGGCCCGTTCGATGCGGCGCCGCAGGCGAAAGATGGCGGCGTTGAGCCCGTCGGTGCCCTGCTCGGGCGGCTGGTCGCGGCCGAGGCACTGGCGCAGCGTCTCGCGGGGCACCACGTCCCCGCGCGCCTCGAGAAAGCACTCCATCATCGCCAGGTCGGCAGGGCTCAGCTGGATGCGTGCCTCGTCGGGCGCCACCAGCTGGCTGGCGCGGCGGTCCAGCCGCCAGCCGGCCTGCGTCACGGCCGGCAGGCTGCCTTCCACCCGACGCTGGATGGCCGTGATGGCCAGCACCACCTGCTCGAACTCCACCGGCTTGGCCAGGTACATGTCGGCCGTGGCATCGACCACCTGCTTGAACACGCCCGGGTCGAGCCGGCCCGACACCACGAGGACGCCGGCATGCGTGCGCCGGCGCAGGGTCTCGATGAGCTGGATGCCGTCCACCCCCGGCAGCATCAGGTCCACCACATAGAACCCGTAGTCGTAGGGGTGGTCGGCCGTGACGAGGTCGCGCCCGTCGTGAAAGACGTCCACCTCGATACCCCGCTGGCGCAGGTGTTCAGCCAGGAACTCGGCAAATTCGCGGTCGTCGTCGACCAGGGCCAGGGTACGGGGCAGCATGGGGGGGCCCATTGCACCAGATTGCGTGAGGCAGGGCCAGCGGGATTGACGGGCAATGAGGGCTTAGTTCCTTCGAAGCGAACAAATTAGTCTGAAGAAAATTTGCTCGCAGTCGATAACCCCACATCGGTCCGGGAATTCTGGATCTCGTGTCCGCGCGGCCCGCGGACGGCTTCACTCCGCAGTCCCATGAAGTTCGAACAACTCTCCGTCCGTGCCCGCCTGACCGTCGCCTTTGGTGGACTGGCGGCTTTCGTCCTGCTGGTCGCCGGCCTGTCGATCAAGTCGTTGAGCGACGCCAACGACCGCTTCGTCAACTACATCGATGGCGTCAATGCCCGCGCCCTGCTGGCAGGCGAGGTGCAGTCCGCCGTGGACCGGCGCGCCATCGCGGCGCGCAATCTGGTGCTGGTGACGCAGCCGGACGCCGCCGCGAGCGAGAAGGCGGCCGTCACGCAGGCCCATGAGCAGGTCACGCAGAAGCTGGCCAAGCTCAAGCAGATGGCCGCCAGCCCCGACGTGCCCGAAGAGGCTCGGCGCCTCGTCCAAGGCATCGACGCGGTGGAGCAGCGCTACGGGCCGGTGGCCCTGGGTATCGTGAAGGCGGCGCTCGACGGCCAGCACGACGACGCCATCGCGCGCATGAACGACGAATGCCGGCCCCTGCTGGCCGAGCTGACCAAGGCCGCGCGCAACTACCAGGAGTTCACCGCAACCCGGTCGCGTGAACTGATTGCCGCCGCCGGTGACGAGTACGCCGCCCAGCGCGCGTGGCTGATCGCTGTCTGTGCGGCGGCCCTGCTGGCCGCGGTGTCGGCCGGCGTGCTGATCACCCGCAGCCTCACCCGCGCACTCGGCGCCGAGCCGGCCGAGCTGAGCGAGGCCACGCGCCGCGTGGCCGCCGGCGAGCTGAGCCCCGTGCCGGGTGCCGACCGGGCCCCGCAAGGCAGCGTGCTGGCCTCGCTGGGCACCATGCAGGCCAGCCTGGCGCGCATCGTGGCCCAGGTGCGCGGTGCGTCGGATTCCATCGCCACCGGCTCCGCGCAGATCGCCACCGGCAACGCCGACCTGTCGCAGCGCACCGAGGAGCAGGCCAGCGCCCTGCAACAGACGGCCGCCACCATGGACCAGCTGGGCACCACCGTGCGCCACAACGCCGACAACGCGGTGCAGGCCAACCAACTCGCCGCGGGCGCCAGCGCCGTGGCCAGCCAGGGCGGCGAGGTCGTCGCCCAGGTGGTGGACACCATGAAGGGCATCAACGAGAGCTCGCGCCGCATCTCCGACATCATCGGCGTGATCGACGGCATCGCCTTCCAGACCAACATCCTGGCGCTGAACGCCGCGGTGGAAGCCGCCCGTGCCGGCGAGCAGGGCCGCGGCTTCGCCGTGGTGGCCGGCGAGGTGCGCAACCTGGCCCAGCGCAGCGCCGAGGCCGCACGCGAGATCAAGGGCCTGATCACCGCCAGCGTCGACCAGGTCGAGAAGGGCACGCACCTGGTGGACCAGGCCGGCGCCACCATGCAGGAGATCGTGGGCTCCATCCGCCGCGTGAGCGACATCGTGGCCGAGATCAGCGCGGCCAGCGCCGAGCAGAGCAGCGGCGTGGGCCAGGTGGGCCAGGCCGTGAGCCAGATGGACCAGGTCACCCAGCAGAACGCCGCCCTGGTGGAAGAAAGCGCCGCCGCGGCCGAGAGCCTGCGTCAGCAGGCCGGCCACCTGGTGTCGTTGATGTCCACCTTCAAGCTTGCCCAGGCGGCCTGAGGCCGCGCGGCGTCAGCCGCCGACCAGGCCGTTGCGGATGGCGTAGACGGTGAGCTCGGAGTTGTTGGTCAGCCCGAGCTTTTCCAGCACCCGGGCGCGGTAGACGCTCACCGTCTTGGGCGAGAGCGTCAGCTCGTTGGCGATGTCGGCCAGGCGCTTGCCCGAGGCGATCATCACCAGCGTCTGCAGCTCGCGGTCGGACAGCTTCTCGTGCGCGTTCACCGCCTCGGGCGTGGTGAGGCTTTCCACCAGCATCTGGGCGATCTCGGGGGTGACGTACTTGCGGCCCTGGGCCACGGTGCGCACCGCCTGCACCAGCAGCTGCGGGTCGCCCCCCTTGTTCACGTAGCCGAAGGCACCCGCGCGGAGGGCCCGGATGGCGTACTGGTCCTCGGGGTACATGCTGACCACCAGCACCTTGACCGCCGAGCCCTCGTCCTTGAGCACGTGCAGCACGTCGAGGCCGCTGCGGCCGGGCATGTTGATGTCCAGCACCAGCACGTCGCAGGCGTGGCCGCGCATGAGCGTGCGCAGCTCGCCGTACTCGCCCGCCTCGCCCACCACCTCGATGTCGGGCGCGTCGGAGAGCGTGTCGCGGATGCCGCGGCGGATCAGCGCGTGGTCGTCGCAGACGATGACACGGGTCTTCATAGCTCACCCCACGTGGATGGGTCGTGCTCGTGGCCCTCGTCGCCGGCGGTCGGGCCACCGGGCCCGAGCGTGGACGGCGAAGCCACCGCGTCCAGGGGAATGGACAGGATCAGCGTGGTCCCACCGGTGCCGCTGGACAGGTCCACCCAGCCGCCGACGGTGGACGCCCGCTCGTGCAGACCGCGGATGCCGAAGCTGCGCGCCTTGGCCAGGTCTGCCCCGGACAGCCCGCGGCCGTTGTCGCTGACCTCCAGCGACAGCACGCCCTGCACCAGCGACAGGTCGATGCTGACCCGCGTCGCCTGGGCGTGCTTGCTCACGTTGGTGAGCGCCTCCTGCGCCGTCCGGTAGGCCACCAGGGGAACGCCCGGCGGCAGCTGAAGGTGGTCGTGGCTGGATCGGAACGAGCACACCACGCCGGTGCGGCGCTCGAAGCGGTTGGCCAGCCACTGCAGGGCCGCCACCAGGCCCTGCTCCAGGATGGCGGGCCGCAGGTTGTGCATGATGCGCGGGCTGGCCTCCAGCGCGTGGTTGACCATCTCGGTGGCGCTGTCCACGCGCGCCTTGATCTCCGGCGTGGGCGCATGCCGGCCCAGCCAGGCGAGGTCGAATTTGAGCGCCGAGAGCGAGCCGCCCACGTCGTCGTGGATCTCGCGCGCGATGGCCGCCCGCTCCATCTCGACGCTGGTCTGCAGGTGCTGGGCCAGCTCGGACAGGCGCTGGCGCGAGGCGGCCAGCTCGCGGTCGGCGCGCTCGCGGGCGCGCAGCGTGCGGAACGCGTCGATGGCGTGCTCGGCCGCCGGGCCCAGGCGCGCCAGGTTGGCCTTGAGCAGGTAATCGGCCGCGCCGTTGCGCATGGCGGCCACGGCCACGTCCTCGCCGATCTCGCCCGACACCAGGATGAACGGCAGCTTCAGGCCGCTGTCGCGCAGCATCTCCAGGGCCTTGAGCCCCGAGAAGCCCGGCACGTTGTAGTCGGACAGGATCAGGTCCCAGGGCTGGCCGAGCGCCTCCCGGAACTGGGCCTCGGTGTCGACCCGCACCGCCTCGACCTGCGCGCCGCCCCGGCGCAGGTGCGCCATGGCCAACTCGTGATCGAGTTCCGAATCTTCGATATGCAGCACGCGCAGGCTACGGACTGGCGTGTCGGCGCCGATATCGCCTTTCATGGGTCAAGTATCGCGCAGGCCCCGTGCCGCGCGCCTGGGCCCGAAGAGGAAATGAACCGGGATTCCGGCCGTGATCCGCTCAACGTCGGGCGGCTCCGTGCCGAAGAATCTGTCACAACTTCCTGCCTGCCCGGCTTGACGGCCGTCAACCCAGCCCATGGAGACACGATGCTGAACCCTGAGAGCTCCGCACCGGACGGCCCGCCCGGCCTGCCGCTGCTCGCGGCCGCCGACCTGCAGGACCACCTGATGGTGGCCAGCCACGACCTGGAACGGCTGCAACGGCTGCTCGACGACGCCAGCGAGACGCTGTCGGCGCACTTCTACGGGGCGTCCAGCCAGATCCAGGACTACCTGCGCGAGGCCGCTCGCCAGGCCGACAAGGACCACGGCGTGGTCCACGGCGCCATGCAGGAGCTCGCCGGTGCGATCACCGCGCTGCAGTTCCACGACATGGCGATCCAGCTGATTCACCACACGCAGAAGCGCCTGCGCTCCTGCGCTGACCGCATCGCCCGGGACGCCATGGGCGACGACGACGAAGACGGCAGCGCCATCGTCGAAGAAGGGCCGCTGCGGCCCAACCCCGTCACCCAGGACGAGATGGACGCCGGGTCCATCGAGCTGTTCTGACCGCCCCCATCTCGTTTCCCTCTTAGAACTTCGGAGTTACAGCCATGCATTCGATTCTCGCCGTGGACGATTCGCCCTCGATGCGCCAGATGGTGTCCTTCACGCTGAAGAACGCCGGCTTCAACGTCGTGGAGGCGGTGGACGGCCAGGACGCCTGGGAAAAGGCCGGCTCGCGCGACTTCAACCTCGTGCTGACCGACCAGAACATGCCGCGCATGGATGGCATCAGCCTGACCAAGAAGCTGCGCGAGAACCCCAAGTTCAAGACCACGCCGATCCTGATCCTGACCACGGAGTCGAGCGACCAGATGAAGCAGGCCGGCCGCGCCGCGGGCGCCACCGGCTGGCTGGTCAAGCCCTTCGACCCGGCCAAGCTGATCGAGGTGATCGGCAAGGTCATCCGCTGACCCACCGACGAGCGCCCCACGGGCAACGCACACACAAGACAGCGAGGAGCCAGACATGGCCGAAACCAGCAGCGACAACAGCAGCCTGGGCGACAGCATCGACCTGAGCCAGTTCTACCAGGTGTTCTTCGAGGAAGCCGGAGAGAACCTGGAGCAGATGGAGCAGAAGCTGCTCGAGCTCGACGTGACCGCCGCCGACGACGAGGAGCTGAACGCCATCTTCCGGTGCGCCCACTCCGTCAAGGGCGGTGCGGCCACCTTCGGCTTCTCCGACGTGGCCGAGCTGACGCACGTGATGGAGACGCTGCTGGACAAGCTGCGCCGCCACGAGCTGCAGCCCAACACGCAGATGGTGGACGTGCTGCTGGCCTCGGGCGATGCGCTCAAGGCCCTGCTGGCGCGCCACCAGGGCAGCGGCGGCGACGCCGTCGACACCCGTGAGCTGGTGGCCCACATCCGCGCCCTGGCCGAAGGCGGCAGCGCGCCGGCCCCGGTGGCCGCGCCCGCCCCGGCCCCGGCGGCCGAGCCCGCCCCGGCCGCCGCGCCGGTGGGCCATGC
>JACRBA010000128.1 GCA_016213265.1 Burkholderiales bacterium | reverse complement strand
CGCGCGCCCGGCGCCCGAAGCGCCGCGCCCCGCCGCCCCGCCCGCCGCCGACGCGCCGCCGGTGCCCGAGGCGCCCACGGCCGCGAGCGAGGCCCACTACAAGGTGCGCCGGCTGCTGCACGACCGCCTGCTGGAGGCGTTCGACGTGCGCCGCACGGACACGCACCGCATGGCCGACACCGACCTGCGCGAGCTGACCGAGCGCCTCATCCGCGACCAGATCCAGCGCCTGGGCGACGAGCTGCCACCCGATCTCGACCGGCAGCGGCTGCTCGAGGAGGTGCGCGACGAGGCGATCGGCCTCGGGCCGCTGGAGCCGCTGCTGGCCGACCCGAGCATCACCGAAATCATGGTCAACCGCCACGACGAGGTCTTCGTCGAGCGGGCTGGCCAGCTGCAGCGCTGGCCGGCGGTGTTCACGAGCGACCGCGCGGTGCAGGGCATCATCGAGCGAATCGTGGCGCCCATCGGGCGCCGCATCGACGAGAGCTCGCCGATGGTCGATGCCCGGCTGAAGGACGGCTCGCGGGTGAACGCCGTGATCCCGCCGCTGGCGCTGAAGGGGCCGTCGATCACCATCCGGAAGTTCAGCAAGCGCAAGCTCGGCGCCGACGACCTGCTCAAGTACGGGTCGGCCAGCCCGGCCATGATCGAGTTCCTGCGCGTGTGCGTGGAGCAGCGCAAGAACATGCTGATCTCCGGCGGCACGGGTTCGGGCAAGACGACGCTGCTGAACATCCTGTCGAACTTCATCCCCGATGGCGAGCGCATCGTCACCATCGAGGACGCCGCCGAACTGCAGCTGCACCACTCGAACATCGTCTCGCTCGAAGCCCGGCCGGCCAACATCGAGGGCAAGGGCCATGTGTCCATCCGGGACCTCGTCAAGAACTCGCTGCGCATGCGCCCCGACCGCGTGGTGGTGGGCGAGTGCCGCGGCGGCGAGGCGCTGGACATGCTGCAGGCCATGAACACCGGTCACGACGGCTCGCTGACCACCGCGCACGCCAACAGCCCGCGCGACATGCTGGCGCGGCTGGAGGTCATGGTACTCATGGCCGGCATGGACCTGCCCGTCACCGCCATCCGCGAGCAGGTGGCCTCGGCGGTGGACATCATCGTGCAGCAGACTCGCTTCGCCTGCGGCACCCGCAAGATCACCAGCATCGTCGAGGTGACGGGCGTGGAGAGCGGCAAGATCCAGCTGCAGGAGGTGTTCGCTTTCGTGCAGACCGGCATCAACGCCGCTGGCAAGACCCAGGGCTACTTCACCGGCCGCGGCTTCGTGCCGGAGTTCTATGACGAGCTTGCCCGTATCGGCGTGCCGCTGGGTCTGGACATCTTCCACGACGGCATGGGCACGCCCGCCGACAGCCGGGAGCGGCGTGCATGAGTGCCGAGCTGCTGCTCGTGGCGGTGATGGTGTTCGGCGCCGTGCTGGCGGCGATCTGGACACTGCGCGCCGCCTACCAGCGCTGGCGCGAGATGTTCACCGAGAACGCGCGCGTGTCGCTCGAGGACATGTTCCTCTTCGTCGACCCGCGGGCGCTGTTCCACGCCAACGTCGCGCTGTTCCTGCTGCTGCCGCTGGGGGTGTGGCTGGTGACCGGCTCGCCCTTCCTGGCGGCCGTCTCCGCCGTGGCCGGCGCGGTGTTTCCCCGGGCGGCCTGGGTCACGATGCGCACGCGGCGCATGCGCAAGCTGGCGCTGCAGTTGCCCGACGCGTTGACCATGATGGCCGGCTCGCTGCGCGCGGGGGCGAGCCTGCAGCAGGCCCTGGACATGGTGGTCAAGGAGAACCCGGCGCCGGTGTCGCAGGAGTTCTCCATGCTGCTGCGCGAGCAGCGCCTGGGTCTGGCGCTGGAGGATTCGCTGCGGGGCATGGCCCAGCGCCTGAACGTGGAGGAGATCGACCTGTTCGTCTCCGCGATGAGCATCGCCAAGGAGGTGGGCGGCAACCTGTCCGAGATCCTTGACCGGCTGTCGAGCACCCTGCGCGCCAAGGCGGCCATGGAAGGCAAGATCCGTGCGCTCACCTCGCAGGGCAAGCTGCAGGGCCTGATCGTCGGGGCGCTGCCCATCTTCCTGGCCGGCATCCTGTATGTGATGGAGCCCGAGGCGATGCTTCCGCTGTTCACCACCCTCTATGGCTGGGGCGTCATGGCGGCCGTCTTCGTGCTGCTGCTGCTGGGCGGCTTCTTCATCAAGAAGATCGTCACGATCGACGTCTGAGGCGAGGCGACCATGCACGACACCCTCCTCATCGCGCTGCTCGTCGGCCTGGCCCTGTCGGTGGCGGCCTTTGCCGTCTGGCGCCTGGTGGTCGAGCTCGGCGGCGCGGAGACGACCTACCGCGACCGGCCGCCTTCCGGCTTTCGCTGGCTGTGGCCGGCGGTGAACATCTTCGCCAACACCTTCGGCTTCCTGCTGCGCGGCGAGCGCGAGGCGGCGGTGCTGGCGCGCCTGCGCAAGGCGGGCCAGGAGTACGCGTTGACGCCGCACCAGTTCTTCGGCGGCAAGATCGCGGGCCTCGCGCTGGGCGCCGTGCTCGGCGTGTCGCTGGCGGCCGAGGGCAGCAGCCTGCTCGGCGCGGTGCTCGGCGGCTTGTTCGGCTTCGTCTACCCGGACATCTGGCTGAGCGACCACACCAAGCGGCGCAACCTGGCCATCCTCAAGGCCATGCCCTTCTTCCTGGACATCGTCACGCTGTCCATCGAGGCCGGCCTGAACCTCACCGGTGCCTTGCAGAAGGCCGTGGACAAGTGCAAGCCCAGCCCGCTGATGACCGAGATCAACCGCGTGCTGCGCGACGTGCGGGCGGGCAAGCCGCGCATCGACGCGCTGCGCGACCTGGCCGACCGGCTCGACTACGCACCCGTGTCCAGCCTGGTCAGCGCGCTCGTGCAGGGTGAGCTGATGGGCTCCAGCCTCGGCCCCATCCTGCGCGCCCAGAGCGACCAGCGGCGCACCGAGCGCTTCCAGCGCGCCGAGAAGCTGGCCATGGAGGCCCCCGTGAAGATGCTGGGCCCGCTCATCATGTTCATCTTCCCCTGCACCTTCATCGTCATCGGCTTCCCCATCGTGGTGAAGTTCCTGACCTCCGGCATATGAGCGCGCCCGCCGCGCTGGAACTGCTCATCGACGGGCGGCCCAGCGGTGTGCGCGTGCGCACCGCCCTGCGCTGGTGGACGCGCGCCGTCGGCCTGCTCGCCACTCCCCAGCTCGACGATCCGAGCGGCCTGTGGATCGCGCCGTGCAACTCCGTGCACACCTTCGGCATGCGTTACCCGATCGACGTGCTGTTCCTGGCCCGGGACGGTGCCGTGCAGCGCGTCGTGCCCGGGCTGCGCCCGTGGCGCGCGGCCGGCTGCCGGCGCGCCCATGCCACGCTGGAGCTGCGTGCCGGATTGGCGGCCCGACTGCACCTCACGCCGGGCCGACGCCTGGCACTGGACACCTGACATGAGTGAACTTCAGTGGCAGGCCCGCCGCGGACTCAGCACGGACCGGGTGGGCGCTCCGGCGGCCGCGGGCTGGTCGGTGCGCCTGCTCTTCGTGGGCTGCATCTTCACCTCGGCCTTCCTGCTGTTCCTGGTGCAGCCCATCATCGCCAAGCAGGTGATGCCCTGGTTCGGCGGCACGTCCGGCGTGTGGACCACGTGCCTGATGTTCTTTCAGCTGGTGCTGCTGGCCGGCTATGGCTACTCGGACTGGGCGACGCGCCGCCTGTCACCGCCGCGGCACGCCGCGCTGCATGTGCTGCTGCTCGTGCTGGCCGTGGCGACGCTGCCCATCACGCCGGGTGATGCCTTGAAGCCGGACCCGGCGCGCCCTCCGATCGGCGACCTGGTGCTGCTGCTGGCCGCCACGGTGGGGCTGCCGTACTTCTGCCTGTCCACCACCGGGCCGCTGCTGCAGGCCTGGTACGCCCGGCTGTTCCCGGGCAGCCGGGTCTACCGGCTGTTCGCGCTCTCGAACCTGGCCTCGCTGGCCGGGCTTCTGGCCTACCCCTTCCTGATCGAGCCGCACAGCAGCAGCCTGCAGCAGTCGCGTGCCTGGAGCGCGGGTTTCGTGCTGTTCGCCGTGCTGTGCGCCGGCTGCGCCTGGGCGAGCCGGCGCGCCGCGCCGGTGCCGACGGTGGGGGGCGCCCCGGCCGATGCCGCGCCGCAGGCGGCGGCTGCGGATGACCGCAGCGCCCGCGCTCCCCGCGTGGGAGAGCAGGCCTTGTGGTGGCTGTTGTCGGGCCTGGGCTCGGCGCTGCTGCTGGCCATCACGCAGCACATGACGCAGAACGTGGCGGCCGTGCCGCTGCTGTGGCTGCTGCCGCTGTCGCTGTACCTGCTGAGCTTCGTGCTCTGCTTCGAGGGCCGCGGCGCCTACCGGCGCAGCGTCTTCACCGGCCCGCTGATCCTGTCGCTGGTGGTGCTGGCCTGGGGCATGAACGTGCACTCCCGGGAAGTGGACATCACGTTGGCGGTGCCGGCGTTCTCGATCGCCTTCTTCATCTGCTGCATGTTCCTGCACGGCGAGCTGGCGATGCGCAAGCCCGCGCCGCGCCACCTGACGCGCTTCTACCTGGGCCTGAGCGCGGGCGGCGCGGTCGGTGGGCTGCTGGTGAGCGCACTGGCGCCCCTGCTGCTGGACCACTACTACGAGCTGCCCCTGCTGCTGGTGGCCGTGGCGGTGCTGATGCTGGTGCTGCTGAAGGACTATTTCACCGCCAACCTGGCGGCTCTCGGCGTGCTGGCCTTCGCCGTCATGGCCACCGTGCTCACGGTGCTGATGGCGTGGGTGTTCCACCAGCGCCAGGCGCAGGACACGCTGGCCATGATGCGCAACTTCTACGCCGCCTCGCGCGTGGCCCAGTACACCAACGACCACGGCGACACGGTGCGCGCCCTGTACAACGGCTCCATCGTGCACGGCACCCAGATCGTCAGCGACGACCCGGCACGCCGCCGCACGCCCACCACCTACTACGGCGCGGGCAGCGGCGTGGCATTGGCGATGAACCACCTGGCGGGCGCGCCGCGCTCGGTGGGCGTGATCGGGCTGGGCGTAGGCACGCTCGCGGCCTACGGGCAACCTGGCGACGAGTTCCGCTTCTACGAGATCAACCCGCACAGCCAGGCCATCGCCGAGCAGGACTTCAGCTACCTGCGCGAGTCCCCGGCACGCCACGAGGTGGTGCTGGGTGACGCCCGCATGAACCTGCAGGCCGAAGCCGACCAGGGCCGCCCGCAGGCCTTCGACCTGCTGGTGGTGGACGCGTTCTCGGGTGATTCCATCCCCGTGCACCTGATCACGCAGGAGGCGCTGGCGGTGTACCGCCGCCACGTCAAGCCGCACGGCCTGATCGCCTTCCACGTGTCCAACCTGTTCCTCGACCTGGAGCCGGTGGTGGAGCAGCTCGCCGCGGACGCGGGCCTGCAGGCGGTGTACCTGCGTGCGCCCGCGCGCTACCCGGAGACCGCGTCCGTGTGGGTCATCGTCACCGACGACCCGGCGTTCCTGGCCGATCCGCAGGTGCAGGCGCGCCGGCAGCCCATCACGCCCATCCCGGGCTTGACACTGTGGACGGACGCGTCGAACAACCTGGTGAAGGTGCTGCACTGAGGCCGCAGGGCCTCAGCCCTCCAGCCGCTGCTGGAACACCAGCCCCGCGTGCTCGCGCAGCGCGTGGAAGCGGATCTTCGGCCAGTTGCCCTCGATGGCCCGCAGCTCCGCGGCGTATTCCAGCAGCAGCGTGGGCGCGTTCACCGCGTCGTAGGCGATGCGGTGGCTGTTGCCGTCGATGAAGCGTTTCAGCTCCACGTCGCCGCCGTCTTCCGGCGCGCAGGTGACCCAGCGCGCCACGTTGTAGCGGGCCGGGGTGATGCGCGCCTTCACGCCGTACTCGTGCTCCAGGCGGTGCGCCACCACCTCGAACTGCAGCTGGCCCACGGCGCCCAGCAGCAGCACCGTGCCCATCACCGGGCGGAAGACCTGGATCGCGCCTTCCTCGCCCAGCTGGGTGAGGCCGGCCTTGAGTTGCTTGGTCTTCAGCGGGTCGGCCACCTCCACCGCGCGGAACAGCTCGGGCGCAAAGAAGGGCAGGCCGGTGTACTGCAGCGCCTCGCCCTCGCTGAGCGTGTCGCCCAGCTGCAGCACGCCGTGGTTGGGAATGCCGATGATGTCGCCCGCATAGGCCTCGTCCAGCAGCTCGCGCTTCTGGCTCATGAAGGTGACCACCGTGTTGGGCCGCAGCTCCTTGCCGGAGCGCACGACCTTCATGCGCATGCCGCGCTCGAACTTGCCCGAGGCCACGCGCACGAAGGCAATGCGGTCACGGTGGGCCGGGTCCATGTTGGCCTGGATCTTGAACACCACGCCGCTGAACTTGGGCTCGTCCGGCTCGACCGTGCGCTGGATGGCCGCGCGCGGCCCTGGCGCCGGGGCCAGGTCCACCAGCGCGTCCAGCACCTCCTGCACGCCGAAGTTGTTCACCGCGGAGCCGAAGAACATGGGCGTCTGCCGGCCGGCCAGGAACTCGGCCTCGTCGAAGGCCGGCGCCGCCTCACGCACCAGCTCGATCTCGCCAGCGGCCTGCGCGTACACATCGCCGAAGCGTTCGCCCAGCACCGGGTTGCCGATGCCGTCGATGATCTCCTCGGTGCCGGCCACGCGGTCCTCGCCGGGCGCGAACACGCGCATCTGGTCGCGGCGCAGGTCCAGCACGCCGCCGAAGAACTTGGCCATGCCCACCGGCCAGGTGAAGGGCACGACGGTCATGCCCAGCTCGCGCTCGATCTCGTCCATCAGCGCCAGCGGCTCCTGCACCTCGCGGTCCATCTTGTTCACGAAGGTGAGGATCGGCGTGTTGCGCGCGCGGCAGACCTGCAGCAGCCGCCGCGTCTGCGGCTCGACGCCGTTGGCCGCGTCGATCACCATCAGCGCCGCGTCCACCGCGGTGAGCACGCGGTAGGTGTCTTCCGAGAAATCCTGGTGGCCCGGGGTGTCCAGCAGGTTGATGGTGCAGTCGCGGTACTCCATCTGCATCACCGACGAGGCCACCGAGATGCCGCGCTGCTTCTCGATCTCCATCCAGTCGCTGGTCGCGTGGCGGCTGGCCTTGCGCGCCTTCACCGACCCGGCGATCTGGATCGCGCCCGAGAACAGCAGCAGCTTTTCCGTCAGCGTGGTCTTGCCGGCGTCGGGGTGGGAAATGATCGCGAAGGTGCGCCGGCGGCGCACGTGGCCCGTCAGGGGCGTGGAGGTG
>JACRBA010000127.1 GCA_016213265.1 Burkholderiales bacterium | reverse complement strand
GTGGGCGCCACCGACCCGGCGCTGGCGGTCTACTTCGGCGCGCACCAGTCCATCGGGTGCAAGGGCATCACGCTGTTCGGCACCGAGGCGCAGAAGCAGAAGTACCTGCCCAAGCTGGCCACCGGCGAATGGATCGGCTGCTTCGGCCTGACCGAGCCCAACCACGGCTCCGACCCGGGCAGCATGGTCACCCGCGCGAAGAAGGTGGACGGCGGCTACCGGCTCACCGGCGCCAAGATGTGGATCACCAACAGCCCCATCGCCGACGTGTTCGTGGTGTGGGCCAAGGACGATGGCGGCCAGATCCGCGGCTTCATCCTGGAAAAGGGCTGGAAGGGCCTCACCGCCCCGGCCATCCACGGCAAGGTGGGCCTGCGCGCCTCGATCACCGGCGAGATCGTGATGGACGAGGTGTTCTGCC
Organism: Burkholderiales bacterium; assembly: GCA_016213265.1. Lineage (GTDB taxonomy): Bacteria > Pseudomonadota > Gammaproteobacteria > Burkholderiales > Burkholderiaceae_C > Ideonella. The sequence continues at coordinate 14,920 of JACRBA010000127.1, read as the reverse complement.
CCGAGGAGAACGCCTTCCCCGAGGTGCGCGGCCTGAAGGGCCCCTTCACCTGCCTGAACAGCGCCCGCTACGGCATCGCCTGGGGCGCGCTGGGCGCGGCCGAGTTCTGCTGGCACACCGCCCGCCAGTACACGCTGGACCGCCAGCAGTTCGGTAAGCCCCTGGCCGCCAACCAGCGGGTGCAGAAGAAGCTGGCCGACATGCAGACCGAGATCACGCTCGGCCTGCAGGGCTGCCTGCGCCTGGGCCGCATGAAGGACGAGGGCACGGCCGCGGTGGAGATCACCTCCATCATGAAGCGCAACTCCTGCGGCAAGGCGCTGGACATCGCCCGCACCGCGCGCGACATGCTGGGCGGCAACGGCATCTCCGACGAGTTCGGCATCGCCCGCCATCTGGTGAACCTCGAGGTGGTGAACACCTACGAGGGCACGCACGACATCCACGCGCTGATCCTCGGCCGCGCGATGACCGGCATCCCGGCGTTTTGAGCGCACGGTGATGACCGAAGGAGCGCTGCACGGCCTGAAGGTGCTGGACCTGTCGCGGGTGCTGGCCGGCCCCTGGGCCAGCCAGATCCTGGGTGACCTGGGCGCCGACGTGGTGAAGGTGGAGCGGCCCGGCACGGGGGACGACACCCGCGCGTGGGGGCCGCCCTGGGTGGCGGCGCCCGAGGGCGCGGACGCGCCGCGCCAGGCGGCCTACTTCCAGTGCACCAACCGCAACAAGCGCTCGGTGGCCATCGACCTGGCCACGCCCGAGGGGCAGGCGCAGGTGCGGGCGCTGGCCGAGCAGGCCGACGTGGTGCTGGAGAACTTCAAGGTCGGCGGGCTGAAGGGCTACGGGCTGGATTACGACAGCCTCGCCGCCGTGAACCCGCGGCTGGTGTACTGCTCGATCACCGGCTTCGGCCAGACCGGCCCCTACGCGCCCCGCGCCGGCTACGACTTCCTCATCCAGGGCATGGGCGGGCTGATGAGCCTGACCGGCCGGGCGGATGGCGAGGACGGCGCGGGCCCGCAAAAGGTGGGCGTGGCCCTGGTGGACATCATGACCGGCCTGTACGCCACCATCGCCGTGCTGGCCGCCCTGCGCCACCGCGACGCCACGGGCCAGGGCCAGCACATCGACCTGGCGCTGCTGGACGTGCAGGTGGCCACGCTGGCCAACCAGGCGGCCAACTACCTCACCAGCGGGGTGGCGCCGCGCCGCCTGGGCAACGCGCACCCCAACATCGTGCCGTACCAGGACTTCCCCACGGCCGACGGCGACATGATCCTGGCCATCGGCAACGACGGCCAGTTCGCGCGCTTCTGCGCCATCGCCGGGCACCCGGAGTGGGCCGCCGATGAGCGCTTCGCCACCAACCCGGCCCGCGTGGCGCACCGCAGCGTGCTCATTCCGCTGCTGCGCCAGGCCACCGTCATGCGCACCACGGCGGAATGGATCGCCGCGCTCGAGGCCCAGGCCGTGCCCTGCGGGCCCATCAACCGGCTGGACCAGGTGTTCGCCGACCCGCAGGTGCAGGCGCGCGGCATGCGGGTGGAGATGCCGCACCCGCTGTTCGGCGCCGTGCCGCTGGTGGGCAGCCCGATCCGGCTGTCCGCCTCGCCGGTGCAGTACCGGCATGCCCCGCCCACCGTCGGGGAACACACGGCCGAGGTGCTGCGCGACTGGCTGGGCCGCTCGGCCGATACCGCGGACAAGACCGGTTACTGACGTCACCGGCTTGGGGGGTGGCCACCTCCCCGTCGATGCGCCAGGATGGGCCCGGCACCGGGCTTGCCGCGCCCGGTACCTCACCCCGGGAGGACCGTCATGCGCCGCTGGCTCGCCCTGCTCACCGTCGTGACCCTGTCGCTGCACGTCGCCTGCGGCGGCAGCAGCGACAGCGCACCGCCACCGCCCACCGAGCGCCGGCCCAACGTGGTGTTCGTGCTGACCGACGACCAGGACCTGCCCAGCCTGGCCTTCATGCCCAAGGTGCAGGCGCTGCTGGTGCAGCAGGGCATGCGGCTGGACGAGCACTTCGTCAGCCTGTCGCTGTGCTGCCCCTCGCGCGTGACCACGCTGCGCGGCCAGTACGCCCACAACACCGGCGTGTACGGCAACAACCCGCCCGAAGGCGGCTTCGAGGGCACCTACACCAAGGGCCTGGAGCGCTCCACCCTGGCCACCTGGCTGCAGGGCGCCGGCTACCGCACCGCCTTCTTCGGCAAGTACCTCAACGGCTACCCCGACGGCGCCCCCGCCGGCTACTACCCGCCGGGCTGGGACGAGTGGTATGCCGGCACCACCGGCACGCCCTACCGCGGCTTCGACTACGACATGAACGAGAACGGCACCACCGTGCACTACGGCAGCGCCGACGAGGACTATCTCACCGACGTCATCGCCCGCCAGGCCGAGGATTTCATCCGCCGCACGGTGGCCGCCGACCCCGACCGCCCGTTCCTCGCCTATGTGGCGCCCTTCGCACCGCATGCGCCAGCCACCCCGGCACCGCGGCATGCCGAGTTGTTCCCCGACGCCCGGGCGCCGCGCACCGCCAGCTTCAACGAGGCCGACGTGAGCGACAAGCCCGCCTGGGTGCGCGCCCTGCCGCCGCTCACCGCCGACCAGATCACCGAGTTGGACAGGCTCTATCGCCACAAGCTGCAGGCGCTGCAGGCGGTGGACGAGCTGGTGGAGCGCCTGGTGAACACGCTGCAGGCCACCGGCCAGCTGGCGCACACCTACATCGTGTTCACCTCGGACAACGGCTACCACCAGGGCCAGCACCGCATGGACTCCGGCAAGATGACCGCCTACGAGGAGGACCTGCGCGTGCCCTTCGTGGTGCGCGGGCCCGGCATCGCGCCGGGCAGCCGGGCCACCCGCGTCACGACCAACGTGGACCATGCCCCCACCCGGGCCGCGCTGGCGGGCGCCACGGCGCCCTCGTTCGTCGACGGGCGCTCGCTGCTGCCGCTGTGGCGCGGCGAGGCTCCGGCCGAATGGCGGCAGGTGCTGTTGCTCGAGCACAAGCCGGACAAGAACGACGAGGCGGCGCGGCGGGTCAGCCAGTTCGTGGCCACCTCCGGCCGCGAGCCGCCCGACCCGATGGACGTGGTCGCCGCCGGGGGCGACGGCATGGACATCACCTCGTTCTCGGGCCTGCGCACCGCCGCGGGCATCACCTACATCGAGTACGACACCGGCGAGCGCGAGTTCTACGACCGCGCGGTGGACCCGGCGCAGCTGAACAACGCCTGGGTGCGCACCCCGGCAGACCAGCGCGCGCAGCTCGCGGCCTGGCTGGCCGCGCTGCGCAACGCCTCCGGAGAGGCGCTGCGCCAGGCCGAAGCCCACGCGCCCTGAGCGTGAGCGATCAGCGCCGCGCCAGGCGGGCCGGCGTGGGTGCCGGCTCGGGGCCGTCGCTGCCCAGCTCCACCGCGTAGGCCAGCGCGAGGCGGCTGAACTTCAGCGCGTGGCTGGCCGTGTCGCCCGACTGCGCCAACGTGTCCTGCGCGGTGTGGATGAAGGGGTTGTGCAGTCCCATGGGTGCCTCGAAGGGGAACGAGGCCACGAAACCGCGGTTGGTCCAGCTGGCGTGGTCGGAGCAGGCGTAGCCGCAGGCGCTCAGGTTCACGGTGAGCTCGGGCAGGTAGCGGCGCGCGAGCTTCTGCAGGAAGTCGTTCTGCGCGGCGTGGGTGTAGTCGGTGATCAGCGTGATGTCGCTGCTGCTGCCCTGGTAGTTCGTCATGTCCAGCTGCAGCACGCCCACCACCTTCTTGCCGCGCGCCTGGTAGTCGGCGGCGATCTCGGCCGAGCCGCGCAGGCCCACCTCTTCCGCCGCATACGCCATGAACTGGATGGTGCGGCGCGGCTGGTAGCCGCTGTGCAGCAGCACGCGCGCCACCTCCTGCAGGCTGGCCACGCCCGAGGCGTCGTCGTCGGCCCCCGGGGCGATGCTGTTCTCGTTGGTGAAGCCGATGGTGGAGTCGAGGTGGCCGCCGATCACCACGATCTCCTTGGGCTTGGTGGTGCCGCGGATGGTCATGACCACCGAGTTCTGCGGCCAGCCCGGGTGGTCGAAGCGCTTCACGGTGACGTCGTCGCGCCCGGCGGCCAGCGCCTTCCACGTTTGCACCAGGTCGTCGCTGGCGCCCACGCCACCCGTGGTCGTGTAGTAGCGGTTCTTGTAGGCGGTGGACAGGTTCAGGATGGTCGAGCGGATCTGGCTTTCCTGCAGCTGCGGCAGCAGCGCGTTCACCTCGGCCTCGTCGTCGACCTTGTAGCTCACGGCCTCGGGCTGCACCGGCGTCTGGCGGAAACGCGCCAGCGCCTGGCGGCCGTCCTCGCGCGAGGCGTGCACCACGTAGCCGCCGCAGCGCTTGAGCCGCTCGTGCACCTCGCTGGACAGCCGCGGCAGCGCGGCCTCGTCCACCCGCATCAGGTACAGCGTCTCCTGCTGCGTCTTCAGGCCACCGGCCTCGGCGGGCACCTGCACCGGCACCCGGTGCATCTCCACCTGCTCGAGGCCGGCGCCCGCCATGCGCAGCAGGCGGTAGGCGTCGCTGCCCACCGACACCCAGACCGACGGTGCGGCCGAGGCGGCGGCGCTGGCCAGCAGGCCGACCGCCAGGGCCGCGGCGCGCGCCGCGGGACGAAGGGCGAGGGGACGGGAAAAGGGGACTCTGACCATGCCGTTCTCCTTGTGGGCCTGGTGGGCTTGGACGGGGACCTTGAGGCAGCGCATCAGGGTAAGCACCGCCTCGGTGACAATAGCGGGTTCGCCGACCCCGCCCATCCCCAACTAATCGCCCCAAGAGCATGAGTGCCTTCAATGAAGAGCGCGTACTGAGCGTGCACCACTGGACGGACCGCCTGTTCAGCTTCACCACCACCCGCGACACGTCGCTGCGCTTCTCGAACGGCCACTTCACGATGATCGGCCTGCGGGTCGACGGCAAGCCGCTGCTGCGTGCCTACTCCATCGTCAGTGCCAACTACGAGGAGCACCTCGAGTTCCTGAGCATCAAGGTCCAGGACGGCCCGCTCACCTCGCGCCTGCAGCACATCCAGCCGGGCGACACCGTCATCGTCGGCCGCAAGCCCACCGGCACGCTGCTGATCGACTACCTCACGCCCGGCAAGCGGCTGTACCTGCTGTCCACCGGCACCGGCATGGCCCCCTTCATGAGCATCATCCGCGACCCGGAGACCTACGAGAAGTTCGAGCAGGTGATCCTGGTGCACGGCGTGCGCGAGGTGAAGGAGCTCGCCTACCACGACTACATCACGCAGGAGCTGCCGCAGCACGAGTTCCTCGGCGAGATGGTCAGCCGCCAGCTGCTGTACTACCCCACCGTCACGCGCGAGCCCTACAAGCACCAGGGCCGCGTCACCACCGTGATCGAGAACGGCCAGCTGGCCAACGACCTGGGCCTGCCGGCGCTGAACGCGGCGGAAGACCGCGTGATGATCTGCGGCAGCCCCGCCATGCTGCGCGACCTGAAGGCCATGATGGAGACGCGTGGCCTGAAGGAAGGCAACACCACCACGCCCGGCGACTTCGTCATCGAGCGCGCCTTCGTCGACCAGTGACGCCGCGCGGCTGACGCCGGTCATGCCGGCCGGCGTCGGTTAACTTTACAAACCGGACGCACGGCGTCCGGGCAGGGTGGGCAACATGCTCCGGCGCCGTCATTCGGCGAGGACCCGTATGCCCCCTGCCCTTCCAGAGCCCCCCGCTCGCCGGCCCCTGTGGGCCGCCCTCGCGTCCGTCCTGCTGGTGAGCCAGCTGGTGGGTTGCGCCGCCGTCGCGCCGGCCGACCCCGCCCCCTCCGCCACCGGTGCCGCCGTGGCGGGCACCGCCTGGGCCCGTGCCGACGGCCTGGCCACCCCCACGCCCGTGGACGACGCCCTGTTGGCGCAGTGGTGGCGGCAGTTCGACGACCCCACGCTCGGCCAGATGGTGGCCGATGCGCTCGCCGCCCACCCCGACCTGCGCAGTGCGCAGGCCGCCCTGGCGCAGGCACGCGCCGCGCGCGCGCTGGCCGAGGCGGCCCGCTGGCCCGCGCTGGGGCTGGGCGCCTCCAGCAGCCGCAGCGCCACCGACACGGCGGGCGTGAACACCCATCGGCTGGCGTTCAGCGCCAGCTGGGAGCCCGATCTGAATGGCAACCTGAGCGCCGCCGTGGCCGCCGCGCGAGCCGACGAAGATGCGGCGCAAGCCGATGTGGCCAGCACACGCATCGCGCTGGCGGCCGAAGTGGCGCTGGCCTACGTGCAGTGGCGCGGCGCCCTTGCGCGCGAGCAGCTCACCCGCGCCAGCCTGGCCGCACTCGAAGACACGCTGCAACTCACCGAGTGGCGCACCCGCGCCGGCCTGGCCAGCGCGCACGATCTGGAACAGGCCCTGCTGGCCACCGAGCAGACCCGCGCCAGCCTGCCGGCGCTCGCCACCGAGATCGCCCAGTACGAGCACCAGGTCGCCGTGCTGCGGGGCCTTGCGCCCGCGCAGGGCCGGCCCACCCGCGATGGCGCCGACAACACCCGGCCCACGGTGCCGCAGGCGCCGGCCGCCCTGCGCAGCCTGGCCGTGGGGGTGCCGGCCGACCTGCTGCGGCGCCGGCCCGACCTGCGCGCCGCCGAGGCGCGCGTGCAGGCCGCCTGGGCCCGCGAGGTGCAAAGCCGCCGCGCCGCCTGGCCGGGCCTCAGCCTCACGGGCAGCCTGGGCTGGCAGGCCGCCACGCTGGGCGCGCTGGGCGGCCCCGGCGCAGCCATCGCCTCGCTCGCCGCGGGCGTGGACTGGACGGTGTTCGACGCCGGCGCCCGCGACGCCCAGGTGGCCGGGCGCAGCGCCGCCCTGGCGCAATCGCGCGCCGCCTACGAGGCCGGTGTGCTCGCCGCGCTGCAGGACGTGGAGGACAGCCTGGCGGCGCTGCGCGGCAGCCGCGACCGTGCCGACGCCCTGGCGCGGGCCGAACAGGCGGCCGCCGCGGCGCTGCTGGCCCAGCGCATCCGGCACCAGGCGGGCGTGGTGGACACCGCCACCTGGCTGAATGCCCAGCGCGACGAGCTGGCGGCCCGGCTCGCGCTGCAGAGCACGCGCACCGAGATCTCTCTGCAGCTCATCCGCCTGTTCAAGGCGCTGGGCGGCGGTTGGCCGGCGCCCCCAACCGTCGACGACACCGCTGACGACACCCCCCACGACGCCGACGACACCACCGCGCCCGCCGCGGACCGCCCCACTGCCTGACCATGGCCCCCTCCCCCACCCCTTCGCCCGCCCCGTCCCCCGCCGCCACCCCGGCTCCGACCCCGGCCCCGGCCACCTCCGCCGCCTCACGCGCCCTGCCCGACTGGCTGCTCGGCGACACCCGCCCCCGCTGGAAGCGCCCGGCCACCTGGCTGATGCTGGCCGCGGTGGTGGCGGTGCTGGCCGGCGCCTGGGCCTGGCAGCAGGCCGCACGCCGCGATGCGGCGCCGCGGTACGTCACCGAGCCGGTCACGCGCGGCGACATCGCGGTGACGGTGAGCGCCGACGGCACGCTCAAGCCCACCCGCTCGGCCAACATCGGCAGCGAGCTCTCGGGCACCGTGGCCGAGGTGCTGGTGGACGTGAACGACCGGGTGGCCAAGGGCCAGGTGCTGGTGCGGCTGGACACCACCAAGTTCGCCGACCAGGTGGAGAAATCACGCGCCGCCGTGCGCAGCGCCGAGGCCGCGGCCGACCAGGCGTCGGCCAGCACGCTGGAAACGCGGGTGGCGCTCGCCCGGCTGAAGGAGGTGCAGCGGCTGTCCGGCGGGCGCCTGCCCGCGGCCACCGAGCTGGACACCGCCAGCGCCGCGGTGGCCAAGGCGGAAGCGGCCGAGGCCAACGCCCGCGCTGCCGTCAGCCAGGCCAAGGCCACCCTGCGCACCGACGAGACCAACCTCGCCAAGGCCTCGATCCGCGCGCCCTTCGACGGCGTGATCCTCACGCGTGCGGTGGAGCCCGGCAACGCCGTGGCCGCCTCGCTGCAGGCGGTGACGCTGTTCACCATGGCGCAGGACCTGCGGCAGCTGGAACTCGTGGTCAACGTGGACGAGGCCGACGTGGGCCAGCTGCAGGCGGGCCAGACCGCCACCTTCGCCGTCAGTGCCTGGCCCGGGCGGCGCTACCCCTCGCAGGTGACGCGCGTGAACTTCGGCTCCACGACGACCGACAACGTGGTCACCTACCCCACGCAGTTGCGGGTGGACAACCCCGATCTCAGCCTGCGCCCCGGCATGACGGCCACCGCCACCATCGCCGCCACCCAGCGCACCGGCGTGCTGCGGGTGCCCAACACCGCCTTCAGCTTCGATCCCACGGCGGCCGCCGCACCGGCCGGCGGCGGTTCGGGCGGCGGCATCGTGTCGTCGCTCATGCCGCGCCCGCCCGGTGGCCAGGCGGCCAAGCGCGCGCGCCCCGCCGAGGCCAACAAGGACGCGGCCGGCGCCACCCGCCGCCTCTGGGTGCTCGATGGCGGTCAAGCACGCGCCATCCAGGTCACGGCCGGCCTGTCGAACGGCCGGCTCACCGAGGTGAGCGGCCCCGAGGTGGCCGAGGGCCAGCAGGTGATCGTGGACCAGCAGGCAGGAGGCGGGCGGTGACGCCGTCCCGGCCGGAGGCGTCCGCGCCGCTCATCCGCCTGCGCGGCGTGACCAAGGTCTACGGCGAAGGGGCCGTGGCCTTCCAGGCGCTCAAGGGCGTCGACCTCGACGTCCGGCGCGGCGAGTTCGTGGCCATCATGGGCCCCAGCGGCTCCGGCAAATCCACTGCCATGAACGTGCTCGGCTGCCTGGACACCCCCACCTCGGGCGAGTTCGAGTTCGAAGGCATCCCCGTGCACGGCCTGGACCGCGACGCGCGCGCCCGGCTGCGGCGGCGGCACTTCGGCTTCGTGTTCCAGGGCTTCAACCTGCTGGCGCGCACCAGCGCCCTTGAGAACGTGGAGCTGCCCCTGCTCTACCGCGGCGAGCCCGCGGCCCGGCGCCGCGCCGCCGCGCGCGACGCGCTGGCGCAGGTGGGCCTGGCCGGCTGGGAAGCGCACACGCCCGGCGAGCTCTCCGGCGGCCAGCAGCAGCGCGTGGCCATCGCGCGGGCCATCGTCACCCAGCCCACGGTGCTGCTGGCCGACGAGCCCACCGGCAACCTCGATTCCGAGCGCAGCCGCGAGATCATGGCGCTCATCGCCGGGCTGAACCGCGACCGCGGCATCACCGTGCTGATGGTGACCCACGAGCCCGACATGGCGGCCTTCGCGCGCCGCATCGTGCATTTCGTGGACGGCCGCATCGCGCGCGACGAGCGGCTGGCGCCGGAGCCAGTGGCCGAGCCCGCCGCCGAAGGGGCCGCCTGATGTGGGGCAACACCTTCGTGCTGGCGCTGCGGGCCATCCGCCGCAACCTGCTGCGCTCGTTCCTCACCGTGCTGGGCATCGTCATCGGCGTGGCCGCGGTCATCACCATGGTGACGCTGGGCAACGGCGCCACGCAGGCCGTGCGCGACCAGATCAGCAGCCTGGGCAGCAACCTGCTCATGGTGCGCCCGGGCCAGCGCATGGGCCCAGGGGCCGGCACCGCGGGCGCGCCGCCGTTCAAGCAGGCCGACCTCGACGCGATCCGCGCGCAGATCGGCGGCGTGCGGGCCGTGGCGCCGGAGGTGCGCTCGTCCGTCACCGCCGTGGCCAACGGGCGCAACTGGTCCACCACCGTCACCGGCAGCACCGGCGACTACTTCACCGTGGCCAACTGGACGATCGCCAGCGGCCGCGGCTTCACCGCCGACGAGGAGGACAGCGGCGCGGCCGTGTGCGTGATCGGCGCCACCATCCGGCGCGAGCTGTTCGGCGCCGACCGACTGCCGCTGGGTGAGCAGGTGCGGGTGAAATCTTTCTCGTGCGAGGTGATCGGCGTGCTCGCGTCCAAGGGCCAGTCGGCCATGGGCATGGACCAGGACGACACGCTCATCGTGCCGTTGAAGACCGCCCAGCGCCGCGTCACCGGCTCCAGCCGGGTGGGCACCATCCTCGTGTCGGTGCGCGACGGCACCGACACCGCCCGCGTGGTGTCGGCCCTCAAGGGCCTGCTGCGCGAGCGGCGCAAGCTGGCCGCCGACGCCGACGACAACTTCAACGTGCTGGACACCGCCCAGATCGCGCAGACGCTGTCGGGCACCACGCGGCTGATGACCTCGCTGCTGGGTGCCGTGGCCGCGGTGAGCCTGCTGGTGGGCGGCATCGGCATCATGAACATCATGCTCGTCAGCGTCACCGAGCGCACCCGCGAGATCGGTGTGCGCCTGGCCATCGGCGCGCTGGAGCGCGAGGTGCTGATGCAGTTCCTGATCGAGGCGGTGGTGCTGTCGTCGCTGGGCGGGCTGGCGGGCGTGGTGCTGGCCTTCGGTGCGTCGCTGGGCCTGGCGTCGATGATGCAGGTGCCCTTCGCTTTCGATCCGGGGATCAACCTGCTGGCCTTCGCTTTCTCGGCCGCGATCGGCGTGGTGTTCGGCTACTTCCCCGCCCGCCGCGCGGCGCGCCTGGACCCGATCGACGCGCTACGCCACGAGTGAGGCAGGCGCCGGCGGCACACGCGCCGTGCGGCCGTGCAGCCACGCGCCGGCCAGCATGCCGCCCAGGGCCCAGAGCAGGTCCAGGTTGCCGGTGCCCAGGCCCGCGATGGCCGGCCCGGGACACACGCCGCACACGCCCCAGCCGATGCCGAAGATGGCCGCGCCCACCAGCGTGTCGCGGTCCAGCGTGGCCACGTGCCGGCCGAACGACGCGCCCCACAGCGGTCGCGGCCACAGGCGGGGCGCCCAGTGGTACACCGGCGCGGTCACCGCGAGTGCACCGCCCATCACGAGCATGAGGCCGGCGTCCTGCCAGCGCAGGAAGGACAGCACCACCTCGGGCTGCACCATGGTGGACAGCGCCAGGCCGAAGCCGAAGGCCATGCCGCTGACCAGCACGGCCAGCAGGGACAGCAGCGGACTCGTCATCACATGGCCCCCAGCAGCGCGCGCAGGCCGTGGGCCGTGGCGAAGCCCGTGGCCATGAACACCAGCACCGCCGCCAGCGACGGCAGCTGCAGCGAGCCGAGGCCGCAGATGCCGTGCCCCGAGGTACAGCCGTTGGACAGGCGCGCGCCATAGCCCACCAGCACGCCGCCCAGCAGCAGCCAGCCGGGGGACACGCCGGTGGACAGCGGCTGCGCCGGGCCCAGCCACACCCACCACAGCGCCGCCCCCAGCACCAGGCCGGCCGCGTACACCAGGCGCCAGACGCGGCTGCCGGTGAAGCGCGCCTGCTGGAAGAAGGGCCTGCGCGACACGAAGGACCATGTCGAGGAGAACACCGTGCTCATGCCGCCGATGTGGCCGGTGAGCACGAACAGCAGGGCCACGCCGGTGCCGATGCACAGGCCGCCCACCAGATAGTGGGCCCAGCCCAGGGGGAACAACGCATCCATCGGCCGAGTGTACCGACCAGGGTATGCCCACGGCCGCGGCCCGTTGCCGCGAGCAGGTAGAGTGCGGCGGCGCCATGACACCCGGCTCCCCCCCCAGCGCCCCTTCTGTGGACACCCCGATCACCGTCCTGCATGCCGACGACTGGCTGGTGGCGGTGGACAAGCCGTCGGGCCTGTTGTCGGTGCCGGGCCGCGGCCCCGACAAGGCCGACTGCGCCGCCAGCCGCGTGCAGGCGCTGTACCCGGACGCGCAGGTGGTGCACCGGCTCGACATGGGCACCTCGGGCCTGCTGGTCTTCGGCCGCGGCCCGGCCGCGCAGCGTGCGCTGAGCATCGCGTTCGCCGGGCGCCGGGTGCACAAGCTCTACCTGGCCCAGGTGGCCGGGCACCCGGCGACTGCGTCGGGGCGGGTGGACCTGCCGCTGGCCTGCGACTGGCCGAACCGGCCGAGGCAGCAGGTCGATGCCGTGCACGGCAAGCCGTCCGTCACGCTCTGGCGCCGCCTGGCGGCCCTGCCCGGCCCGCTGCCCGCCGCGCGCCTGGCGCTGCGGCCGCTCACCGGCCGATCGCACCAGTTGCGCGTGCACCTGCAGGCCATCGGCCACCCCATCCTCGGCGACGAGCTCTACGCGCCGCCGGGCGTGCAGGCGCTCGCGCCTCGCCTGCTGCTGCATGCCACGCGGCTGCGCCTGCCCCACCCGGCGGACGGCCGCTGGCTCACGCTGCACGCCCCCTGCCCCTTCTGACCCGGGACCGCCCATGCGCCAACCTGTCGAGCTGAGCAAGGCCTACCGCCTGTTGAACCATGGCCCCACCGTGCTGGTGAGCGCCTCCGACGGCGCGCAGCGCAACGTGATGGCGGCGGCCTGGGCCATGCCGCTGGACTTCGACCCGCCCAAGGTGGCGGTGGTGCTGGACAAGAGCACCTGGACCCGCACGCTGGTGGACGCCTCGGGGCGCTTCGCGCTCAGCGTGCCCTGCGTCGCCCAGGCGCGCCTGGTGCACTGGCTGGGCACCCACAGCGGCCGCGAGACGGACAAGTTCGCCGCCGGCGGCGTGCAGGCCCTGGATGAGCCCGCCGCGCACTCGCCCCTGGTGGCCGGCTGCGTGGCCTGGCTGGACTGCGAACGCATCGCCCAGCCCGAGCAGGAACAGCGCTTCGATCTCTTCCTCGGTCAGGTGACCGCCGCCTGGGCCGACACGCGCGTGTTCAGCGCCGGCCGCTGGCACTTCGACACCGCGCCTGAGGCCCTGCGCACGGTGCACCACGTGGCCGGCGGCCATTTCCTGGCCATCGGCGCGCCGGTGGAAGCCGGCGGCGGCTGAGCTCAGCCGCCCGCGCCCGCGCGGCGCAGCGGGTCGCGCAGGCGGGTGTCGAAATCGCGCGGCGCCACGTACTGCAGCACGGCCTTGGCCCGCGCCAGGTCGCCCTCGGCAGGAGGCAGCACGATGGCCAGGCCGCGGTCTGGGTACAGCCACTGCGCTTCGCCCTGCGGGCCCACCACCCGCTCGGCCGGGGCGCCGAAGCGGGCCTGCACGGTGGCCTCGTCCAACCGGGCGGCCGGCACGAAGGCCAGGGCCGACAGCACCAGCGACTGCGCCTGCAGGCGGTCGTCCTCCGACAGCGCATGCTGCCGCACACTGCCGCTGCCCGCCACGGTGTCGCGCGGCGAGCGCCGCAGCGCATCGCCCAGCCAGGCCGCGTCCGCGTCGAAGGCCAGGACCAGGCGCCCCTGGATGCCACCGGCCTGGAAGGTCTCCACATAGGCCTCGAGGGCCGGCACGGCGCCGGGCTGGCCCAGCGGCACCACCAGCGCCACCCGCAGGTCCCGTTCGAAGCGGTGGGTCACGTCGGCCAGGCTGCTGCGGCCCAGGTGCAGGCCGAAGACCTCGCTGGTGCCGTCGCCCGGTGCGTTCACCTGCCAGGGCATGCCGGCCTGCCCCGCAGCGGCCGCGCCGGCCGAGTCGGCCTGCCCGGGCACGCCCCGCAGCTCCCAGGCGCTCCAGCCGCCGGCCAGCGCCAGCAGCAGCACGGTCGCCCCAAGCGAGATCACGGACGGCCGCTGCCACCAGCGCAGGCGGCGGGGGGCAGGCGAGGCGGCAGACGTGGAGGCGGACGAGGGGGTCGGGTCAGGGGAATCCATGCCGGGCATTGTCCGCCCGCCACGCGGCTATGCTCGCCCGCATGCACACCCCCGCCCACCTCACCATCATCACCGGCGCATCGCGCGGCCTGGGTGCCGCGCTGGCGGCGCAGCGCCTGCATGAGGGCCACCACGTGGTCGGCATCGCCCGCCATGCGTCGCCCGAGCTCGAGGCCCTGGCCGCGGCACGGGGCGCGTCGCTGGACCAATGGGCCCTGGACCTGGCCGACCCCGTGGCCGCGGCGCAGGCGCTGGCCAGCCGCCTGGTGGCGCAGGGCGCACCGGCCTGGGCCAGCGCCACGCTGGTCAACAACGCCGGTGTCGTCACCCCCCCCGGCCCGCTGGACGCCACGCCCCTGGGCGATGCGTCCACGGCGCTGCGCGTGGGGCTGGAGGCCGCGATGCTGCTGACCGCCGCCTTCCTGCACGCCACCGACACCTGGGCCCTGCCGCGCAAGGTGCTCAACATCTCGTCGGGCCTGGGGCGGCGGGCGATGGCCGGCAGTGCGGTGTACTGCGCCGCCAAGGCGGGCATGGACCACTTCACCCGCGCCGTCGCGCTGGAACAGGCCGCCCGCCCGAACGGGGCGAAGCTCGTGTCGCTGGCGCCCGGCGTCATCGACACCGACATGCAGACCCAGCTGCGCAGCGCCGACGCGCAGCGCTTCCCTGAAAGAGAGCGCTTCGTGCAGTTGCAGCGCCTGGGCCAGCTGGACTCGCCAGCGCAGGCTGCCCGCAAGGTGCTGGCCTACCTGGATCGCCCGGACTTCGGCCAGGCGCCGGTGGCGGACGTGCGGGACGCGTGAGCCGGCACGGCTGCCGCCACGCTGCCCCAAAAGCAACAAGGCCCCGACTGCGTGGGCAGCCGGGGCCTTGCGCCTTGCGAAAGTGGTGGAGCCGGGGTCAACCAAATCACCTGGGATAGATGCCATTTCTCCAGAAAGTTACTGCGCGAGTTACTGCACCTCCGGCAGCCTTGCTCGTGACGGTACAGCGTCGCGTCGCGACGCGCCGATGGTGTTTCGGGAATCGGCTTTTTGTGACGGGGACAGCGGGGACGGCGGGGACAGCAACTTAAGTTGTTGATTTCATTGGGATCACGTGTCCCCGCCGAGCCGAAACCTGTCCCCGCTGTCCCCGTCTGAGTTACATCCTGCTGGGCCGCGGTGCGGCCGTGGGGTGCTGCAGGCGTGCCTGCTGGGCCGCGGTGCGGCCGTGGGGTGCTGCAGGCGTGCCTGCTGGGCCGCGGTGCGGCCGTGGGGTGCTGCAGGCGTGCCTGCTGGGCCGCGGTG
>JACRBA010000133.1 GCA_016213265.1 Burkholderiales bacterium | reverse complement strand
GATCACCGCCTCGAGGATGTCGTCGATGCCCATGCCGGTCTTGGCCGAGCACGGAATGGCGTCGGAGGCGTCGATGCCGATCACGTCCTCGATCTCGGCCTTGGCGTTGTCGGGGTCTGCCTGCGGCAGGTCCATCTTGTTCAACACCGGCACCACTTCGACGCCGAGGTCGAGCGCGGTGTAGCAGTTGGCCACCGTCTGGGCCTCCACGCCCTGGCTGGCATCGACCACCAGCAGCGCGCCCTCGCACGCCGACAGCGAACGGCTCACCTCGTACGAGAAGTCGACGTGGCCCGGGGTGTCGATGAGGTTGAGGTTGTACGTCTTGCCATCACGCGCGGTGTATTGCAGGGCCGCGGTCTGCGCCTTGATCGTGATGCCGCGCTCGCGCTCGATGTCCATCGAGTCGAGCACCTGGGCCTCCATCTCGCGGTCGCTCAACCCGCCGCAGCGCTGGATGAGGCGGTCGGCCAGCGTGCTCTTGCCGTGGTCGATGTGGGCAATGATGGAGAAGTTGCGGATGTGGTCCATGGGAACGTCGGCTGGGCCGGCGCAAGTCGTGTGGGCCCTCGCGACACCGGCGTGGGCCAGGGCGTCAGGGGGCGCAGGGCCCGGGCGGGCGGCCCCGTACGGAGGCTAAAAAAAAGGCACGTCCAAAGAGGAGACGCGCCTTCCAACAAAACGTATGGCAACTGCTTGTTGGGCTTTCATTGTAGCCAAAACCCCCTTGCCGCAACCCCCGCCGTGCGCCGCCCGGGGCACGTTGCGGGGTGCCAACATGGAAATTCGTCCACAACTTATCCACAGATGCCGGCGCGCGATGGCCGGATGCCGTGGGGCAGCCTTCGCCATTCCGGCGGCGCACATCAAAGCCGCGTCGTCAGTGTCGATTGTATGCGTGGACATGCGCAATGCCGGCAGCCGACGTTGTACGTCAGTGCCCACAAACTTTCAGGCCGCTGCCGCCGGGGTCGCCGCCCATCCCATGACGTGAAAAGACCCGCTGCCCCGGTGGGGCAGCGGGCCACGCGTGGCAGCCGGGGGCCGGCCCCCGCCGGTCAGCGCGCGGGCCGGATGACGATGTAGTTCACCCACTCCCCGCGGCGCACGAGGAGCGTCGCGGGCTTGGCCTTGTCCAGCTTGGCGACGAGGCTGCCGAACTGCTTGAGGTCGGTGACCTCGGTGTTGTTCACGGAGAGCACCACGTCGCCTTCACGCAGGCCCGCCCGGGCGGCCGGGCCCTCGGCTTCGCTCACACGGACACCGCCGCGCACGCGCAGCTCCTTCTTCTGGGCCTCGGTGAGGTCGCTCACGACCAGGCCGAGGTGGGCCTTGGCCGCGGCAGACGACGGCGCGTCCGCGGGCGGCACCGGTGCGGCATTGCGCGGCTTGTCGGCTTCCAGTTCCGCCACGGTCACCGTCACGTCCTTGTAGCCGCCGCGGCGGAACACCTGCAGCGTCGTCTTGGTGCCCGGCTTGGTGCCACCAATGATGCGCGGCAGGTCGCCCGAACGCTCGACCGCACGGCCGTCCACCTTGACGATGATGTCGCCCGCCTCGATGCCGGCCTTCTCGGCGGGCGTACCGGGTTCCACGCCCTGCACGAGGGCGCCCACCGGCTTGCCCAGCCCGATCGACTCGGCGACCTCCTTGGTGACCGGTGCGATCCGCACGCCGATGCGGCCGCGGATCACCCGGCCGCTGGCACGCAGCTGCTCGGACACGCGGATGGCCTCGTCGATGGGGATGGCGAACGAGATCCCCGCATAGCCGCCCGAGGGGCTGTAGATCTGGGAGTTGATGCCCACCACCTCGCCGCGCAGGTTGATCAGCGGCCCGCCCGAGTTGCCCGGGTTGATCGCCACGTCGGTCTGGATGAAAGGCAGGAAGTCGCCGGTGTCGCGCTGCTTGGCACTGACGATGCCGGCGGTCACGGTGTTGTCCAGGCCGAAGGGGGAACCGATGGCCATGACCCACTCGCCCACCTTGAGGCGGTTGATGTCACCGATCTTCACCGCCGGCAGGCCGGTGGCATCGATCTTCACCACGGCCACGTCGGTGCGGGTGTCCGCACCAATCACCTTGGCCTTGAACTCACGCTTGTCGGTCAGCGTGACGATGAGCTCGTCCGCACCATCGACGACATGCGCATTGGTCATCACGTAGCCGTCGGTGCTGAGGATGAAGCCCGAGCCGACGCCGCGGCGCTGGGGCCGGTCGTCCTCGTCGTCCTCGTTGCCGCCTCGCGGGCCGCCCCGGCCGTTGGGCATGGGAATGCCGAAGCGACGGAAGAACTCTTCCAGGCCAGGGTCGATCTGGCCGCCGCGCGGCCCCATGCCGCGCACGCGCTCGGTGGTGCGGATGTTCACGACCGAGGGCCCCACCTGGTCCACGAGCTCGGTGAAGTCGGGCAGCACGCGGGTCTGGGCGGCAGCCGGCAGCGGCGGCAGCGCCGTGAAGGCGGCGGCCAGGGACAGGGCCGCAGCGGCGATCAGGCCGCGCGGCGCGCGGCGAGGAGCCATCGCAATGGCGGAACGGGGCATGTGTTCTCCTTCCGGAACAGGGCTAGCGCTTCTTCTGCAGGGCCGACGCGAAACGCTTGAGCGTCTCCATCGGCACGTCGCCCATGACAGTGACCCAATGGTCGTCACGACGCCCCATGAGGGTGTGCGTCGCACCAATGGAGCCGGCGACCTCGGCTTGGTGCCGCTTGGCGTCGAAAGGTTCGATGAACAGCGACACGTGCGTGAGGCCGTCGGAGTAGATGGCTTGCAGCACCACCGGGGCGGCCGGCGCACCGGCGAGGTCGAGCGAACGCTTGGCGCACTGCACCGGCCTGAAGCCGGGCGGCGGCGACTGCAGCTGCCAGCCCTCGTTGTCCAGGCTGGTGGGCAGCACGGCTGGACGCAGCACGCGGTAGCCGTCGAGTCGCCTGAGCTGGTCGGTGACCGCGGTCACCCGCGGCCGCACGCCGATCAGGATGTCGGAGAAGGCGGCCCACTCGAGCAGTTGGTCACCCGGGCCGAGGATGTCCACGCGCAACAGCAGGCCACTGCCGCGCTCGGCCCACAGGCGCTGGCTGAAGCGCGCAGCGTCGCGGGCCTTGAGCAGCACCACCTCCGCCTCGTGGCCCGCCACGCGCGCCGCACCTTTGGGCTGCCACTCGTACCACTCGAACACCTGCTGCTCGGCACCGGCGGCGGGCAGGGCCGGGAAGCGTGCGCGGGCATCGCGCTGCTCCACCTCGGCCACGCGGGTGCGCAGCCAGACCTTGTGCACGACGTCGTTGTAGCGCAGCACGGTGAGCGGCTCGCCGCCCAGGGCATCGATGCGCTCCGCCTGCTGCCCGCCATCGGCGTAGTGGGCGACCCGCCAGACCGTCATGGACCGGGCATCGCTGGACACCAGCGTGCCCTCATAGCTGCGCAGGCGCGCGGCGTCGTTCACCCGCTGCAGCCACGCCCGGGCATCGGCCATGGGGGCGGCGGCACTGGCGGCTGGTGCGGCAGGCGCCGCCGCCTGCGCCACCGCCGGGCCAGCCAATGCCAGACCCAGGCAACCCAACGAGGCAGCGGCGGCCCAGCGCACCACGTCGGCCCGCCGCATGGGCAGAGTGCACGCGGCCGCGGGCGCAGACGGCACGGTCGATCGGATCACGGACTCAGCGGCCATCCGCCGTCACGGCCACCTGTCGCACCCCGCCCGGCAGGGCGAGGTTGGGGCTGGCCACGTACTGCCGGTGGGCGCTGAGGTAGCGGTCGATCTCCGCACTGCGCAGCATGGGTGCCGCATCGATCACCGCGCTCGCCGGCGCCGTCGGCGGGGAGGCGACCGCGAGCACGGGCGATTCGCCCCCGCCCCCGGCCACCACGGTGGCCCCCGGCGCCAGGGCCGGCTCTTCACTGCGCAGCACCAGCAGCGCGCCGCTGACGACCATGACGCCCGCCGCCATCGCGGCGGGCGCGCCCCAGCGGGCGCGCCGGGCCGCCAGCGCAGCGCGCGATGGCGTGGCGGCCACTGCCACCGAAGGCGGCGCAACCGGCGCCAGAACCACCGGCTCCTGGGCCAGCCGCGCGCGCAGCCGCTGCAGGAACTCCTCGTCGTGCGCCGGCTCGCTGGCCAGGTCCTCGGACCGCATCACGTCGCCGATCCACTGGTAGCGGTGCCAGCGCTCCCGCGCCTCGTCGTCTTGCCGCCAGCGCTCGAAGCACTGCTGCGCCTCGGCAGGCGCCGCCTCGCCGTCGCACAGCGCGGACCAGGCCGCCCATCGGGCGTCATCGGGGGAGGGATCGGAAGCAGGGGTCATGGGTCAACTCCGGATCGGCGAAGGGTCACCAGCGCTCGCCGTCGCGCGTGTCCAGCAGGGGCCGCAGTCGCTGTGCGATCGCCTCGCGGGCGCGGAAGATCCGCGACCGCACGGTGCCGATCGGGCAGTTCATCACGTCCGCAATCTCTTCGTAACTCAGGCCTTCGATCTCCCGCAGCGTGATCGCCTGCCGAAGATCCTCCGACAACGCATCGATGGCCGCGTTCACCGTCGCCGCGATTTCCTTGCTGGCCAGCAGGGCATCGGGCGTCGCCATGTCGGTTGGTTCCATCCCGCGGCGCGAAGTTTCGTCGTCGTCGTCGGCACCCGCCATGGACGCCTCGACCACCAGCGGGTCGCGCTTGAGATCCACCAGCGCCTTCTTGGCCGTGTTCACCGCGATGCGGTACAGCCAGGTATAGAAGGCGCTGTCGCCCCGAAACTGCGGCAGGGCGCGGTAAGCGCGGATGAACGTCTCCTGCGCGATGTCGGCGACCAGGTCCGTGTCACGCACCATGCGCCCGATGAGCCGCTCGATGCGGCGCTGGTACTTCACGACCAGCATTTCGAAGGCACGGGCATCGCCCTGGCGCACCCGCTCGACGAGGACGGCGTCGACATCCGGGCCGAGCGCCGTCATGAACGGGCCCCCGTCATCACGGCCACCCGCAGGGGGTGCCAGGCCGCGCCGGCATGGCGGCGTTCGAGTGCCAGCCACTGGATGCCGCCATCGGCGAGCCGGGCACGCAACCACAGCGCACCGCCCAGGTCCCACCTGGCCTGCACGCCAACGAGGGCTTGAGGCGCCCGGCCGGCGGGCAGCCACTCCCATGCGGTGCCTGTCCAGCGCAGTCGGCCGGTGGCACCCCGGGCCCGCCAAGCCAGGGCGGCCGCCGTCCCGGCCGCGGCCAGGGCGAACAGCATCCAGACAAGCGCAGGCGCCCGGTCGGCTGTCTGCGCGTGCCAGCCGGCCCAGGCCATCGGCACCCCCGCCCCCGACGCCGCCAGCAGCGCCGCACCCCCTCGCCAGAGGAGGCCGTCACCCACCGGAGCGTCGATCGCGGGTGCGGTGCGCACGGCACACCCCCGGAGCGGACGGCGAAGGTGGCATCAGACCCGGCCGAACACCAGCGTGCCGTTGGTGCCGCCGAAACCGAAGTTGTTCTTCACCGCCAGGTCGATCTTCATTTCCCGCGCCTGGTTCGCGCAGTAGTCCAGGTCGCACTCTGGATCCTGGTTGAAGATGTTGATGGTGGGCGGCGAGATCTGGTCACGCAGCGCCAGCACCGTGAACACCGATTCGATGCCGCCCGCGCCGCCCAGCAGGTGGCCGGTCATCGACTTGGTGGAGTTCACGACCAGGCGTCGGGCGTGGTCGCCGAACGCCAGCTTGATGGCATTCGTCTCGTTCAGGTCGCCCAGCGGGGTGGAGGTGCCGTGCGCGTTGACGTACTGCACCTGGTCCGGGTTGATCCGGGCGTCGCGCAGCGCCGCCTTCATCGAGCGCTTCGGGCCGTCGACGTTGGGCGCCGTCATGTGGAAGGCATCGCCACCCATGCCGAAGCCACGCACCTCCGCGTAAATCTTGGCGCCGCGGCGCTTCGCGTGCTCGTACTCCTCGAGCACCATCACGCCGGCACCTTCGCCCAGCACGAAGCCGTCGCGGTCCTTGTCCCAGGGGCGAGAGGCGGTGGCCGGATCGTCGTTGCGGGTCGACAGCGCGCGCGCCGAGGCGAACCCGCCCACCCCCAGCGTCGAGACGGTGGCCTCGGCACCGCCGGCCACCATCACGTCGGCATCGCCGTACACGATCATGCGGGCCGCCTGACCGATGCAGTGCAGGCCGGTGGTGCACGCGGTGACCACGGCCAGGTTCGGGCCGGTGAAGCCGAAACGGATGGACAGGTGACCGGAGATCATGTTGATGATCGAGGCCGGCACGAAGAAGGGCGAGATGCGGCGTGCGCCGCGCTCGACCACCACGCGGGTGGTCGCCTCGATCTCGGGCAGTCCCCCGATGCCCGAGCCGATCATGCAGCCGATGCGCTCGGCCGACTCCTCGGTGAGCTGGTCACCCGTGGGCAGACCGGCGTCCTGCACGGCCTGGATACCCGCTGCCATCCCGAAGTGGATGAAGGTGTCCATGTGCTTGGCTTCCTTGCCGGGGATGTACTCCTCGACTTGGAAACCCTTCACCTCACCAGCGAACTGGCAAGCGAGACTGGAGGCATCGAACCGGGTGATCGGGCCAATACCCGAACGCCCGGCCAAGATGTTGGACCAGGCTTCGGAGACGGTGTTGCCGACCGGGCTCACGAGGCCCAGGCCGGTGACGACGACGCGACGGGTCATGCGTGCAGCGGCAGCGGAAGCAAAGGCCTCAGGCCTTGGCGTGCGACTTGGCGTAGTCGATCGCCAGTTGCACGGTGGTGATCTTCTCGGCCTCTTCGTCCGGGATCTCGATGCCGAACTCGTCCTCGAGGGCCATCACCAGCTCGACGGTGTCCAGGGAGTCCGCGCCCAGGTCGGCCACGAAGGCCTTCTCGTTGGTGACGTCGCCTTCGGGAACGCCCAGTTGCTCGGCAATGATCTTCTTGACGCGTGCTTCGATATCGCTCATGACTCCTCCGGGAGGGGTGGGGAAAAAACGGGCCGGATTCTACGCTGGCGGTCTGCCAGCCCCGGCGGGGGTGGGCGCCGGGCGGCGCCCGGGGGCATCAGCACATGAACATGCCGCCGTTGACGTGCAGTTCGGTGCCGGTGATGTAGCCGGCCTGGGGCGACGCGAGGAAGGCCACCGCATGGGCGATCTCCCCGGGCTGGCCCAGGCGCTGCAGCGGGATCTGCTGCAGCAAGGCGGTCTTCTGGGCCTCGGGCAAGGCCTCGGTCATGTCGGTGGCGATGAAGCCGGGGGCCACGCAGTTGACGGTGATCGCGCGGCTGCCCAGCTCGCGTGCCAGCGCGCGTGTCATGCCGGCCACGCCGGCCTTGGCGGCCGCATAGTTGGCCTGGCCGGGATTGCCCGAGGCGCCGACCACCGAGGTGATGTTCACGATGCGACCGTAGCGCTGCTTCATCATCGGACGCAGCACAGCGCGCGACAGGCGGAAGACGGCCTTGAGGTTGGTGTCGAGCACCGCGTCCCAGTCGTCGTCCTTCATGCGCATGGCCAGCGTGTCGCGCGTGATGCCGGCGTTGTTCACCAGCACATGCAGCGCACCATGGTCCTTGACCAGCGATTCCACGAGCGCATCCACGCCCGCCGCGTCGTTGACATTGAGGTTCACGCCGCGGCTGCCGGGGAAGGCGGACAGCGCATCGGAGATGGCAGCGGCGCCGGCATCGCTGGTGGCGGTGCCCACGACCACCATGCCGCGGCCGGCCAGCTCCAGCGCGATGGCGCGTCCGATGCCGCGCGAGGCGCCCGTCACCAGG
>JACRBA010000131.1 GCA_016213265.1 Burkholderiales bacterium | reverse complement strand
TCAACCACCACCGCTTGATGGGGCCGCTGGGCTACGTGCCCCCGGCCGAGTTCGAGGCGAACTACCATCGCCAACGCGCTGGTCAGGCCGCGACTGCCTGACTCAAACCAACTGGCCTCCGCGATTCCCGGGGCGGTTCACAGGCAGCACAAGGACACGCCGGTGATCATGTTGACCGCCGCTGACAGCGTGGAAGACCGGGTGCGAGGCCTGCGCGCCGGCGCCGACGACTACTTGGTCAAACCGTTTGTCTTCACAGAGCTGCTGGCGCGTATCCAGGCCGTGCTGCGCCGCGGTGCCGCAGGTGCGCACCACGAACCCGACCGCATGGTGCTCGGGGACCTGGAACTGGACACCATACGTCGACGCGCGTTTCGCGCCGGCACGCGCCTGGATCTCACGGCCCAGGAGTACACGCTGTTGTCCGTGTTGCTTCGCCATCGCGGTGAAGTCATGTCACGCACGGTGCTCACCGAACTCGTCTGGGACATGAACTTCGACGGGGACTCGAACGTGGTGGAAGTCGCGATACGGCGCCTGCGCTCCAAGCTCGACGAGCCGTTCCCGGTCAAGCTGCTCCACACGGTTCGAGGGATGGGCTACGTCCTCGAACTGGAACGCGGCAACGACGCGGATGCGTGATGACCTGGCGCCATCCCTCGATCACGGCCCGGCTGACTGCCGGCCTTGGCGTAGTCGCACTCGTCGTCTTCTCGACTGCAGGTTGGCTGCTGCAACGGGCCCTCGAGTCCGAATTGGTCGATGCGGACCGAATGAAGTTGGCAGGCAAGGTCAGCGTCGTCCTTCACTTCATCGACGAAGCCAATCGTTCAGGCGATCGCGCAGCCTTGTTTCATCACCTCGACGACCTGCGCATCGGCCACGACGGCCTCCACGTGTGGCTGTTCGACGAAGCGGGTGCGGCGATCTACGGCGCGTCGAGCGCCAACGGAACGACGGTCCCGCCGCGGCCGGCGCACGGCGCCCGCGCGGATGTGACGGAGACGGCCCTGCCGTCGGCATCGTTGTGGCCGGCCGGCCGGCTGCGCGTGGCCATCGAGTCCGGCCCCCGCGATGGGCTCCTTCGTTCGCATCTCGCGACGCTGGTCCTGATCTGTGCCTTCGGCGTCGGCTCGACCGTGCTGCTGAGTTGGTTCGCCATCGGTCGCTGCCTCAGGCCGGTGTCGCAGCTCTCGGCGGAAGCGAGCGACATCACGCCCAGTTCCATGGGACGGCGCTTGACCGTGCCTCCCGAAGGCGCCGAGCTGACAGGGCTGGTGCGCGCATTCAACCAGGCGCTTGACCGGCTCGAGGACGCCTATGCGCAGTTGCAGGCCTTCAATGCCAACGTGGCTCACGAGCTGCGGACGCCCCTGGCTTCTTTGGTCACGGGCACGCAGGTCACGCTCTCGTCGCCAAGATCTCGCGAGGACCTGCGCGAGGTTCTGATGTCGAATCTCGAGGAACTGCAGCTCCTGAACGCGCTGGTCAACGACATGCTGTTTCTCTCCCGCGCAGATCGCGGCGACCGGGCGGAGGGACTGGAAGATGTCGCGCTCGGGTCCGAGGCGGACAAGGCCATCCGCTACTGCGACGGATTGCTGCAGGAAGCGGGCGTGGCCGCGGAACGCTCCGGCGACGCCACGGCGGTGTGCAACTCTCCGCTCGTGCTGCGCGCCCTCGTGAATCTTCTCACCAACGCCATCCGCCACAGCCGCACCGGCGACACGATCCGGGTCCTCATCGAGTCGAACCACGGGCTCGTCGCGCTGAGTGTCCTCAACCCCGGAATCGAGATACCGGCGCAGGTCCGAGCCCAGATGTTCGACCGCTTCTATCGTGCAGACTCCTCGCGCTCACGAGGGCAAGCGGGCCACGGCCTGGGATTGGCCATCGTCGCGGCCGTCGCACGGATGCACGGCGGGACTGTCTTCGTCGAACGCATCGGCCAGGCCAATCGTGTCGGATTGACGCTTCCGGCCAGAGACAACCCATCGTGTGTGGACCCTGTCGAGGGCGTCGCCGTTGTCGGGACCGCGCCCGCTATGCCGCCGCCGAACTCGACGGTACGTCCAGCCCGATCGCTGTGACGCCATCCGCCGACCTGGCGAACGGTTCGCCTTGGTGCATTCGGGCGATGGCGGCGACGATGGCCAGGCCCAACCCATGGTTTGACGTCCCCGTCTGGCGCCGGGACCGCTCAGCCCTGTAGAAGCGGTCGAACAATCGCGGCAGGTGCTCCTGCTCGATCGAACTGCCCTCGTTCTCCACCGCGATCCGCACCCTGCCCGAGTTCGACGCGATCCGAACTCTTATCGTCGAGCCGGTCTTCGCGTAGCGAGTCGCGTTGCTCAACAGGTTGGACAGCGCGCGACGCAGGAGTGACACATCGAACGCACCCTTCGCATCCCCTTCGCAAACCGCCGACAGGCTTCGCTCCTGAAGCGCGGCCTCGTGGTACTCGATGATCTCGCCGAGTTCGGCAGCGAGGCTCGTGACCGGTGCGCGGCGCGCGGAAGCGCCGCGGTCCGCATGCGAAAGAAACAGCATGTCGTTGACGATGATCGCGAGCCGCCTCAGGTCCTCCAGGTTTCCGGCGATCACGTCCTGCAGTTCGGCAGCGGGACGGTTGCGCTGCAACGCCAGTTCGCTCGACCCGATTAGGGTAGTCAGCGGTGTCCGAAGTTCGTGCGCAACGTCGGCATTGAAGCCCTCCAACTGCGCGTATGCGCGCTCGACCCGCACCAGCAACGCGTTGAAGCGATCGACCAGCGGCCGGAGCTCGAGTGGCTGCCCCGCTCCGTCCAGCCGCAGCCCCGCGCGTCCCAAAGCGACGGCATCCACTTGTGCGGCCAGGGCGTGCACTGGCAGGAGGCCCCTGCGGACCAGCAGGTACCCCGTCACGCTCACCAGACCCGCGCCGACGAGGGAGGCTGCCAGCAGGATCCAGCCGAGACGCTGGAGCAGATCCAGGTCGCGGGTGACATCCAACCCCAAGACGACCCGGACACCGCCGCCGGTGCCCGCGAGCCATGTGTCATCCCAGGAGCTCTGCTTGAAACGGCGGTTCGAACCCTCGTCGCCATCCCCGGCGTGCGGCGGGGCACGGAAGAGAACAAGCCCTTCGCGCGACGTGATGGACAGCGTCATGTCCTCATGGCCCGCCAGAAAGTCCTTCAGCTTGTGCTGCAGTTCTTCCGCTGCGGATGTCCCAGCCGCCTCGGCAAGCGCATGGCGGACAACCGCGCTCTTCAGCGCCAGTTCCTCGTGCTGGCGGCTCTGCAGAACCCACAGGTTGACGGCGTACACCGTTCCGGAGACCGCAAGCGCAGCGACCAACCCCTGCAGCGCCAGCCACCGGGACAGACGGGTCCCGAGGGATTGATCACCAGCGGCGACGACGCGCCACCTCACTCCTGACGCTCCTCCATCACGTAGCCCATGCCGCGGACCGTGTGGATCAGCTTGAACTCGAACGGCTCGTCCAGCTTCGCGCGCAGCCGGCGCACCGCCACCTCGACAACGTTCGTGTCGCTGTCGAAGTTGATGTCCCACACCTGTTCCGCCATCACGGTGCGCGACAGGACCTCTCCGCGCCGACGCAGAAGAAGCACGAGGAGATTGAACTCCTTCGGGGTGAGTTCGAGCCGCTTGCCGGCCCGTGTCGCCTTGCGGCGTGCCAGGTCGACCTCCAGATCCGCCAGCCGGAGGCTGGTGGGAAGCTGCCCCTCCCGATCTCCCCCGCCGCGGCGCAACAGGGCCTGGACCCGCGCCGACAACTCGGAAAACGAGAACGGCTTGACGAGGTAGTCATCTGCGCCACCGGTCAGCCCCTTGACCTTGTCTTCGACGGCGTCGCGGGCCGTCAGCATCAGGACAGGCGTCCTGCGCTGCCTACGCAGCTCTGCGAGCACCTCGAAGCCGTCCCGTCCCGGCAACATCACGTCGAGGACGATCAGGTCGTACGTGCCCTCGACGGCGAGATGGAGTCCGTCGATGCCGTCGTGAGCCAGGTCGACCACGTAGCCGCTCTCTGACAGGCCCTTTCGCAGGTACTCCGCCAAGCGGACCTCGTCTTCGATCACGAGAATTTTCATGGGCAGATTCTCCACCAGCCGTCGCGTCTCCTCGATTACGACTTGGTCATCTTCCAGTCCGCATCTGGTCAGCACGCGGTCCATAGAGTGAAGCCTCGCATTCATCAACAACTCACGAGGTTCACCATGCGTAGAAATACCATCTTCACAGCCACCCGCGCGCTTGCGGCCGCCGCCGTCATGGCCGGCTCCCCGCTCTTTGCAGCGGCCCAACACCAGATGGCCCAGGGCGCGCCCGGCACTGCCAACACGACCGAATCGACCCGGCCCGCGGCGCTCACGCGAGAGCAGGTCCGCGCGGAGGTCGAGAAGGCGATGCGCGACGGCACGTGGCGCTGCCGGACCAGCAATCGCGGCTGGTGCTCGAACGAACCCGTGGCGACCGCCAAGCCCGACGCAGACAAGCGCCCGTAAGCTCGGCTGGGGCTGCGCCGTGACCACACGCCGGCACGTCCTGGCGCTTGCGGCATCGGCGACGTCGCTGGTGCTCCTGGGTTGCGCCAGTACGAACTCAGATGTCGGCCGGCGCGGCGGCCCCTACTGCTATCGAAACGCCCGAAAGCGTCCGATCGTCTGCACCTCGGAGTCGACTCCCGGCCTCGATGTCGAGGCCGGGGCCAAGCGATTCGAAGCGGATCCCAGTGCGTTGACCGTCTACGCGAGTTCTGTAGCCATCGCATGAGGATTCAGCGACAGCCGAGTCCCTCTGGCCAAGCCAAGGTACCCACGGTCAAGCGCTCTGGCGCGCTCGCCGTCCCACTTGCAGCCCCGTCGTCCTGCGGTGTCCGAGTCCGGTCGCCGCCGTAGGGCTCTTCTCCTGCCCCCGTCGTTCCTGCGCCAGCGAGTCAATGATCGGGCAATCGGGCCGGTCGTCACCATGGCAGCAATGCACGAGGTGCTCGAGCGTCGCCTTCATGGACTGGAGTTCCTTGAGCTTCTCGTCCAGCTCTTCGATGTGAGCCTGCGCCAGCGCGCGCACTTGTCGGCTGGGGCGCATGCGGTCCTGCCACAGTCCAAGCAACTCGCGGATCTGCTCGATGGAGAAACCCAGATCGCGCGACTGTCGGACGAAGCGCAGCGTGCTGACTTCCTTGTCCGTGTACTGGCGGTAGCCGGACTCGGTCCGTACGGCTTCCGGAAACAACCCGACGCTCTCGTAGTGGCGAATCATCTTCGCCGAAACGCCCGAGGCCTTCGCTGCTTCGCCGATGTTCATGCTCATCTGGGGCTCCCTGACACGGCCACGGATTGGGAATGCTTCGGGCGCCGCGCGGCCGGCGCGTCAGCGGCACCGTGCCAGCGCCGCAACGTCAATGCATTGACCACGACGCTCACGCTGCTGAAGGCCATCGCCGCTCCCGCGATGACGGGATTCAGCATGCCCAGCGCGGCCAGCGGGATGCCCAGTACGTTGTAGCCGAAGGCCCAGAACAAGCCCTGCTTGATCTTGGAGTAGGTGCGGCGCGAGACGTCCAGCGAGTCCGCCACGAGCCTCGGGTCGCCGCGCATGAGCGTGATGCCGGCGGTCTCGGTCGCCACGTCCGCGCCACCTGCCATCGCGTACGACACGGACGCTGCGGCGAGTGCGGGGCCGTCGTTCAGGCCATCGCCGACGAACGCGACCACGGCGCCCGCATCGCGCAGTTCCTTCACCACGGCCGCCTTGTCACCGGGCAGGACTTCGGCACGAACCTCGTCGATGCCGAGTTCCTTCGCGACGACTTCTGCCGCCCCGCGGTTGTCCCCGGTCAGCATGACGGTCTTGATGCCCAGTTGATGCAGCCGCGCCACCGCTGCAGCGGCGGTGTGCTTGATGGTGTCGCCGAACGCCAGCAAGCCCAGCAGGCGCCACTGGTTGCCATCCGACCCGACCAGCCACGAGACCGTCTTGCCCTGCCGCTCGAGCCGTTGAGCGTCGGCCAGCAGATCGCCCTCGTTCAATTGGAGCTCGCGCAACATGCGCGTGCTGCCGAGGGCCAATTTCTGGCCTCGAACCGTGCCTTCGACACCGCGACCGGGAAGCGCCTTCGCATCGTGAGCCTCTGGGACCGGCAGTCGCTCCTCGCGCACCTTGTCCATGACCGCCATCGCCAGCGGATGGCTGCTCGACTTCTGGAGCGCGGCCGCAAGTCGCAGCACCTCGTCACGGTTCGATCCGTCGGCAGCCGCCACGGCCGCGAGCGAAGGCTTGCCTTCGGTGAGCGTACCGGTCTTGTCGAAGGCGACCGCGGTGACTGCATGCGCGATCTCCAGGGCTTCGGCGTCCTTGATGAGGATGCCGTGTCGCGCGGCGACCCCGGTGCCGGCCATGATGGCCGTCGGCGTCGCCAGACCCAGCGCACAGGGGCACGCGATGACCAGCACGGCCACCGCGTTGATGAGCGCGTGTTCCCAGTCCCCCGTGAAGACCGTCCAACCGAGGAAGGTGGCAAGCGCGATGCCGAGAACAACCGGGACGAACACCGCGCTCACGCGGTCCACGATACGCTGGATGGGTGCCTTTGCCGCCTGAGCCGACTCGACCATCCGGATGATGCGAGCCAGCGTCGTCTCCGCGCCGATGGCGGTCGTGCGAACGGTCAGCGCGCCTTCGGCGTTGATGGCGCCGCCGGTGACCTTGTCTCCGGGGGCCTTGGGCACTGGGAGGCTCTCGCCGGTGATGAGCGACTCGTCGACGTGGCTGCGCCCCTCGACGATTTCACCGTCGACAGCGACGCGGTCACCGGGCCTGACGACGACGAGGTCACCCACGACGACCTGCTCCACCGGAATGTCGACTTCCGCGCCGTCTCGGCGGACCCGGGCGGTGGTCGGCCTCAACGCGTTCAACGCACGGATGGCGTCGGCGGTCTGCCGCTTGGCCCGGTGCTCGAGCCACTTGCCCAACAAGACCAGCGTGATCACGGCCGCCGAGGCCTCGAAGTAGAGGTGCGGCATGCCGTGCCCGGCGTGCTTGAAGAGCAGGTAGACGGACAGTCCGTAGGCCGCGGAGGTGCCCAGCGCCACCAGCAGGTCCATGTTGCCGGTCTTGGCGAGCACGGCCTTCCAGCCGGCCCGGTAGAAGCGCCACCCCAGCCAGAACTGAACTGGCGTCGCCAGTGCCAGTTGTGCCCAGCCGCTGAGCATCCACTCGATGCCGAAGAGCGACAGCAGCATCGGAGCGACCAGTGGCAAGGTCAGCACAGCGCTTGCCGCCACTGGCCACCAGACCGGCAGCCGAGTGGCTGGCGGCGGCCTGTCGTGCTGAACGTCCTTCGCCGCGTAGCCCGCCTTCTCGATGGCCGCCTTCAGCGCCGAAACCGGCACGGTCGAAAGCGCCTGGATGGTCGCCTTCTCGGTCGCCAGGTTGACGGTGGCGCCGGAGACGCCGGGTACCTTGCGGAGCGCCTTCTCCACCCGCGCGACGCAGGACGCACAGGTCATGCCCTCCACCAGCAGCGTTGTTTCTGTGATGGCAACGTCGTAGCCGGCCTTGCGAACGGCCGCTGCCAGCGAGTCCGCCGTCACGGAGGGATCGGCGTTGACAGACGCCTCCTCCGTCGCCAGGTTGACGCTCGCCTCCTTGACTCCCGGAACCGCCTTGAGCGTCTTCTCGACGCGCGTGACGCACGAGGCGCAGGTCATCCCGGTGACCTGGAGCTTGATTCCGAGTGGGTTGGACAGTGCAGCGGTGCTCATGAGTGCCTCGATATGCCGTTCAGTGTCTACGCATCGTCAAGGTTCCAACAATGGAAAGGTCAAGAGTATCGTTGGCTTCTGCCTGCAGCTAGAGGGGTCTCTCCAGATCATCGCTTGACCTTACAACGATGGAAAGGTCAACAGTATGCCCGTCAGCAACACGACCCCACTGGAGATAGCGATGATCACCTTCGAAGTCAACGACATGACCTGCGGCCACTGCGTCAGCAACATCACCAAGGCGTTGAAGGCCACGGACAAGGACGCCAAAGTCGCTATCGACCTGGCCTCGCACCGTGTGCAGGTGGAGCCGGCCTCGGCCGACGCCGAGGAACTGGCCGAAGCCATCAAGGACGCGGGCTACACGCCGGTGCCCGTGCAGGCCGGTTCGGCCACTCCCGGCAAGCCGACGGGCTTGTGCTGCGGTAGTTGCCACTGACGCCGCCAGAACCGATTTGCATACAACGCGTGCTGCAGTGGAGAGGCCCAAGCTGCGTCGCGCAATTTGCCCGGCAACAGCTCACTGCGATGGAAGAAGAGACGCTTGAGCAAACATCACTGGATTGGCATGTCGGCGCGCTCCCGGCACTCAGTGGCGCCGGGTGACCCGAGTGCCCCTGGCTAGCATCGGGCGAAGCAGGGCTCGTGGCCGAGCAGCCCCATCGCGCAGGGAGCGCGATTGACTCTGCACTTGCTACAGGGTTTCAAATCCACATCTTGCCGCCCGAAGTGGCCTCGTTTCAGTTTCGCATCCAGTTGCCGATAAACTCTCGACATGCGCCGTCTCGGTGAGCGTCCGGCCATCACATATTGACGGGCGGCCTGACCCGCTGCCTATCGAGTCGGCTTGACCGCCCCGACGAAGGCGACGCATTCCACCAGGTTGAGCGCGGCCATCATCAGATACTTCTCTGCCTCGGTGCGCACAGCCATCAGGTCGTGCTCGTCGAGCCAGCTGTAGACGAAGGCCAGCAGGTAGCGCTCGGCGTGCTCGGTGTGGAACTGCTCGACGAGCTTGGTCGCCAGTTCCTGCGGCAGCCCTTCGTTGAAGCGCGCACGCGCCGTCAGGCGCTGCAGGCAGCCGTCCTGGATGTCCTCGGTGACCAGCGGCCACTGGTGGCCGCTGAGCTTCATCGCCTGGAAGGTCACGAACGGGATGTGCAGCGCGACCTCCAACTGCGCCATGTCCACCCCCATCCCCGGCAGCGCCAGGAACGCGGCGAGCGTGTTGGGCTGCTGGGCGTAGATCTCGTCGGCCAGGCGCACCTTCTGGTCGTGGCTCATGCGGCGCACGGCGACGTCGGCCTCGATCACCACCCACTGCGTGAGCGTCCCAATCGTCAGGCCGGCCGCCAGCGAAGCGGCAGCAGTTCTTCCAGCCGGTGGCTGGGGTGCGTGTGGATGCGCGCCAGAACGTCGCGCAGGTAGACCCGGGATCCAGGCCGTTGAGCTTGGCCGACTGCACCAGGCTCATTACCACAGCCGCGCGCTGCCCGGCCAGCGCGCTGCCAGCGAACAGCCAGTTCTTGGCGTCACGTTCATCTGTGCATTAGGGAATCGCTGATCAAGTCCTCGGCTTTGTAACTGTGTGCGTTGAAGCTAGCGACGCAGGATGCGGGGGATGACGATGAAGCAGATGACGTTGGCAGCGGCGGCCGATGCGGCGGGACGTCGCTCCACTGGAACCGGCAACATGTCGCGCCAAGCGGGCGTTTGACTTCCACCGGAATGTCCGCCACGAGGCTCGGCTAGCAGGGTTCCGTCCACGTCCGCTAAACTCCGCCCGTGCGTCGCTTGATCCTTCTGTTTTTGTTGTCCGTCCTGCCTCTCCAGTTTGCCTGGGGTGCGGCAGCGACGTACTGCGGCCACGAGCAGGCTCCGAGTTCAGGGCACTTCGGGCACCACAGCCATCAGCACCAGGCGAAGGCCGAGTCCGATTCAGGGTCCGCTGCCAAGAAGGCCTCGGTGCTTGCAGACGACCTTGACTGTGCGTTTTGTCACCTGGGTTGCGTGCAACCCTGTGCCAGTCAGACCACTTCGGTTGCTGCGACCCAGTCTGCCGTCCTGGCACTGGCCACGCTTTATCTTCCGGATTCCGGTCTCCCAGGCCGGATCGAACGCCCCAAATGGGCCCTCGCCGCCTGATTCGGCGAGGAACTGTCACATCCATTGAGGTTGCCCCCTAGCGACTGACGCCTCGCCGAATTCTTCCGCTTTGTTGTTCATTGCAACCTGGAGAATTCGATGCGAACGAAGTCGCTGGCCCTTGCCGGCGCCCTGCTCTGCCTGTCCACCATCGGGCAGGCGCAAGTCCCGACGCAAAAGCCTGGCGTCCTCCCCCCGGAAACCGCACCGACTCAGGCGCAGCAGCGTCTGAGTCTCGCGGAGGCCCTCGCGCTGGCCGAGGCGGCAAGCCCGACCCTGCGCTTGAAGATGGCCGAACTGTCGGCGGCCGAAGGGCAGCGTGCCGACGCAAGCGCGTGGCTCTACAACAACCCGCAGTTGTCCGTCGACCAGACGCGACGGTCCGTGCCTTCGACCACCGGGGCGGAACGCCGCAGCGAGTGGGGTGCGGGGCTGTCCCAGACCTTCGAGGTGGGCGGCCAGCCGTCCTATCGTCGCGAAGCCACCAGTGCCGCGCTGACCGCCCTGCGGCTGGAGATCGCCGACGTCCGTCGCCGCGTTCGCGCGGAGGTGGCCGAGCGACACACGCGCGTGCTCGCGCTGCAGCAGCGGGCAGACACGGAGACGCAGGCGCTGAAGCTGTTCGATGACACGGCCACGGCGGTGCAGCGAAGACGCCAGGCGGGCGAGGACACGCGGCTCGACGCCAACGTCGCTCGTGTCGAGGCGGAGCGCGCGCGCAATCAGTTGGCCCAGATTCAGGAGCAACTGCTCGAAGCACGCGCCGAGTTGGCCAAGCAATTGCAGTTGCCGCCCGGGAGCCTGCCGATGGCGACAGGTGAACTCTCGGCGCAGCGCCCCGGCTACTCCCTCGACGCCCTGCTCGCGAGCGCCGACAACCAGCCTCGCGCCGGCGCACTGGCCGCGCGCGAGACCAGTGCCGCCGCGCGGCTGAAGCTCGAACGGGCCAGCACCTACCCGGACGTGACCGTGGGGCTGAACGTCGGGCGCGAGGGGCCCGGAGGGGCGCGGGAACGTTTGACGACCTTGACCCTGTCCGTGCCGTTGCCACTGTTCAAGCGCAATTCCGCAGGCATCGGCGCAGCCCAAACCGAGCTCACGCAGGTCCAGATCGAGCGGCAGGCGGCGCAGCGCGATGCGCGCGCAAGCGTCAGCGCGCTATGGACGCGGCTGGCCAGCCTGGAGGATCGGATTCGCCGGCTGCAGGAGTCCGTGCTCCCTGCCCTGGCGGACAACCAGCAACTCTCCGTCAAGTCGCAACAAGCGGGACAGATCGGCTTGCTCGAACTGATCGTCGTCAGCCGGCAATCCCTGGATGCCAGGCGCGACCTGATCGACGCGCTCGCCGACTACCAGAGCACCCGCATTGCCCTCGAACTCGCGGCCGGCTGGCCGCAAGAAGGAACCCAACCATGAAGAACTTGAAGCCGCACGGCTCGTCCACGTCGCTGGTGCTGACGACGCTGGCCCTTGCTTTGGCAGTCGCCCTGACCGCCTGTGGCGACGGCGAGAAGTCCGCCGAGGCCAAGTCCGCCGAGAAGGCCGCGTCCGCTCCCGAGGGAGGGCACAAGGAGGAGGGTGGCCTGAAACTTTCGGCCGAAGAAGCGCAGCGCGCCGGCATCAAGCTCGAGAAGCTCGCGGAACAGGGCTTCGCCGACACGGTGACCGTCACCGCGACGATCCGTCCGAACCAGGATCGCGTGGCCCGCGTGGCGCCGCGCGTCGAAGGGCGCATCGTGCAGGTCACCGCGAAGCTGGGTGACACCGTCAAGGCCGGTCAGGTACTGGCCGTCCTCGACAGCCTGGCCCTTGGCGAAGCACAGTCTGCCCTGGAGCGGGCGCGATCGGCACAGCGCGTGGCGCAGGCCGACTACGCCCGCGCGGAGTCGCTGGCCAAGGACGAGATCATCCCGCAGCGCGAACTCCTGCGCGCCAAG
>JACRBA010000130.1 GCA_016213265.1 Burkholderiales bacterium | reverse complement strand
GGCGGCTGGGGCCGCGTCGGTCGCGGCGGCGGCCGGCGCCGCGGCGGCTTCAGGGGTGGCGGCCGCCGAGGCGGTCTCGGCGGCGGCCACGGGCGCGCTGGCGGCGCTGTCCTGGGCCCAGGCCGGGGCGGCGGCCCCGGTGCCGAGCAGGACCGCCAGGCCCAGGGCGAGGGAGGCAATCAGTGTCTTCATGGTGGGAAGTGCAATGTGTTGTGTGGGCGGGGTCGGCGGGCGGCTCGCGTCAGAGCGCGGCCTGGCCGGTCTCGCCGGTGCGGATGCGCACCACCTGTTCCAGCGCGGAGACGAAGATCTTCCCGTCACCGATCTTGCCGGTGCGGGCCGAGCCCTCGATGGCCTCGATCACGCGGTCGACGAGGGCGTCGTCGATGGCCGCCTCGATCTTCACCTTGGGCAGGAAGTCGACGACGTACTCCGCGCCGCGGTAGAGCTCGGTGTGGCCCTTCTGGCGGCCGAAGCCCTTCACTTCCGTCACCGTGATGCCCTGCACGCCGATGGCGCTGAGGGCCTCACGCACTTCGTCGAGCTTGAACGGCTTGACGATCGCGGTCACCATCTTCATGGCTGCTGCTCCTTGTTGCTGTGGAGGCCGGCTCACATGGCCTTGGTGAGGGTGAGGATGGCGCGGTCCTTGTTGACCTTGCCCCAGTCACCGTCCTTGTCGGCGCCGACGTACGCGGCCGACACGCTGAAGCCGTTGCCCAGGTCCTTGGTGACGCCGAGCTTGTAGTCGGTGTAGTTGACGGCGCCCACGTCCTTGGCACCGCCGCTGAAGCGGGTGAAGCCGACGTGCGCGTTGAGCGTGGTGCCGCTGGCGAATTCCCAGTTCGCCGCCAGGTCGAGGTAGCCGGTGCCCTGGCCGTCCTCGATGCCGAAGTACTTGCTCGACACGGTGTGCGAGTACTTGGCGCTGAACAGGCTGTAGCTGATGCCGCCGTAGACCTCGGTGGTGTTCAGGGGCGTGGCGCCGGTGCCGGGGTAGTAGTAGGTGAGCACACCCACGTCGTAGCCCAGTGCGCCGGCCTCGCCCTTGTAGCCGCCGTACACGTCCATCTCGGTGCCGTGGGCGAAGCCGATGGAGGAGTTCCAGTTGCCGAGGTAGAAGCCACCGTTGGCGTAGTCGAAGCCGCCCTGGATCGCGGGCACCAGATCCTTTTCCACATCGCTCTGGTCCTGGCCGCGGTACTTGTACTTGCTGGTCAGGCTGAGGTTGGCGGACAGACCGTCGGCGTGGGCGCTGCCGGCGACAAGCGCGAGCACGGCGGCGAGGGCGAGGGATGTCTTCATGCGAGGCTCCGTGATAGGGAAGAGGCGAACGGGTTCGGCAGCCTCTACGCACCTTCTGTGCCAATTCGTGAAGCTGCACGGCGGTGCCTCGCGGGCACACTGCTGGCGCATGAGCGCACGGCCGGCGAGCGCCCGCCTCAGGCTGGCGCGTTGCGCACCATGGTGGTGCGCCGCGACCCCCCATCGGAGGGGATCGGCCGCAGCACGCCCGTCCGGACAATCCCGTCGCCAGGACGAGCGGGAGGTGGCATGGCGTTGGCGGTGGTGGCGAGTCGGGCCCTGGACGGGCTGGCGGCGCCGGAAGTGCGGGTGGAGGTGCACCTGGCCAATGGCTTGCCGAGCTTCACCCTGGTGGGCCTGGCCGACACGGAGGTGAAGGAGGCCCGCGAGCGCGTGCGCGCGGCACTGGCCGAAAGCGGCTTCGACTTCCCGCACAACAAGCGCATCACGGTCAACCTGGCGCCGGCCGACCTGCCCAAGGAGTCCGGACGCTTCGACCTGCCCATCGCCATCGGGATCCTGGCGGCGCTGGGCGTGGTGCCGGTGGCGCGCCTGGCCGGCATCGAATTCGCGGGCGAGCTCTCGCTGGCCGGCGAGTTGCGTCCGGTGCGCGGTGCGCTGGCCCTGGCGCTGGCGGCGCGGGAGGCGCATCCGCGGCCCGTGCTGGTGCTGCCTGCGGCCAGTGCACGCGAGGCGGCGCGCGTGGGCGGGCTCGACATCCGCGAGGCGCAGCACCTGTCCGAGGTGGTGGCGGCACTGCTACCACCGGCCGATGGGCAGGCCTGGGCACCCGACGGCGCCTTGCGCCTGCCCCGGGCGCAGGCCCCAGCCGCGCCGGCGGCGGCCGGGGTGGCCGATTTGCGCGAGGTGAAGGGCCAGGCCGCCGCCAAGCGCGCCCTGGAGATCGCCGCCGCGGGTGGCCACAGCCTGCTGCTGGTGGGCCCACCCGGCACGGGCAAATCCATGCTCGCGCAGCGCCTGCCCGGCCTGCTGCCTCCCCTGACGGACGACGAGGCGCTGGCCACCGCCGCCCTGCACAGCATCTCCAGCGGCGGTTTCGATGCAGCCGCCTGGCGGCACCGGCCCGTGCGCGCGCCGCACCACAGTGCCAGCGCGGTGGCCCTGGTGGGTGGTGGCTCACCACCCCGGCCGGGGGAGATCTCGCTTGCCCACGGCGGGGTGCTGTTCCTGGATGAACTGCCCGAGTTTCCGCGCTCGGCGCTGGAGGCGCTGCGTGAGCCGCTGGAAACCGGGCGCATCACCATCAGCCGTGCCGCGCGTCAGGCGCATTACCCGGCGCGCTTTCAGCTGGTCGCGGCCATGAACCCCTGCCCCTGCGGGTGGCTGGGGGCGTTCGCGGCCACCGGCAAGAGCTGCCGTTGCACGCCGGACGCCGTGGCGCGCTACCAGGGCAAGCTGTCCGGCCCCCTGCTGGACCGCATCGACATGCAGGTGGAGGTGACGGCCGTTCCCGCCGCCGAGCTGTTGGCCGCGGCCGACGGCGAGGCCACCGAGGCCGTGGCGGGCCGGGTGGCCCAGGCGCGGGACCGGCAGCAGGCGCGCCAGGGCCGCACGAACGCCGACCTCGACGCCGGCCAGGTGGACGACCGCTGCGCGCTCGACGAGCCGGCCCAACGTTTTCTGCAGGCGGCTGCGCAGCGCCTGGGCTGGTCCGGCCGCAGCCTGCACCGCGTGATGAAGCTCGCCCGCACCATCGCCGACCTGGCCGGCCGCGACGCGGTGGGCGTCGCCGAGGTGGCCGAGGCGGTGCAGTACCGCCGGGCCTTGCCGGGCGGCTGACCGCCGGGGGGGCTTCAGCCCGACGCGAACCGAGACCGGGCCGCCGCCGCCAGCCGGGCACGGCCATCGGCGTCGTTGGCCCATTGCACGATGGCGTCCACCCACGCGGCGGGGTCGTCGGGCAGCAGCACGCCGTCCACGCCGTCCCGCACGAAACCCTCGTAGGGCGGGCGTCGGCTGTACAGGCCCACGGCGCCCTGGCGGGTGTAATCCACCATCTTGACGGGGCCCCGGGCGGCGTTGAACACGCCCGGAAGCAGCGGCGCCAGGCCGATGTCGGCCCGTCGGGCGGCGGTGTGCGCCAGGTAGTTCGGCCAGCGCATCGGGTGCAGCACCGCCACGCGCGGCAGCTCGCGGAAGCGCCGGTTGACGGCCAGGTCGCCGAACAGCTCCACATGGGTATGGGGGCAGCGTCGCTGCACCTGCGCCAGCACCGGCAGCAGCCAGTCCAGCTCGCGCGCGTGGGAGGCGGTGCCGTCGTACACCACGCGCACCGCGGGCGCGGGCAAGGTCAGCGCCGCCGATGGCGCCAGAGGCAGCACCACGGGCGATAACGCAGCGTACTTCGCCGCCAGCGCGTCGGTGGAGAACCACCATTGGCTGCCCATCTGCTCGAACCAGGGGCGGTGGTTCGCGGCGCCGCGGCGCAGCCGGGCGGCATAGCTGGCCTCCAGCTCACTGAGCGCGGCGGGGTCGAGCAGATCGTCGTCGAGGAACCAGGCCAGCCCCGCCAGATGGGTGCGTTGGCGCTCGATCGCGGTGCGCCACGCCGCATGCAGGTAGCGCTGGACCACCACGAAGTCGCCAGCCTCCAAGGTGCCGGCGGCCGGCGGCTGCCGCATGTCCAGGCGGTGAACCGGCGGTCCCAGGCGGTGCAGCCAGGGCAGCAGGATGTAGTCTGCACTGGCCGACGGGCCTTCCTCGAGCACCACCAGGCGGCGCGCCGCGGCTGCCTCTGTCGCCCCGCCGGGCACGTGCAGGGGCGCGCCACTGCGCCGGAGCAGACGGCGCCAGCCCAGCGTGCTCACGCGGGGCGGCCGGCCGGGTGGGGCGGCGGTGCAAGGCTTGGCATGGCACGCATGCTAGCCGAGCGTGACGGGCGTCACGGCGCCGCCCGCCGCCCGTGACGGCGCCACCACGTGCCCCCCAAAACCGTGGATGTGGGGCCATCCTGCGCCACGCGACAATCCGCCCCGCCAACACAAGCGCCGGCTGGCACGCCAGGTGCAGGCAACAGCGCCGGAGGGACCGTGCTGACAGTTTCTGAGACACCGCCCGGCGCGCCCGGGGTGGCGTCGGATAGAGTTCCGGCTTTTGCCGCCGGCTGCGCTCGCCCGGCCCACCGCCCCCGACCATGAAACGCAGTTCCTGGCAGATCCAGAAAGCCGTCGTGTTCGCGCTCGTTTTGCGCGAGCTGAAGACGCGCTTCGGCGGCCGGCTGGAAGGCCTGGTCTGGGTGCTCTTCGAGCCCATGGCCCACATCGCCATCATGCTGATGCTGAAGGTGGTGCTGCGCGAGCGCTTCGCGGGGGTGATGATCGACGTGCCGGTCTACCTCGTCGTGGCGATGATCCCGTTCTTCATGTTCCGCAACATCTGGATGCGCGGCATGGGGGCGGTGGATGCCAACGCCGGGCTGTTCGGCTACCGGCAGGTCAAGCCGGCTGACGCCATCGCGGCGCGCGCGATCATGGAGGTTGTCATGTACACCATGATCTATGTGGCGTTCGTGCTCATCTTCCTGTGGATGGGTTACCACGCGCTGCCGTCCAAGCCGCTGGAGTACCTGGCCCTGGTGCTGGTCTTCATCATGCTGGGGCTGGGCATGGGCCTGATCTCGGCCGTGGTGGTCAAGCGTGCGCCGGCCGCCGCCACGTTCTTCAACCTGCTGTCGTTTCCGCTGTACATCAGCTCCGGTGTGCTGATCCCCATCACGTCGTTCCCGCCGCTGGTGGTGGAGGCGCTGATGTGGAACCCCATGCTGCACCTGGTGGAGCTGTCGCGCTGGGCGTATTTCGATACCTACCACCCGCTGTTCGGCGTGAACCTCGAATACCCGCTGGCCTGGGCCTTCGGCGTCGTGTTCCTCGGCGTGCTCATGTTCAGCGCCGACCGTCGCCGGCTGCTCATGCGCACGTGAGGCAGGACCCGCGATGATCGAGATCCGCAAGCTCACCAAGTCGTTCCCCTCGCGGCACGGGCGCAAGTACGTGTTCCGCGACCTGAGCTTCAAGCTGCCCACCGGTGGCGGCGTGGGGCTCATCGGCCGAAACGGGGCCGGCAAGACCACGCTGCTCAGCCTGATGGCGGGCATCGACACGCCGGATGCGGGAGAGGTGGTGAGCGAGTCCACCATTTCCTGGCCCGTGGGCCTGTCGGGCGGGTTCCAGGGCATGCTCAGTGCGCGTGACAACGTGCGCTTCGTCTGTCGCGTGTTCGGCGCCACGGGCGACGAGATGCGCGAGAAGATCGAGTACGTGCGCTCATTCGCCGAGATCGGTGACTACTTCGACCTGCCGATGCGCTCGTACTCTCCCGGCATGCGCGCGCGGGTGGCCTTCGGGGTGAGCATGGCCTTCGACTTTGACTACTACCTCATCGACGAGGTGATGGCCGTCGGCGACCCGATCTTCCGCCGCAAGGCCGCTGAAGTGTTCCGCGAGAAGCTGGCCGGCGCGGGCGTCATCCTGGTGTCCCACAACATGAAGGACATCAAGGACCTGTGCAGCTCGGTGGTGTTCCTGAACGACGGGCACGCCCACTATTACGAGGACGTCGACGAAGGCATCGGCGCCTTCCAGGCACTCATCAAGGCAACCCAACCATGAAGTTCAAGGCTTCCGCATTCACGCCACGGCGACTGCAGCTCGCGCTGATCGCCGTGCCCATGATCCTTGGGGCGCTCTACTACACCCTGGTCGCGTCGGACCGCTACACCAGCGAGTCCATCGTGGCGGTGAAGTCGGCCGTGGTCACGCCGGGGCCGGGCGGCACCATCTCCCTGGGCAGCGGCAGTGGCCTGCTGTCGTGGGAAGACACGCTGTACCTGCTCAACTACGTGCATTCCGGCACCCTGGCGCGCGAGCTCGATGGCCAGCTGAAGCTGCGCGAGCATTTCGAGCAGCCGCGCGCGGACATCTTCTACCGCCTGTGGCCCGGCACGAGCGTCGAGTGGTGGGTGCGCTACTACCGCTCGCGCGTGGAGCTGGAGTTCAGCGACGTCAACGGCCTGCTGACCATCCGCACCCAGGGCTTCGACGCCGAAACGGCGCAAAAGCTGAACCGGGCCATCCTCGACCACGCCGAGCGGTTCGTCAACGCGTTCTCCCACCGCGTGGCGGCAGAGCAGATGAAGTTCTCGCAAGGCGAGTTGGACGCGGCGTCCAAGCGCCTGCAGGAGGCCAAGGGCAAGGTCGTGGCCTTCCAGACCGCCAACAAGATCCTGGACCCGCTGGCCCAGTCGGCCGCGGCCACGGCGTTGACGGCGGAGCTGCAGGCCAGCATCGCTCGCCAGGAGGCGGAGCTGAAGAGCCTGCTGTCGTTCATGCAGCCGAGCGCGCCGCAAGTGGTGACGCTGCGCGACCAGATCGCCGCCAACCGGGCCCAGCTGGAGGCCGAGAAGGCGCGCACCACCAATGCGCAGGGCGGCGACCGGTTGGGCACGCTCAACACCGAATACCAGAGCCTGCTGCTGGCCAGCGTGATTGCCGAAGACGGCTACAAGTCGGCCTCCGCCGCCCTCGAAGCCGCGCGCATCGAGGCCGCGCGCAAGATCAAGAGCCTGGTCATCGTCGAGCCGCCGACCCGTGCGGAAACCGCCGAGTACCCCCGGCGCATCTATAACCTGCTGACACTGTTCGCGCTGTGCTTGATCACCTACGCGGTGGTTCGCCTCGTCGCTGCCACCATCCAGGAACATCAGGACTGACCGCCATGAACCGCTTTCTCACCCATGCCCTGATGGCCGTGCTGACGGTCGGTCTGTTTGCCGCGCCGGTGGCGGCCCAGTCGCCCAACTACCCGCCGGCCTACGGCAACGTGCCGCCGTCGAGCAGCTCGACGCCCACCACAGGCACCACGACGGCCACCCAGCCGACGCCCAACGCGGGCGTGCCCACGGCCGGCACCGCCGCCTCCCCCACGGCCCCGGTGCCAGTGGGTGCGCCGGTCGTGGCGCCGGTCCCCGTGACCGCGCCACTGCCCGCCACGCCCACCGCCACCACGGGCGCTCGCCCGGTGGTGTTCGGTTCTCAGATGTTCAGCGGCCGCTTCGGCGCCGTCACGTTCAGCGGCTTCAACCCCGACTACCAGCTGGCCATCGGTGACCGCGTGCTGGTGCGCCTGTGGGGCGCCACGGTGTACGAGGCGGTGCAGCCGGTGGACGCGCAAGGCAACATCTTCATCCCCAACGTCGGGCCGGTGAAGGTGGTGGGCGTGCGCAACGGCGACCTCAACCAGCTGGTCGACAACTCGGTCAAGAAGGTGTTCCGTGCCAACGTCGGCGTGTACGCCACGCTGGAGGCCGCCCAGCCGGTGAAGATCTACGTGACCGGCTTCGTGCGAGCGCCCGGCCTGTACGGCGGCCTGTCGTCCGACTCGGTGCTGTACTACCTCGACCGCGCCGGTGGTATCGATCCCGACCGCGGCTCCTACCTGGCCGTCGACGTGATGCGCAACGGCAAGATGCGCGCGCGCATCGACCTGTACCAGTTCCTGCTCAAGGGCGAGATCGCTGCGCTGCAGCTGCAGGACGGCGACACCATCGTCGTGCCGCCGCGCCGCCACGCCGTCGTGGTGTCCGGCGAAGTGCTCAACCCCTACCAGTTCGAGCTGTCCAAGCCGCAGGTCACGGCCAGCGAGCTCATGGCCCTGGCACAGCCGCGGTCCAGCGCCACCCACATCAGCATCGTGCGCTCCATCGGCGCCGAGCGCCGCAGCGAGTACCACCCCATCGAGAAGGCGGGCGACGTGGTCATCCAGGGTGGTGACGAAGTGGCGTTCACCGCCGACAAGTACCCCGCGACCATCCTGGTGCGCATCGAGGGCGCCCACCTGGGCGAGCGCTCGTTCGTGATGCCCTACGGCGCCAAGCTGAAGGATGTGATCGCGCGCCTGAAGCCGGCGCCGCAGGCCAACATGAGCGCCTTGCAGCTGTACCGCCGCTCGGTCGCCGCGCGCCAGAAGGAGAGCCTGGACCAGACGCTGCGCGGCCTCGAGGTCACCGCGCTCACCGGCCGTTCCTCCACCATGGAAGAGGCCAACCTGCGCAAGACAGAGGCCGACCTGATCCTGCAGTTCGTCGAGCGCGCGCGGCAGATCCAGCCCAAGGGCCAGGTGGTGCTCGCCGCCAAGGACCAGCAGGGCGAGACCATCATGGAAGACGGCGATGTCGTCCGTGTGCCGGAGGTGAGCAACCTCGTGGCGGTGAGCGGCGAGGTCACCTTCGCCAACACGCTGGTGTACTCGCCGAGCTACTCGGTGGACGACTACGTCGAGTTGGTGGGCGGCTACACGCAGCGTTCGGACCGCACCAAGACGCTGCTGCTGCGGCCGGACGGCAGCATCGCCCCGTCGGGCTCCGTGCCCGGCCCTGGTGACGAGATCATCGTGTTCCCGAAGGTGGAGACCAAGTGGGTCGAGGTCGCGCGTGGCATCACGTCCATCCTCTACCAGCTGGCGATCTCCGCCAAGGTGCTGACCAGCTTCTGACCGCGCTCCCCCGGGCGCATGCCCGGGGGCCGGAGGCCCTCTTGTGATTGCCGTTCCCAAGCGAGCCTTCGACGCCCAGGTGATGCTGCAGAGCATCCGCCTGATGCGTGCCGTCGGCCGCATGTGGGGCAACCGCCGGGCCTTGCTCAACTTCGAGGTCGAGCTCACGCGCCGCCTCGGCCTGTTTGATCGCGAACACTACCTGTCGCAGATCGAGCCCGGCGAACTGCGGGGCATGTCGCCCCTGCGCCACTACGTCACGGTGGGGGATGCGGCCAACCTGTCGCCCACGCCGCTGTTCGACCTGCGCCACTACGACAGCCATTGCGGCGAGCGGCACGGC
Source organism: Burkholderiales bacterium (assembly GCA_016213265.1). GTDB lineage: Bacteria > Pseudomonadota > Gammaproteobacteria > Burkholderiales > Burkholderiaceae_C > Ideonella. The sequence goes on along the minus strand of JACRBA010000130.1, from coordinate 86,413 downwards.
ATCAACCGGCTGCTGCACTATGGCCTGGTCACGCGTTTCCGCGGGCTGTCGCCCACGCCCTGGTTCGACGCCGAGTACTACCTGCAGAGCAACCCGGACGTGGCACAGTCCGGCCTCGATGCGCTGGAGCACTTCCAGCGCTGGGGCTGGCGCGAAGGACGCAGCCCGCTGCCCGGTGTAGACATGCGCCGGCTGCTCGGCTCGCGTCCCGGCCTGCGCGTATCCAAGGGCAACCCGCTGTCGCTGTTCGCCAGTGGCGAACTGGCGCATCACATCCATGCGGCTGCCGGCCCCTCCACGGCAGCCGACCAGCCCCCGCCGTCTCTGGCGCTCACTGCGCCGGTCGAGGAAGACATGCTCGACCCCGCCCGGTGGGCCACGTTGCAGCCGCGGGCCCGCGCGGGCGAGCCGTTGGTCGACGTGATCATTCCCGTCTACGGCGGCGCCCAGGAGACGCTGCGCTGCCTGTGGACGGTGTTGAACGCACCGGTCAGCACGCCCTTCGAGCTGATCGTCATCAACGATGCCGGCCCGGTGCCCGAGCTCAACGCCATGCTGCGCAGCCTGGCCCAGCGCGACCTCTTCACGCTGGAGCAGCACCGCAGCAACCAGGGCTTCGTGAAGACCGTGAACCACGGTCTGCGCATGCACCGCGAGCGCGATGTGGTGATTCTCAACAGCGACACCGAGGTCTACAACGACTGGCTCGACCGGCTGCTGCGGCACGCCGCCGAGCACCCGCGCCTGGCCACCATCACGCCGCTGTCGAACAATGCCACGATCTGCAGCTACCCCGAGACGCTGAGTGACAACCGGCTCGCGCTGGAAGTGGACCACGCCGAGATCGACCGGCTGGCGGCCGAGGTGAACACCTTGCGCCACGTGACCACGCCCACCGGCGTGGGCTTTTGCATGTACATGCGGCGCGACGCGGTGCGCGACATCGGCCTGCTCGACGAGCGGCACTTCGGCCGCGGTTACGGCGAGGAGAACGACTTCTGCCAGCGGGCGATCCGCCGTGGCTGGTCCAACGCGCTGGCCTGCGACGTCTATGTGCGCCACGTGGGCTCGGTGAGCTTCAAGGGCGAGGCGGCCGAGCGCACGGCCAAGGCGATCAAGACGCTGGGACGCCTGCATCCGCACTACGAGGCCGACGTGGCCCGCCACATCCAGGACGACCCCGCCTGGGTGTACCGGGCGCGCATCGATCTGGCGCGGCTCAAGCGCCTGAAGAGCGACCGCAACGTCCTGCTGGTCTGCCACAACCGCGGCGGCGGCACCGAGCGACACCTGCTGGAGCAGTCGCAGCAGTTGCTCAACCAGGGGGCGGCCGCGTTCGAGCTGCGGCCCTCGCACGAGCCGGGTTGCGTGGCCCTGCTGCACCCCGGCGTGTATGGCCTGCACAACCTGGCCACGCTGCCGCTGCGTGTGGACGGCATGCTCGAGGAAGCGCTGCGCGAGCTCGACATCCGGGAGATCCACCTGCACCACCTGATCGACTTCCCGGTGGGCACGGCGCAGCAGCTGATCGCGGTGGCACGGCGCATGGGCGTGGCCATCCGCCTGGCGGTGCACGACTACTACGCCGTCTGTCCGCGGGTGAACCTGGTCACGCCCGATGGCCGCTACTGCGGCGAGCCCAGCGTGGCCGAGTGCAACCGCTGCCTCGCCCAGGACCGCATGGTCGAGCAGACGGGGCCGATCGAGGCCTGGCGGGCCGAGTCGCTGCAGCTGCTCTCGGCGGCGAGCCAGGTGGTGGTGCCCTCCGGCGACGTGGCCCGCCGCCTGGCGCAGATGGCCCCGCAGCTGCAGGTGACCGTCGAGCCGCACGAGGACGACCCGCAGCCGCGGGAACTGCCGCTGCCCACGCGTGCACCGGACGAGCCGGTGCGCGTGCTGGTCGTCGGTGCGATCAGCCGCATCAAGGGCTACGACGTGGTGCATGGCCTGGCGCGCTGTGCGCGGGAGCAGCGCCTGCCGCTGTCGGTGGCGCTGCTGGGTTACTCCATGGACGACCCGCGCCTGGCCGAGCAGGGCGTCACGCTCCTGGGGCGCTATTTCGACAACGAACTGCTCGAGCGCATCGCCGCCGCCGATCCCCACATCGTGCTCATTCCGTCGATCTGGCCCGAGACCTATTGCTACGTGCTGTCGGGGGCGCTGCGCAGCGGCCGTCGCATCGCCGTGTTCGACCTCGGGGCACAGGCCGAGCGCGCGCGGGCGCATGACCCGCACCACTTGACGCTGCCCCTCGCGCTGGCCGACCGGCCGCAGGAGCTCGCGGTGCAGCTGCTGGACGCGGTGACCGTGGCGGCCCCCCTCCCCCTGAGGACCGCCGCCTGACCCATGGCCCGCCCGCCCTTGCTCGCCTCCCTGCTCGGTCGCGCCGCCCCTGAGCCGTCGCCCGCCTCCTCGTCCACCGGGTCGCCCACCGGCCACCTGCATGTGGAGCGGGTGGACGGCCCCTGGGTGACGGGCTGGTCGGCCGATGCCACCGGCGGCGAGGCGCCGCCGCAGCTGCACATCGACGGCGTTTCCGTGCCGACGCGGATCGAGCCCGTGCACCGCGCGGACGTGAACGCCGCCCTCCACGCGCCTGCGGAGGCCCGCCTGGGTTGGCGGCTGCTGCTGCCCGTGCAGGCTTGGCAGGACGACGGCCGTGTGCGCCGGGTGGAGTTGGCTGCCGGCGGGCACCTGCAGGCCGTGGCGCTGCCGACGAGTGCCCGTGAATGGGTCGACGGCCTGATGCGCGACGGCCGTGTCGACCTGCTGGCCGGCCTGTGGGATCAGCTGCGCCCATGGATGGCGCCCGGCCCGCACGGCCTGGACGCGGCCCAGACGGCCTGGCTGGCCCAGGCGCATCGGCGCCTGCAGGCGGCCTTGCCGCCGGGCGTGTCGCTGGCCACGATGGCGGCGCCGCTGGGCAAGGTGGAACGCCTGGAGCGCGGCGTGCTGCACGGCTGGGTGTGCTGGCCCGGTGCGGTGGACGAGCCCCTCGAGCTGCGGGTCGATGGCCTGGCCGTCGACGCCGCCGCCATCCGGACCGAACGCGACGACGTGGCCCGCGCACTGGGCAGTCCGCGGGGCCGTCTGGGGTTCGAGATCGAAGTGCCGGCCTCCGTCTGGGCATCGGGCGCCGACACGCTGTCACTGGAGGTGCGGTGCGCCGGGGCGCCGCTGGACGGGGGCGCATTGGCATGGCCGCGCGCCCAGCTGGCGGATTGGCTCGATGCGCAGCGGCAGGCGGAGGCCACGGCGCCCGAGCAGGAGCACCCCGCCCACCGGGCCGACCGGCAGTACAGCCTGCTGCTGCTGCTCGAGCATTTGCGCGCCGCGGGGCTGCTGGCGCCCCATGCGCTGTCGACGGACCGGCAGGCATTCGTGCGTGAGCAGGCCGTTCGCTTCGGCGTGCCGCTGGCCGCACCGGCTGCTGCATCGGCCCTGCCTGACGGCGAGCCTGCCGCGCTCGAGCCGCTGGCGGACGCCGCGGCACACGACGTGTCCACGGTGGCCGTGTGGCGCCTGCTGCGCGGCTACAACGAGCGGGTCATCGCCGGCGAGCCGCCCGCCGCCGCGCTCTCGGCGTCACTGGACGACCCCGCCGCGCGGGGCGGGGTGGGCCAGCGCTTCCTGTGGTCGCTCATCCCGTTCTTCTGCGCCGAGGGGCAGTTCGCCGCCCTGCGCCCGCACCTCGACGCGGCCCGCCTGCGGCGCCTCGCCCAGTCGAGCTCCGCCTGGGAGCTGAGCCTCGTGCTGCCCGAGGCCGCCCTGGCCGGTGACCACACGCTCGCCACGGCGGTGATGCGGCGGCTGGCCGATGGCGCGGCGGGCTGGGTCAACACCGAGTGCGTGGCGGCGGCCGTGCGCGCGTCGCTGCAGCCGGGTGACCAGGGGGTGGTGGACCCGCCCGTGGCGGAGTTCCTGCAGGCCGTGCTCGACCACTTCGAGCACCTGGGCCGCGCTCCCTACTGGTCGCGCCTGCACGATCGCCACCTCATGGGTGCGCTCGTCGACCTGCTGGCGGCCGAGAGCCTGCTGACCGACCGGCTGATCTACTGGGCGCAGGACGTGGCGACGCGCCTGTATGCGCTGGTGCCCGACTTCTGGGCGGCGCTGGACGCTGCCCCCGCTCCGTCCGGCGGCTGGGGCAGCGCCTGCGTCGAGGCGCGTGCGCTGTACACCGCCGTCGGCGACGCGCTGGCAGGGCAGGGCGGTTCGCATGCCGCCCTGGCGGCGCTCACCCGGCTGAAGGTGCTGGGCAACGTGGACGCCGATGCCTGCGGCCGCGAGATCGCCATGGACGTGCTCGCGGCCGACCCGCTCCAGGCGGCCGCGCTCTGTGGCACGCCGGACGAGGCGGTTCGCCTCGCCGCCCACCCGTCGGCGCCGCCACTGGCCGGCTGGGTGGCCCAGCCCGCTGCGCTGGCCGACCGCATCGCCCGGCTGGCCGATGTGCCGGCTCCCCCCGGGCGGCGTGCATTGCCCGAGCTGGTGGCGGCCTGCCTGCATGGCGCGGGCCAGCCGCTCACCGCGCCACAGCAGGCGGCACTGCGGCGGCTGGCCGGGCGCGAAGGGGCTTACCTGGGCGTCCGGCTGGCGGCCGAGCATTGGCTGGCGGGCGCTGCCCGCCTGGCCACCGCCGAGGCGCTGGCGACACTGGTCGCCTGGCGCGACCTGTGGTTCCACGCGTTCGACGATGCCGCCGAGCACCCCTTGCCGCCTGCGCCGCTGTCCGCGTCGTACAGCCGGCTGGATGCCGCCGTGCGCAGCGGCGGGCTGCCGGCCGACCTGTCCGGCGCGCTTGGCCGCGTGGTCGGCGAGTTGCGGCGGGCGCTGACCGGCCGCCATGGCGACCTGGTGCGCGAACTCGAAGGCGGTCTGCGCCCGCTGCCCGCCGCCCTGGCCGCGGACGCGGCGGAGGCGGGAGCCGCCGGGCGGTCGGTGCTGGTCGCCGTGTACTCGTGCCAGCGCAACCTCGCCACGCGGGTGCAGGCCATCCGCGACACCTGGGGCCGCGACCTGGACGCCCGGGGCATTCCGTGGGTGGTGGTGGTCGGCGACGGCGACGGACAACTGGGTGACGACCGGGTCCTGCGGCTGGCGGTGTCGGATGCCTACGAGGAGCTGCCGGCGAAGACCCTGGCGCTGGTGGAGTGGGCGTGGCGGCAGACGCCCTTCGAGCACCTGCTCAAGATCGACGACGACTGTCACCTGGCCGTCGACGCCTACTTCGCTCAGTCCGCCTTCCTGGCGCACCACTACCACGGGCGCCGCCTGCACCGCGGCATCGGCGGCACGGACCGCACCTGGCACCAGGCCAGGTCGCACCGGGCGCGTGCGGCCGCGTCGGCCGACAAGTCGCCCGAGCCCTCCACCTATGCCGATGGCGGGGCCGGCTACGTGCTGAGCCGGCTCGCGATGGGGCAGGTGGTGCAGGCGCTGTCGACGACCCGCGGCGCGCGGCTCACGCGCAGCGCCTTCCTGGAGGACAAGCTGCTCGGTGATCTGCTGGCCAGCCGGGGCATCACGCTGGCCAGCCACGGCCACTACACGCTGATCCGCCGGCGCTTCGGCCAGGGGGATGTGGCGGGAGCGGCCGGGCCCACGCGCGCCCTGCCGGTCAACGCCTACGACAACCTGTTCCTGCCCGGGCCGGCCAGCCCCACGCTGGTCACGCACCTGGACGGGCACGAGGACATGGCCGACGTGCAGGCGGGGCAGGCGCGCGCCGAGCTGCTACCGCACCGGCTGTGGCCGAGCTGCGCCCCCGTTCGCCTGGGCGGCGAGGGCACCAACCAGCTCGAGCTGCTCAGCCCGCCGGCGCGCGCGCGGGCGCTGCGCGACGCGCCCGTGGTCGTCGTGGCCGTGGCGCGCAATGAGCGGGTGCTGATGCCGCATTTCCTGGCGCATTACCGGCAGCTGGGGGTGCAGGCCTTCGCCATCGTCGACAACCTGTCGGACGACGGCACGCGCGAATTCCTGGGCGCCCAGGACGACGTGGTGCTGTACTCGGCCGACACGCAGTACCGCCACTCGCACTACGGCGTGAGCTGGCAGCAGGCCGTGCTGGCGGGGCACCGGCTGGGCCGCTGGGCGATCGTGGCGGACATCGACGAGTTCCTGGTGTACCCCGACAGCGAGACCCGCCCGGTGGACGACTGGCTGGCGAGCCTGGATGCGGGCGGCCATGACGCAGCGCAGGTGCTCATGGTCGACATGTACCCGGCCGGTGACCTCGATGGCGCCGATTTCAGCCACGCCGCACCCTTCGACGCGGCGCCCTGTCACGACGAGCAGGCGCTGCTGCCGTGGGCACTCGGCTCGGGCGCGTACTCCAACGGCCGCACCTACCTCAGCGGGCTGCGGCACCGGCTCATCCCGGATTCCGCGCCCAACCTGTACACCTCGCAGAAAATCGCGGTCTTCCGCTACCGGCCCTGGGTGCGCCTGTCGGAGGGGCTGCACTACGCCAGCAACCTCCGACCTGCGCCCGAGCCGGTCTGGTTCGCCCATTTCAAGTACCACGCCGGCTTCCGCACCAAGGTGCTCACCGAGGTGGCCCGGCAGCAGCACTTCAACGGTGCGGAGGAGTACCGCAAGTACGCCGCCCTGCTGGCCGAGGCGCGCGGGTCGCTCGTCGACCCGCGGGTCACCCGCACCTGGCACGGAAGCCGCACGTGGACGCGTGACGCATGAAGAGAAAAGAACAGGACCTGGCTTCGTCTGCACGTGCCGCCGCCTCCAAGGCCAAGGCGGCCCCGCGGCTGTGGATCTGGCGTTTCGGCCCGGAACAGCCTGGCGCCTGGCTGGCCACCGAATGCCTTGCCGAGGCCGGCATGGACCGGCCGGATGTGGAGCCCTTCGGTGCCGCCGGCGCGCATGGCGCGATGGCGCGCGAGTGGCCGGCGGGTCAGCCCAAGGAGGCGGACGACAAGCGCCTGGTGGCGGCCGTCGATGCCGCGCACACCTGGGTGATCGGCGTGGCCGACCAGCGCCCGGGGTTCCACGCCTCGCTGGTCGAGGCCGCCGCCCAGGATGCCGGCTCGGTGCACGTGCTGCTGCATGTGCGCGATGCCGCCGCGCGCCTGGCCGCCTCGTGGTCGGCGCACCCGGCCAGCGGCATCGAAGCCCTGCTGCGACGCGACCGCGCCGGCGTGGGCCGCCTGGCGTTCCTGCATGCCGCGCTGCAGCGTGCCGGGCTGACGGTGCACCGGGTGGCGATCGACGATCTGGTGCCGGGCGCCTCGAACGCAGCGGCGGCCTGGGCCGCCCTCGCGCCGCTGGGCGCCGGGTCGGCGTCGGCGTCGGCTCGGCGCGAGCCATGGGCGGCCCGCCTGGGCGTGGAGCTGTCCACGGCCCTGTCGCAGCGGTCCGATTCCGACCGTGCGCTGCTGGCCCGCGAGGCGCTGTGGGCCACCCATGCCGAGATGCCCGTGGGCGCCCTGTTGCCCGTGGTGCGTGAGCCGGCGGCCTCGCCGGTGGCCATGCGCCTGGTGCGCCTGGACCGCCTGCCCGCGCTGGTGCACGAGGGCGAGTCGCTGCGGCTGGGCGGGGTGGTGGTGCCGCCCGGCGAACCCGTGCCCGACCGCCGCCTGTTCCTGCGCCAGGGCCCGCGGCGTCAGCGATGGGTCTGGGACCTGCCTTCGCCCGCGGTGGCCGCGCGCATGCCGGCCGACCCGGCGGCCGGGCAGGCCCGCTTCAAGCCCGCCGTGGTGCAGGCGCATGTTCGCCGGCCCGTGCTGCTCATGTACCGCCCCGGCGAGAAGGCGACCCCCCAGAAGGTGGCCGAGCTGCACTTCGAGGCCGCCGGCCGGCCGATGATCGAGGGCATCTACCTCGGCCCCTGGTCCATCGGCTACCAGCCCTTTCCGAAGGTGGCGTGCACCTCCATCAAGGAGCTGCTGTTCCAGCTGGCTGCGGGCGCCCCCTTCCAGCCGTCGCTCGGCGCGGGGGCCGACCACGTGCACCGCTACTTCGACCTGCGCGTGCGCGATGTGAGCGGCGCCAGCTTCCGCTTCGTGGTGGTGCGCGACCCCGTCAAGCGTTTCCTCTCCGCCTTCAGCAACCGGGTGCTGCACCACAAGGAGCTGTCGCGCGCCTACGTGGAAAAGCTGCGCCTGACACCCCCGCTGGACCTCTCGGACTTCCCGTTCGACCCCACGCTCGCCCAGTTCGTGGATCGCTTCGATCTGTACCGCCGCGTGCCGACCATCGACCACCACTTCCGCCCGGTGAGCGAGTACACCGCGCCGCTGTCGGCCTTCGACAAGGTGTACCCGTTCGAGCGCCTGGACGACCTGGTGGCCGACCTGCAGCGCCTCACCGGTCAGCGTCTCGGCCTGCCGCATTCCCAGCGGGGCGGGCCGAAGATCTCCGTCAAGGACGTGCCGCCCAAGGTGCTGGACCGGCTGATCGAGCTTTGCGCCCCCGACTACCGCCTGCTCGAGGGCTTCTACGCCCCCTCGCAGCTGCGATGAGCCTGGCGCGCGCCGACCGTGAGGCCCGTCGCCGGCTGCGCGAGCACGCCGGCGAGCTGTCTGCCGTGCGCGTGCGCGAGGCGGAGATCGCACGCGCCTGGTGCCTGCTGGTGTGCTGCGTGCGCAACGAGATGCCGCGCATGCCGGCGTTCCTCGACTACTACCGGCGGCTGGGGGTGGCGCACTTCCTGGTGCTGGACAACGAGTCGACCGATGGGCTGACCGAATACCTCGCGGCACAACCCGACTGCTCGGTGTGGCGGGCGGCGGGCAGCTACAAGGCGTCCAACTTCGGCATGGACTGGTGCAACCACCTGCTGGCCATGCATGGCGTCGGCAAGTGGTGCGTCACCGTCGACCCCGACGAATTCCTCGTGTACCCGTATTGCGAGGAGCGCGGGCTCGCCAGCCTGACGGACCATCTGGACATGATCGGCCAGCCCAGCCTGTTCACCGTGATGGTCGACGCCTACGGGGTGGGCCGCCTGAGCCAGACCCGACTGGAGCCCGGGGCCGACCCCTTCGCCCTGTGTCCCTGGTTCGACCGCTTCAATCTCACGCAGCGCTTCAACGAGGAGCTGCGCAGCATGTGGGTGCAGGGCGGCGTGCGCATGCGGCGCTTCTTTGCCGGCGCACCGCACCAGGCCCCGGCACTCAACAAGGTGCCGCTGGTGCGCTGGCAGGCCGGGTGGCGCTACCTGTCGTCCACCCACCATCTCAACCAGCCCGCGGCCAACTGCACCGTGCTGGACAACCCCGAGGCGGTGTCGGGTGTGCTGTTCCACTTCAAGTACGTGAGCCTGTTGCAGGAGAAAGCGGCCGAGGAACTGCAGCGCCGTGAACACTACGCGGGCAGCCAGGAGTACCGCGCCTACCTCGACGCGGGTGACGTGGTGCTGCACGACCCGCAGGTGTCGGTGCGTTATGCCGGCTCCGCCCAGATGCAGGCACTGGGGTTCATGCAATGCGGCACCTGGTTCTGAGCGTCGGGCCCGCCGGGCGGGGAAGGGCGCGCGCATGAAGATCGCCGTCCTCGTGCTCTGCCACGAGTCGCCCGCCCGCCTGGCGCCGCGGCTTGCCTCGCCGTTCTACCGCAGTGCCGACGTCAAGCTCTACCTGCACTACGACGGCCGACAGGGCGCCGACGCGCTCGCCCAGCTGGAGCGGGCCGTGCCGCCGGGCGTGGCGGCGCAGTTCCTGCAAGAGCGTGTGGTGTGCGGCTGGGGCGACTTCACGCTGGTGGATGCGACGCACCGGCTGATGAAGGCGGCGCTGGCCGACACGGCGTTCGCGGCCGACTACCTGATGCTGGTCAGTGGCAGCTGCACGCCGGTGCGCCCGCTGGCGAGCCTGCAGGAATACCTGCGACGCCGGCGCGGCATGGACTTCATCCAGGCAGTCGACGTGCAGCACCGCAGCTGGGTCAAGGGCGGGCTGGAGCACGAGCGCTACCAGTACTGGTTCCCCTTCAACTTCCGCACGCATCGCCGGGCATTCGAGGCGGCCACGCGCTGGCAGCGCCGCCTGGGCGTGCGGCGCGCGGTGCCGGGTGGCCTGCGCATCCACTTCGGCTCGCAGTGGTTCGCGCTCACGCGCGAGACGGCGCGGCGCGTGGCCGGCCGCCTGGACGACCCCACCCTGCGCGAGTTCTTCGCCCGGTCGTGGATCCCAGACGAGTTCGCCGTGCAGACCTTGGTCGCGGCCGAGCAGCGGCCGGCGCTGATCGCCGGCCACCACCTCACCTACTACGAGTTCGACGGCCAGGGCCGGCCGCTGGTGCTGGACAACGGCCATGCGGGCCATCTGGCGCGCCAGCCGTTCTTCTTCGCCCGCAAGATCGCGCCGCAGGCTGCCGCGCTGCAGCGCCAGATCGACGAGCGCGTGGCCGGGGTCGAAGAGGACCTGAGCTACTTCAACCACGTCGGCCGGCCCACCAACGACTACCAGCGCTTCCTGGCCCATGCGCTCACCATCAAGGCGGCGCGCGCGACGGTCGGGTCCTCGCAGGACACCTGGCGCGGTTTCATGGACTTCAACCGCCGGCCCTACTACGTGCTGCACGCCTCGTCGCGCAGCTACCTGCTGGCGTTGCTGGCGGCAGCCCGCGAGTCGGCGCCGGATCTCCCGCTGCTCGACTTCGTGTTCGACCCTGCCGCACTCGTGCCGGCCGCGGGGCGTGGCCCGGTGCGCGGCGTGCAGGCGGGCATGCGCGCCCGGCGCGACTACGACCCCGGCGCGTTCCTCTACGAGCTCACCAACCTCGATGCCGACTGCCCCACCGCGTTCGCGCTCGATGCGGGCGTGCCGTCGTGGACGCGCGAGTTCGTGCTCTGGGATGCGAATGCCACCCTGGTCCACTGCGACCCGCCGGGCCTGGGCAAGCTGCAGCGGGCCGAGGCGGCCCTGCGCGCCCTGAACGCGGCCACCGACGGGCCGGTCTTCGCCGCCACGCTGGAGGCGGCGCTGTCGCCCAAGTGGCTGCCGCAGGAGCACTTTGCCGCCGCGGTGGTCGAGAAGCAGCCTGCCTGCCAGTCCTGGACCCTGGCCGATCTGGCGCGCGAACGGCCTGGCGATCCGGTGCTGGTCGCCCTCGCGTCCGCGGCGGCGCAGGTGGACGCCGCCCGCCACCATCTCGCCACGGAAGAGCTGGCGCGCGAGGCGCTGCGGGCGTCGCGCCGCCTGGCCGATTGAGCGCAGCCCCACGATGACCGAACGCCTCCTCCACCCCGACCGCTGCGTGGTGCTTGGCCGGCCGCGCTGCGGCGCGCACTTCGTCTACCGTCTGCTGGCGCCGCATGTGCCGGCGCGGGCGATCGGCGTGCAGCCGTTCGCCTGGCAGGCGCCGCTGGGCGACTGGTCGCGCCAGTTCCACGCCGGCACCCCGGCACCTGCCGTGCGCGAGGGGCTGACGCAGGCCCTGGTCGAAGGCCTGTTCTTCCTGCATCTGCACGAAGCCGAATCCTGGGGTTTCAACGCCCTGCTGCTCGACGCCCTGGCCGCGGCAGGCTACCGCGTGCTGCGGGTGGGGCGCCGCGACGAGCGCGCGCGGCTGCTGTCGCTGTGGGCGGCGCAGGCCTGGTCCGCGTGGACCCAGGCCGACGTGGAGAGCCTGCGCGAGGCCGCACGGCGCGGCGAGCTGCCGCCCACCCCCGAGGCGGACGTGAGCGAGGCGTCGTTGCGCGAGTTCGTGCGGGTGCAGCAGGCCAATGCGCGCTGGATGGACGACGAGCTGGCGCGCCGCGGCATGCCGGTCATGGAGGTCGACCACGCGGACCTGTTCCATGACGGCATCGGCGTGCTGGATCGGGCCAACGAAGTCTTCGCGTTCGCGGGCGCCGGTTCGCGCGAGGCGGTGCTGGACGACGAGACGCTGCTGCGCCTGGTCTTCGGCGGGGAATCCCACACCACCGGCCTCGTGGCGCACGTTCCGCTGCTGCGTCGCGTGGCGGCTTTGATCGCGCAGGAGGCGCAGGCATGAACGCGGTGAGCGCAGCGGCGGCGACGCCGGAGGTGGAGGCCTTCGTGGCCGATGTGCTGGCGGGTCGCCGCAGCGGGCTCACGCTCGGCAACCACCGGGTGGAGCTGCTGCCGGGCACCTACGGCAGCGCGCTGGTGGTCAGCTTCGAGCCGGCGGCCGACGAAGGCCCGGCCGTGGGCCTGGACCGGCCGGTGTGGGGCGAGGCGTTCCTGTCCCGGCGAGGCCACACCATCCTGGGTGTCAAGCGTGTGGCCTCCGACTGGTACCGCAACCCGGCCCTGCACCGGCTGTTCCGGCGCCTGCAGGCCCAAGGCTGGTTCGAGCGCTTCGAGCGGGTCATGTTCTATGGGCCGTCCATGGGCGGCTATGCGGCGCTGGCCTTCTCCGCCGTGGCGCCCGGTTGCACCGTGCTGGCGCTCAACCCCCAGTCCACCCTGGCGCCAGACCGCGTCTGGTTCGACCAGCGCTTCTCGGGCAGCCACGCCGCGGCGTGGAAGGGCGATTTCATCGACGGCGCCGATAGCGCGGCCAGCGCGGCGCGCGTCTATGTCTGCTACGACCCGTGGCACCTCAAGGACCGCCTGCACGCCCAGCGCCTGCCGCGGCGCAACCGCATCGACCTGCGCCTGCCCTTCGGCGGCCATGCCACGGCACAGACGCTGCAGTCGCTCACGCTGCTCGGCAGCGTGGTCGACAAGGCGCTGGAGGGCACGCTCGACGAGTCGACCTTCCGCGACATGGCGCGTGCCCGCGCCCGGTTGCCGGAGTACTGGCTGCGGCTGTCGCGGCGCGGCCTGCATGTGCCACGCCAGGTGCGTTGCCTGGAGCGTGCCCTGTCGCTGCGGCCGGACCACCCGGCCGCGTTGGCAGCGCTGGGCCGCCTGGACGCCACGGCGCTGCTGCGTCACCTGCCGGCCAAGGCCGCCGGCCATGCGCAAGCCGCCGAGCTGGTGGAGCCGGCGGCGGCCGAGCTCGCGCCCTTGCCGCCGCTGCCGCAGTTCGCCCCCGTCGTGCGCGGGCGCCGCTGGCCGCCGGGCATGGTCAGCGGCGATCGCCTGCCGCTGGTCTACCTGCAGATCCCCAAGGCGGCCAGCACGACCATCCAGAACCACCTGCTGTTCATGCTGACGGGCCGCTATGCCGCCGACCCGAGCGCCATCTACGCCCACCCGGGGCTGGCCCGCAGCCAGGACGTGGCGCCGGCGGTGCAGGGCCTGTTCGACCGTCAGATCGCCTCGGGCGCCCTGGTCTTCACCTTCGTCCGCGACCCGGGCGTGCGCGCCTATGCGTGCTTCAACGACAAGTTCATGCATGCCGGCCCGCACAGCTTCGCCGCCATCCGCGAATCGCTGGTGCGCGATTGGGGGCTTCGCCCACCTGCGCCGGGCCAGGCGGCCACGATCGAGCAGCAGCAGCACAACTTCCTCGCCTTCCTGCAGTTCGTGGAGGCCAACCTGGCGGGCCAGACGAACATCCGGCAGGACCTCCACTGGGCCCCTCAGGCGCCGCAGCTGGCCCGCTTCCGGCGCCACGTGAAGATCGGGTTCGTCGGCCGCGTGGAGGACTTCGCGTCCGACATGGCGTGGGTGCTGCACCGCAGCGTGCCGCGGCGGCTGCCCGACCTGCAATTCCGGCCGTGGCGGCATCCGGCCGCGGCGTATCCGTTCGAGCAAGTTGTCACACCTGAGATCCAGGCCGCCCTGGACCGCGTCTATGCGGCCGACTACGCTGAGCTCGGGTACCGCCCCGGCCGCAAGGCGCCGCCGGAGTTCGATGCCGAGCGGGTCACCCGGGCTGCCCGGCGCCCCGCGACCAAGGCCCGCTGATTCCCGCGACGGGGGCGCTGGGCACCGTTTGCCCACCCCACGAACCGGGGGGGCTCCGGGCGACGGGTGCGCGGACCCCTGCGGTACATTTGCCGCGCCCCGCCTGGCGCCTGGCGGCGAATCGAGGAATGCTGTCGTGACGATCTCCCGCAGGACGCCTGTGGCCCACCGTGGCCCGGCCCGGTGCGCACCGCTGGCGCTCAGCCGTGCCAACGGGCCATGCGGCGTGTACGGCGCCGCCCGGCACGCTTCCTGCGGCGGCAGCCCGACCTCCAGCCACCATGAGTGACCCTGACGTTCCGACCCAGCCGCCGTCCGAGCGCGACGCCTCCGCGTCGTCGGACGCTGCCGGCCTGAAGCCGGCCCCGTTCTTCGTGATCGGCTGCCTGCGTTCGGGGGTGGGCGTGCTGCGATCGATGCTGCAGCGCCACCCCCAGCTGGCGAGCCCCGAGCCGACCCACTTCTTCCGCTGGGCCGAGCCCTTCGGCACGGAGCCGCTGTTCCGGTTGCTGCTCACGCACCCCACCTTGCAGGCCCAACGCACGCAGGATGGCATCAGCGAAGCGGAGTTCGCCACCCTGCTGCGCCAGAGCAGCTCGCGCGCCGAGCTCTACAACCGCTACATGGCGCTGTTCCTCGCACGGCGCCGTCCCTCGGCACGCCGCTGGTTCGACGCCACGCCGCAGAACGTCTATGGTGCATTGCTCGCGGCTTCCAGCATGCCGCGCGCCAAGTTCGTGCATGTGGTGCGTGAGCCGCTGGACGTGGTGGCCAGCTTGCGCGCGGGCCGCGCCGGTCGCCCCGAGCCGTTGACCGCCGCATGCGCGTCCTGGAACGAGGCCACGCAGATCGCCCAGGGCCTGAAGCGGGCGTTCCCGGCGCGCGTCTACGAGGTGCGCTACGAGGATCTGCTGCGCGATGCGCACCAGCAGCTGCGTCTGCTGCTGAGCTTCGTGGACGAGCCTTACGAGGCCGCCTGGTTCGAGGGCATGAAGATCCAGCCGGTGGCTCGCCGTGCGGACAGCGTGGTGTCCGACGACGAGCAGGCGCTGGTGCGCACCCTGTGCGCCGCGGGTCGGCGGCGCTACGGTTACGAACAGACGCCCCCGGAGGCCACGGCCGGACCCATTTCAAACAAAGTTCCAGGCGCCCGCCACGCCGCCAGGGCGTCACAGTCAGCCAGCTAACATCGTCCGGCGCCGTGTGCGCCGCTTCCCGCGCGGTGCATTCCTGCCCTGCCGGGCCCCACTCTTGCAGCAGTCATCCCCATGGCACATCCCATCGACGCACAGCGGCACGAACAGGTGCACCGCCTCACCCTGCAGCTGCAGGCCTTGCGGGGCCAGCTCAACGACACCATCGACCAGCTCTGCCAGCTCGTCGCGGGCCATGACGTGGCGGGCGCGCCCGTGGGCCTGTCGCCGCTGGCCGGGCAGGAGGAGGGCGCGGCCGAGCGCAGCCTCACTCCGGCGTGGTTGCGCCTGCCCAGCTCCACCGCCGCGGCCAGCAACCCGGCGTCGGGCTTCCGCATCGGGCCGGACACCGCGCTGTACAGCGACTACCGCAACGGCTTCATCCAGCTCATCCAGGTGAGCCAGCCGCGCGGCGCGGACGAGCCCTACGCGCTGGTGGTCAACCATGCCGACTACGACGGCAGCTTCCTGTCGGTGGTGCTCGATGCGCGCAGCCTGCTGGCGGACATGCCGGCCGGGCCGGCGCGCCTGTCCCTGGCCGTCGAGGTGCGCGGCACCCCGGCGCCGGGCCTGCACGCCAAGTGTGCGTGGAAGGTGGGCGAACACTGGAGCGAGCGGGTGCTGCAGTTGCAGCCGGGCCAGCTGGCGGCCGACAGTTTCTCGATCGACATGCTCGATCCGTCGCAGACCACTGCGCTCGACTTCCACCTGTTCTTCAACCCGGTCGGCCGCGGCAGCTTCGAGGTCCGCCGCCTGACCGCCGGCCTGGTGGTCACCCCGTCCAGCGAGGCGCCGGTGGTCTCCAGCGTCTTCGAAACCGCTCCCTGAATCCGCGCCGAGAGGTCCTACCCATGCTTCCCTCCGACGTGAACGATCCGGCCGCCATCGGCGGCGTGCCGCTGGCCCAGGCCCGCATCGACTGGGGCCACGGCCGCATCATCGGCTTCTCGGTGCCCGCCGACGACGCGCTGGCCTTCGACGTGGTGCAGCTGTGGCTCGACGGGCGCTGTGTCGCCTCCGCCGTGGCCAACCTGTCGGTCTTCGACTTCGCGCGCGACCTGTCCGGCCTGAACCTGCCCTCACGCGAACACTCCGCCTTCGAGCTGCGCATCCCCCAGGCCGGCCTGCTGCCGGCCCATGTGGGCGAGACGGCGGTGTCGCTCGAGGTGCGCACCTCCCGCGGCGGCCAGGTCTTGTCCACCACCATCCAGGGCCTGCACGAGCTGCTGCGCCTGACCGACGGCGCGCCGGTGGACCTGCTGTACCAGGTGCGTTTCCACGGCCTGAGCGGCGGGGCGCTGCAGGGCGCGGTGATCAACCTGCACGGCGTGGCCCAGCGCCCGGCGCTGCTGGCGCGCCTGAACGACCAGGCGCCCGAGCCCCTGGCCTTCTACGAATCCGCCGCGGATGGCCGTGTGCACCACTTCGCCATCCCGGTGCGGGTGGACCGGCTGGTCGATGGCGCCAACCAGGTCAGCGTGTGCGGCCCGGACGGCCAGCCGCTGGGCAGCTACCCCATCCAGATCGGCGCCTCGACGCTGGGCGAGGCCGACCGCAAGCTGGCTGCGCTGGAGGCCGAGGTGGCGTTCCTCAAGCGGCTGGTGCTCACCCAGAACCCCGAGGCGCTGCCTGCCCGGCTGGCCCTGCTCAAGAGCGAGATCGTCAACATCTGCTCCGAGATGCTGACGCTGCAGCGCACGAACTTCGAGCGCGAGTGGCTGGCCCGCCCGGTGCCGCCGGGTGGTGCGCCGGCCATCGGCGGCGCGCGTCCTGCCGGCCGGCCGGCCAACCAGCCGGCCTCGGCCGGTCAGGCCTGACGGGCGACGGAAAAGGATAGCCCGTGCTCAACTTCGACGAACCGGTCGTGCGGCCGGCGACGCCGGTGCGCGCTGGCCTGCGCCGCCGGCTGTACGTGTTCTCTCCCCTGCCGCCGCAGCGCAACGGCCTGGCGGATTACATCGTCGAGTACCTGCCGATGCTGGGGGCGGACTTCGACCTGTGCCTGGTGGCCGAGGCGGGCCGCGCCAAGGACAGCGCCGAGGCGCTGGCGGGCGTGCCCTGCACCGTCATCGACGAGGCGGCCTTCCTGGCGCGCCAGCCCGAGGCCGGTGCGCAGGTGCTCTACAACGTCGGCAACAACGGCGACTGCGCCTACATGCTCGACCACCTGCACCGCTTCCCCGGTGTCGTCGTGGTGCACGACGTGTCGCTGTTCTACCTGCACCAGGTGGCGCTGCAGGCCGAGCGCGCCAACGGCATGTTCCACCAGTGGGTGCGCGACACGGGCTATGAGGTGCCCGCCGATTTCGTGGCGCGCGATGGCTCGCTGGGCCGCACGCCGGGCCTGTTGTACCAGGAGTGCCTGATGGTGCGGCGCATCGCGGCGTCGGCGCGCGGCCTGATGCTGCACAGCCGATACGCCGAGGCGCGTTTTCGTGGCGGCGCCTTCGACGTGCCGCTGGGCGCCGAGCATGGCCGGCCGCTGGCGCGCATTCCGCACTTCGTGCTGCCGCCCGCGCCGCAGGCGCCGGACACGGCGGAGGTGCTGCAGCGCTTCGGCGTCGAGCCCGACGACATCGTGCTGCTGGTGCCCGGCTTCCTCACGGGCAACAAGATGCTCTATGAGGTGCTGATCGCCTATGCCCGCGTGAAGCCCGGTCTGCCGCGCCTGAAGCTGCTGTTCGCGGGCGAGGAACGCCCGAGCGAATACGCCGTGTCCGACCGCATCCGCCAGCTCTGGCCCGACGGCGACGGCCCGCGGGTCACCGGCTACCTGGATGCCCGCGAGCTGGACATCCTGCTCGGCCGCGCCGACCTGTCCTTCGTGCTGCGCTACCCCACCTACGGCGAGACCTCCGGGATCCTGCCGCGGGCGGTGATGGGCGGCGGCCGGGTGGTCACGGTGGACATCGGCTCCTACCCCGAGTTCGACAGCCCGCTGATCGCCCAGGCGCCGGTGGGGCCGCACCTGGTGGACGAGCTGGCGCGCCACATCGAGGCGCTGTGCGCGGGGCTGCCCACGCCGGTGGAGCGCGCGGCGCGGCGCGCCGTGGAGGCGCAGCGCGCGCAGACGCTGAGCCCCGCGGCGCTGTACCCGCAGGTGCGGCAGCTGCTCGACGACGCGTGGGAGGTGGTGCGATGAGCTGGCTCGATCTGCCCGGCGCGCCGATGCCCGTGGCCGTCCCGGCGCAAGCCAGCGCCGTGGAGGCGTGGGCCGATATCTTCGCGGCGCACGCCGTGCGCCAGGGGCAGGGCGGTGCCGGCGCGCCGGTGGTGCTGACCGACGCCATGCGCGTCATGCCGCTGCTCGAATCGCAGGGCCCGCTGGCCTGGGTGCAGGCCGGCCCGCTGCGGTACGTGGACCACGTGCTGGTCGCGCATGGGCAGCCCGCCTGGCGGCCGCGCGTCTCGGCCGAGCAGCAGCCCGCCGAGGCGGTGCGGCTGCTGCGTCGTGCAGGCTTGTGCCTGCTGGCGGTGCCGGCATCGCGCAGCACGGCGCAAGTGCTGGCGGGCCTGGCCAGCCACGCGGTGGCGGCCAAGGTGCCCCTGCTGCTGTATGGCGCGCCCAGCCTCGCCGGCTGGGCGGCCTTCGACGGCCTGGTGCGCCAGGCGGCCCTGCAGCCGGTGGAAGCGGGCGCGGGGCGCGCCATGGCGAGCGCCGGCCTGGCCGGCCTCGTGGGCCCGGCCGGGCTGTGCGACACCGAACGCGCCGTGGCCCTGGGCCAGCAGCTCACGCGGGCGCGGCAGGCCGACCTGCATGTGGAGCCGCTGGGGCCGGGACGGGTGCAGCTGCGCCTGCGCATCGACCCGGTGCTGCTGGTGGCCGCCGGCGCGTCCACGCTCGCGCACCACGTGGCCAACGAGGGCCGCGCCCTCTTCAACAGCCGTGGCCTCGCGTCGCTGCTGCTGCCCTGGGCGGCGCCCTCACGCGTGCGGCTGCTGCTGCGCAACGTGCGCGCCCGCATCGAAGGCGGCGAGATCGCCGTGGGCGATCGACGCCTCGAGCCCGATGCGGTGGACTACACCGAGCACGGGGCCTTCCTGCGCATCTCGCTGCCGGGCGTGCCCGCCGGGCGCGATGCCCTGCTGCACCTGTCCCTGCCGCGCGACGCGGTGCCGGGCGACGGCTTCTGCGACGTCGGCGCGGCCGAGTTCACCGTGGAGGCATCGTGATGGACCTGTCCACCCCCACCGCACCGGGCGAATTCCTGCCCAGCGGGACGGCGGCGCCGCGCGTGCTGGTCGTCACCTTCAACCGGCTCGTGCCGGCGGACCAGGGCAACGCCCGCCGCATCATGCAGCTGGTGCGGCTGTACAAGAGCCGCGGGTTCGAAGTCGATCTGCTGTACCACAACGAGGAAGGCTTCGACCCGGCGCTGTCGCATGCCCTGGCGGCCGAATTCGGGCGGGTCAACGTGGTGCGTTCGCGTGCACCCAAGCACATCCTGCCCGGGCATGTGTGCCGCATCGTCGACTGGTACGACCGCGGCCTCGAGGCGGCCGCGCGCGACATGCACCGCCTGCGCGGCTACAGCGTCGTGCACGTCAACTACGTCTGGTACTCGCCCCTGCTGGAGCAGTTCGGCAGCGACGTCGTGAAGGTGCTCGACACCCATGACATCTTCGGTGAGCGCCGCGAGAAGTACACCGCCGCCGGCATGAAGCCGCAGTGGTTCAGCACCACCTATGCCGACGAGGACGTGGCCATCCGCCGCGCCGACGCGGCGCTCGCCATCCAGAAGGAAGAGGCCGCCGAGCTGGCTGGCCGCGGGCACCGCAACATCCTGTACCTGCCCTACGTGGAGCCGGCACTGCGTCCGTTCGACGCACCCGACGGCAGCCGCCCGCTCACCTTCGGCTACCTCGGCAGCGGCAACGACTGGAACATCCTCAGCATGGCGGAGTTCCTGTCGCGTCTGCAGGCCCGTGGCGTGCCGTTCCCCCACCCCATCGTGGTGGCGGGTGGCGTGTGCCGGCATGTGCGCGAAGGCGCGGGCGTCATCAAGCTCGGATTCGTGCAGGAACTGCACACCTTCTACGACGCGATCGACATCGCGATCAACCCGATGGTGGGTGGCACGGGGCTCAAGATCAAGACGGTGGAGCCGCTGTGCTACGGCAAGCCGGTGCTCACCACGCTGCCTGGGGCCCAGGGCCTGACGCACCTGTGGACGCTGCCCATGTTCGACAGCGTCGAGGCGATGACCGACTACATGTTCGACGGGTTCCCCGCGCGGGGTGCCGACGAGCTGGTCGCGCAGCTCACCGCCCTGGCGGCCGGCACCCGCCGGGCCCTGGACGCGGAGTACGACGGCCAGGTCGACCGCCTGTTCCGCTGGCTGTCGACACGGGTCTGACCGGGGCCCGCCGCGGCGGGGCGGGTCTCCAACCTAGGGGCGCATCTGCGTGCCCATGAACGAGCGAACACTGGCGTGCGAAGATCCACGGGCCCCTCAACCAGGCCAGGCTGACATGACCGACGACGACAAGGCCTCCCACCTGAAGACGCTCGCGCGCGAGATCCGGGAGGACCTGGGAGACCAGAACGTGCTGGACGCGCTCGCCCGCGAGCTCGCTGCGCAGCGGCTCGCCATGGCGCAGCTGCAGGAGCAGTTGGCCGGGCTGCGGTCTCAGCTGCAGACCGTCGTGCTGGTGCAGAAGAGCCGTGACATCCTGCTGCCGCAGGCCCGCGCGGACTACGCCGGGCGCAGGCAGCTCACCGTCGAGGCTGGCATGCCGATGGCGCCCGACCACGGCTTCCATGCCCTGGAGCGCGATGGCGTGGGCAACGCCTTCCGCTGGACGGGCCCCACGCAGACCTTCCATTTCGACGTCCATCTCGACCGCACGGTGCCGCTGCGCTTCGTGCTGCAGCTGCCCATGTGGGGCGCCGAGCATGCGCAGGGCCTGCGCGCCAGCAGCGACGAGCAGACCTTGCCGCTGCTGCAGCGCCAGGGGCACCGGGTGCTGGAGTTCGAGGGCGTGCTGTTCCCGCGAGAGACCCTGGGCCTGACCCGCCTGACCTTCATCGCGCCGCGCCTGAGCTCCGCCCCGGTGGATGCCGAGGAGACGGCCACGCGCCAGCTCGGCGTGCCGTTCCTGCGCCTGACCGTCAGCGAAGCCGAGCCCGACGAGGTGGACACCTGGCGCCGCGCCATGGAGCACGGCCGGGAGACGCCCACGGCCCGTCCGCGTGCCGAGCCGCCGGCCGGCGGCGAGCCCGCCACCGTCTCATGAACCAGCGGGCCGACGTCCTGTCGGAGCGCACCGCCGGGGCCCTGGACACGGCCGCTGCGCTGCCGGGCGCCGCGCCCGGCGACGACCCGGCCGAGTGGCTGGACGCGCTGGCCCGGGCCGACGTCCGGCTGCTGGGGGGCGACATCCTCGTGCTGTCCCCCACGCCCACCGCGCCCACCGACCAGGGCAACCGCAAGCGCATCTATGCCGTGTGCCGCGAGCTGCAGCGCCGCGGTGCGCGCATCCACTTCGTCTATTACCCGCAGGAGTGGTGGTTCGACTTCCTGCCTGACGACCTGGTGCGGGAGATGGCCGCCCAGTGGGACAGCTTTCACCTGGTGCCGCCCAGCCGCCACACCTACACACCGCCGGCCGGCGAGGACTACCTCATCGACGAGTGGTGGGACGACGCCATCGGCGAGCACCTGCGCTGGCTGTTCAAGCGGCACCGCTTCGATGCCTTCCTCGTGAACTACGCCTACATGAGCAAGGCGTTCGAGGTGGCGCCGGCCAACACGCTGAAGATCCTCGACACGCACGACCAGTTCACCGGCCGCCGGCAGCTGCTGGCGCGCAATGGCATCGCGCCGGAGTTCTTCTACACCACGCAGGAGCAGGAGGCGATCGCGCTGGACCGGGCGCAGCTGGTGTGGGCGATCAAGGACGAGGAGCGCGACTTCTACCGTTCCATCAGCCAGACGCCCTGCATCACCGTGCCGCACATCGAGCCGGAGACCCGGGTGCCACGCGTGCGGCGTGCCGAAGACGAGGGCCGGCTGGTGATCGGCATGCTGGGCTCGGGCAACGCGATCAACGTCAACAACGCGCGCGCCTTCGTCCGGGTGGCCCTGCCCATCATCGCGCGGCGGCAGGCGCCGGTCGTCATCCGCTTCGTGGGCGCCATGTGCGCCAAGCTGCCGGATCTGCAGGGGCTGCCCGGCGTGGAGCTGCTCGGGCCCGTGGACACCACCGACGAGTTCTACCGCGACGTCGACCTGGTCATCGTTCCGCTGGCCTTTTCCACGGGCCTGAAGATCAAGGCCGTGGAAGCCTTCGCCACCGGCATGCCGCTGGTGGCCATGGGTCATGCGCTCGAGGGCATCCCCACGCGCCACCCTTGGCACCAGTGCCGCACCATGGAGGAGGTGGCCGAGGTCTGCTGCGACATCGCGTTCGACACGACGCGGCTCGACGGGCTGACCGAAAGCACCGAGCACACCTACGCGCGCGTGCGGGCGCAGGCCAAGGCTGCGTTCGACGACACCCTGCGTCGGCTGGTCGACCAGCCGACGGTCGTCGTCACGGTGGACCGCCAGTTCTTCGAGCTGGATTCGCCCTACCGCGAGCACATCTTCCAGACCGTCAACCTGATGCGCCACCTGGCCCAGGTGGTGCTGCATTTCGATCAGGCGCTTCCGGCCAACCAGAATGCCTTGTTCGAGGCCTTCCATGGCATGGCCAGCGACTGCAAGCTGGTGGTCTCGCACCCCGCCGAGCGCGCCGCCACACGGTCGCTCGGCCTGTCGGCCGTGCGCGCGCCGCTCAAGGACGTGCTGGCCGCGTATGGCCGGTTGACGCTGTGGGTCACCCGGCTGAGCCCCGAGATGCTCGAGCTGGGCTCGCAGCCCTCGCGGCTGCCCTTGTTCGTGCGCGTGGACACCCTGCGCATGCTGCAGCCGGAGGTGCTGGCCGCCGATGTCGAGCGGCTCACGCGCCAGTTCCACCAGGTGACGCTGCTGGACAGCCACCCCCTGGCCGCCCCGGTGCCTGCCGCACCGCAGGCCGTGCGCCTGACGGTGCCGTTCTGGCGCTGGCGGCCCTGGCTGCTGAATGCCGAACCGGGCCCGCGCCGTGTCTGGCTGCTCGCCCGCAGCGACCAACGCGAGCTCGCCGAGCTGATGGCCGAGGCGCTCGATGGCGCCCATCCCGAATGGCCGGCGTCGTGGGTCGTGGTGCCGGACGGCGGCGCAAGCGGCGCCCCGCCCGCGGCGACGTCACGGCCCGGGCCGCCGCGGGTGCATGTCGCCGGCCAGCTGCTCACCCGCTTCCGGCACCTGCGTCCGCTGCCGCTGGCGCTGCTCGACCTGTCCGGCGACGCGCCTGCGCTCGAGGTGGTGCGCGAGACGTTCCGCCGGGCGCACGTGCCGGTCGTGCCGCCGCCCGCTCCGGGGTTGTGGGCGCTGACCGAGCTCGTCACCACCCTGGGCCGGCACCTGCCCGGCTGGGCCAGCCAGGCACCCCGGGACGACGCATCACGCTACGGCAGCGATGCGGGCTGGAACCACGTCTGGAAGGCCATCTCGATGAACAATGTCCTCCGGTAGCCCCCTTACACTCGCCGCCGGGCACCGCCCGACGCGCCGCCCGTTCCACCCCGACACGCACTGGAGCCTTCGCGCATGAAGCAGAACAACCGCCCGGCCAACGACCCCATCGGCGAGGACATGCTGGGCCGCATCGTGTTCTTCATGGGCGGCGTGCGCTCGGGCACCACCGTGTTCCGCCGCATGCTCGCCTCGCACCCGCGGGTGCGCGACCGCGGTGAGGTGTTCAATTCGAACAACCCGCAGGGCTTCTTCAAGTATTTCCGCGAGCGCATCGCGGCCAACCCCGACCTGGTGTTCCCCGAGCACCACGGCAAGCTGTTCCTGCAGTACGTGGCCAGCCTCGTGCCCAAGGATGCCGACGGCATCGCGCTCATCGACATCAAGTACGAGCACCTGAACCTCATCTCCGACGCCTGGCAGCTGCCCTTCACCAACCCGCCGATGCTTCGCCTGATCAAGCGCAGCCGGCTGAAGGTGATCCACCTGCGCCGCCAGCACTTCTACTCGGTCGTGTCCAACCTCGTCGCCGTGCAGACGGGCCGCTACCACCAGCCGGCCAGCGGAGAGGCGGCCCTGCCGGAGAAGCGTCCCGTGGCCGTGGACCGCAACGCGGTGCTGTCGTCGATGAAGAAGCGCAAGCGCGCGGCGGACACCGTCGACCAGGCATTCGACGATGCACAGCGCCTGGCGATCGACTACGAATCGGTGTTCGACGACGAGGGCGACTTCCGCCCGGAGATCTGCGCACGCGTCGCCGAGTTCCTCGGTGTCGACAACCAGTTCGAGCGCCAGCCGGCGCTGAAGAAGGTGATCGACGAGCCCCTGTCGGCGGTGATCACCAACTACGACGAAATCCGCGACCTCGAGACGGCCGTGATCTGACCGGGTCGTCCGCGCGGCGACGGCGTTCGGTCGCTGTCGCCCGCTTCTTGCTTTACTGCCTGCTGAAGGCGCATCGGCTGCGCCGAGTCCACCATGAAACCACCGCTCATCGTTGTCTGCACGCACCACAAGACCGGCTCGGTCTGGATGGCCAACATCTTCCGCGCCATCAAGCGCCACGAGAAGCTGAACCTGCACACCAAGTCGCAGGCGGAGCTGCCGCAGGAGGCTGACATCTTCCTGCAGGACCACAGCAAGGTCGACCTCAAGGCACTCAAGGCGCGCTTTCCCAAGCGTGGCGTGCGCGCCGTGCACGTCATCCGCGATCCGCGGGACGTCATCATTTCCGGCGCCTTCTACCATGTGAAGACGGTCGAGAAGTGGGCCAACAATCCCAAGAAGGAATACGGCGGCAAGAGCTACCGCCAGGCCATCAGCGCCCTGCCCACCGACCACGAGAAGCTCGTCTTCGAGATGGACCACACGGGCGGCAAGACCATCCGTGAGATGGCGGCGTGGGACTACGCCATGAAGGACATCTGCTTCGAGGCGAAGTACGAGGACCTCATCATCGACCGCGACCTGAAGATCTTCACGCCCATGATGCAGTTCCTCGGCTTTGAAGGGCCGCGGCTGGAGATGGCGTTGAAGTTCGTGCGCGAGCTGTCGCTGTTCGGCGGCGCGGCCGGTTCGGACCCGGCCGACCACATCCGCTCGGGCGAAGGCCGCCAGTGGGTGCGCACCTTCACGCCCGAACTGAAGGCCGCGTTCAAGGAACGCTTCCCTGACGCGCTGCAGAAGCTCGGCTACGAAGCCGGCGCCGACTGGTGATGCGCCGCCCCTGGCCGCCCGCGGGCGGCCAGGCCCCAGGGGATCAATCGGGCGTGTAGCCGAGCAGCTCGAAGTCCCGCGCGAATCGCTCGCACACCGTGTTGCGCGCCAGCGGAGACAGCGCCAGCGCCGACTTCTTGTCATGGCTCGAGTTGCGCACTTCCAGCGGCACGCTCACCTCGAGCTTCTCGCAGATGCGGGCGAAGTCCTGCTCGATCGATTCGACCTTGCCGATGAAGTCGACGATGAGCTGGCCGTTCGCGTCGCACAGGCTCTTCCACTGCGGCTGTGCGCCGGCATCCGCCCACGTGAGCGGATGCAGCGCGAAGTCGCTGAAGGAGTTGCATTCCAGCGCGGCCGCCACCGCCTTGTAGCGGAAGGGCGGGCGGTCGGGCCACTGGCCGTGGGCATCGAACGTGCGTTGCTCTTCGTCGGTCAGCGGCGCATCGTGCGCCAGCTTGAGCGCGTAGGAGTACAGCGAATGGAGCCGATCGATCGGATGGCGCACGAAGGCGAACTTGAAGAACTTGTCGTACAGCGCATCGCCAAGGAACTGGCGCGCCTCGAGGGCCGTGCTGTGCTTGTTCAGGCCGATCGTGCGCTTGAAGAAGTCCTGGTACTTCTCGCCGCTCTTCGTGGACCCCAGAACGATGTCGTTATGCCGCAGCGCTTTCGCGAGCGCGACCTCGATGCTCGTGCCCGCGCACTTGTGGATGTGAACGAAAACGTAGCGTCTGTTCAGTGAAATGATCATCGATGTTTCTTTCGTGCGCCAGCCGTCGCCGAGCTGTCGTTATTATCAGTGACTGCACATTGGAGCCCAGTGTCGTGATCGTCAACCATACCCATAAATTCATCTTCGTTCATGTGCCCAAGTCCGCGGGCACGTCGGTCACCGAGCTCTTCAGCCAGTACAGCACCTACCGTGATCTCGAGGTCGGCGGCACCGCGCTGGGCGAGGCGCTGCAGAACGAGTTCAAGCGTCGCTTCGGGCTCACCAAGCACGCCACGGCGAGCGAGATTCGCGCCATCGTCGGCGCCGACCTGTGGAGCAGCTATTACTCGTTCGGCGTCGTGCGCAATCCCTATGCCCGCGCCCAGAGCACCTTCCATTTCATGAAGCGTTGGCGCGGCAACAAGGAGATGGACCGCCTGAAGTTCATCGAGAAGATGCCCGACTTCAAGACCTTCGCGTTGTCGCCCAAGCTCAAGCGCAAGCAGTACCACCGCCTGCTGTGGTCGCAGACGCAATGGCTGTGCGACGAGCAGGGCAAGCCGCTGGTCAACCGCGTCGCGCACCTCGAGTCGCTGGACGACGATCTCGCGCAGATCCAGGCGGCCATCCCCGGGCTGGTGAAGCGCACCGAAGAGGCGCAAGCTGCACCGAAGCGGAACAAGAGCGCTGCCGACGACGAGGCGCTGCTGCAGTTGCTGCGTGACGAGCCCGAAGTGGAGCAGGCGCTGTACGAGGCCTACCGCGACGACTTCGAGGCCTTCGGCTATCCGCGCTTCCAGGCATGACCGCCTGAAGGCTTGGCCATGCCCCCAGTTCGAAGCCTCTCACGGCGCGATCCGGCGCGGGCGGGGCGCCACGGCGGGCAGGCCGCTTCCTAGAATCGGGCACACCATGCGCAGCGTCCTCGACCGTCTCCGGCGTCCCCATGCCGAGCCTCCGCCGGCCCCTCTGGACCTGGACGAAGTGCGGGCCTGGTGCCTGCGCAGCCGTCCGCTGTTCATCGTGGGCCTGGCCCGCTCGGGCACGTCCATGCTGCAGGTGGCCTTCGCGCAGCACCCGACGATGTTCGACATCGCCAACTGCCGCGAAACCTTCATCTTCCTGCGGCCGCGCCAGCCCTACGAAGACCCGGTGCACTTTCCCACGCGCGCCTATCTGAAGGGCCGGCCGCAGCTCATGGCGTTGCGCGAGACGGTGGCTTCGCACGAGCAGCAGCACGGGCCGCTGTCGGAGGCCGATGCGATCCGCGCGTTCTTCCATTTCGCCGGCACGCGCGTGTACCCCGGGCGGCACCCGCTCGAGAAGACGCCCGGCCACCTGCGCAAGATCGACCTCATCTTCGAGATCTTCCCGCAGGCGCGCATCCTGGTGTGCAGCCGCGACCCCGTGGACGTGGTCGCCTCGTACCGCAAACGCCTGGCCAAGGCGCGGCAGGACGGTGAGCCGCCTGAGAAGACGGCCTGGCTGGACAAGAGCGTGGACGACATGATTGGCGTGTTCGACCGCTTCACGCGCATGGTCAACGCCGCCATTCCGCGCCACGGCAGCTCGATGTACATGGCCCCCTACGACTGGCTCATCGACGATCCGCAGGCGTCCATCCGTGCGATCTGCGACTACGCCGGCATGGAGTTCGTGCCGCAGATGGTGGCGGCCGAGGCCAGTGGCACCAAGGAAGACGGCACGTCGCAGAAGGCCCATGCCATCCAGCGGCGCGCATCCGACGCGCACAAGGTGATGACGCCGGAGGAGATCGACCGCGTGCAGAGCGCCTGTGCCGCCTGGCTGCCCCAGTGGAGCAAGCCGGGCGTTCTGGGTTGACCGGCGCGCCGCCAAGGACACCGCATGGCCGTCTATTCCGAACAGCATCAGTTCATCTTCTTCGCCAACCCCCAGACGGCCAGCAAGGCCATTGCGCTCACCCTGCGCGAGCGCCTGGGCGGCGTGGCCTTGCCGGACCGCGAGATCACGCGCAATGGCCAGACGGTGGCGCGCCTGCACCACACCACCTACAGCCAGATCGTGGCCGCGGGGCTGCTCACCGAGGCGCAGCTCGAGTCGCTGTTCAAGGTGACCTGCGTGCGCAACCCTTTCGACCAGCTCGTGAGCAAGTACATCAAGTACTGTGAACGCTTCGGCGGTGACCCGGCGAAGTTTCCGTGGCTGGTGGGCGAGCCGCCCGCCGGCGAGCACAGCTTCCCGCAGTGGCTGCGCTGGCTGGGGCGGCGCTACGAAGAGATCGACAAGCTGCGCAACGGGCCGCTGGAGTTCCTGGCGCACGCCGACCACGTGATCCGCTTCGAGGCCTTGCAGGACGGCTTCGACGAGTTCATGCGGCGCATCGGCATCGAGCAGCCCGTGCCCATCATCGTGCACAACATCACCCGTGGCCGCGCCGACCCGGCGGAGGCGGCTGCGCCGGTCGTGAAGAAGAAAAAGAAGAACTACACCGAGTACTACGACGACGCCAGCGTGGCGGTCGTCGAACGCCTGTACGCGCCCATCCTGGAGCGCTTCGGCTACCGGTTCGCGGGCTGAGCGCCCGCGGTCGCCTCAGGCGTCGCTGTCCACCGCGGACTTGGCGGTGTCCGTGGCCGCGCGGCGGCGCGTGGTCTTGCGCGCCGTGGCGGCCTTGTCGGCCGCGGGTGTCGGCTCGGCCCCGGCTTGCGCCGACGCCTTGTTGCCCTTGCGAGGCTTCGCGGCCGATTTGGCCGGCGCTGGCGTGGGCGCCGGCTCCGCGGCAGCCGGTTCGACGGCGGTGGTGTCATCGGTGCCGGTTCGGCTCTGCGCCTCGGCGGCCCCTTCCGTCGGCTCCTGCCGCTTGGCTTTCTTGCCCTGTCCGCCGCCAGAGGGCGGCTCGTAGCCAAAGCGCTCGTACAGGAAGGCTTCGCGGCGCGCCACCAAGCGCCGGGTTTCGGCGTCATAGAAGCGGTCGATCGCTTCTTGCTCCCCAGGCGCCCCCGATTTCACCGCTGCCACGCGGGCGCGCTGGTCGGGAGACAGCGGTACGCCAATCGCGTCGAGCGCGGCTTGCAGGTCGTCGGCGAGCGACTCCATGCGCACGAAATGGGTCGGAAGCGCATGCGCCTCGTGCATGGCCTGCAGCGCCTCCATGGAGTCGACGGACTTGTCCATGTTCTCGGCGCCACGCACGAAGTGGTTGAAGTACTGGTAGGTCATCAGGCCAGCGAACTTGGCGATGGGCGAGCTGCCCCAGCCGTGGTCGACCAGCTTGCGCATCCCGCGTTCGGCCAGCACGGCCTGCAGCCACTCGCGGAACGCCTGCGCATCGTTCGAATCCGCGTACCAGCTGTCGCGCGCCCGCTCGGGGCCCCATCCCTCGGGAAGCTGCTTGAGGTCGGTCTGCCCGGGCTTGGGCTCGCGGTTCTTCAGGCGCGCACGCAGCTGGCCCCAACGCACGTCGCTCGTCAATCGCTTGTGCAGATCACCCTTGCCCGCACAGCCGTTGCGCCACAGGGCCAGGTACCAGGCGAGCGGATGGCTCACCAGGCCCAGCACCGGCTTGCCCGCCTCGGCCAGTGCATCCGCGTACAGGCTGCCCTTGTCCGTCTGCCCGCCCACGAGCTCCTGCAGGAGCTTCTTCACGCGGGCGCTGCCGCCGCGGTGGAGTTCGACAAGCAGCAGGGAGTCGGACGTGAACATGGGGCAGGGCCTTGGGAAGTGGGGCGGGCAAAACTAGTATAGGAGGCCGCCCATGACGGACGGTGCTAAGCCACGACACAAGCTGGGGGGCACATGGCCGTGTTTTCGACGCGCTATCGCTACATCTTCTTCGCCAACCCGCAGACGGCGAGCAAGGCGATCGCGCGCACCTTGCTGGAAGCCCTGGACGGGCAGCCCATGCCTCAACGCGAGATCCGTGCCGACGACGGCGAGATCCTCGTCAAGAAGCATCACGCCACCTGGCGCGACCTGCAGGAGCACGGGCTGATGACGCGCGCCGAGCTCGACGGCCTGTTCAAGTTCACCTGCGTGCGCAATCCGTACGACCTGCTCGTCAGCCGCTACCTCAAGCGCAAGGGGCGATTCACCGCCGACCCGGCGCGCTACCGCTGGGCCCAGGACAACGCCCGCATCCACGCGAGCATGGGCGCGGCGCAATCGATGGGATTTCCTGAGTGGGTGGGACGCGAGCTGCAGCGGCATCGCGACAAGGGCAGCACGGTCAAGGGGCCGCTGGAGTACCTGGACCATGCCGACCACATCATCCGTTTCGAGGCGCTGCAGCATGGCTTCGACGAGGTGCTGCAGCGGTTGGGCGTGGCGCAACCCGTGCCCATCGTGGCGGAGAACGTGACGAGCGAGCGGGCAGAGCAGGGCGAGCGGCGCCACTACAGCACCTACTACGACGACGACAGCCGCGCTTGGGTGGCGAAGGCGTACGCCCCCATCATCGAACGCTTCGGCTACCGATTCGAAGGGTGAATGAAAAAGGGGCACGTCCTTCGCAGGCGTGCCCCTTTCCAGCGCCAGCCGGCAGGCCGGCTGTGCCGATCACTCGGCGTCGTCGGCCATCTCGGCCTTTTCCTTCTTCTTGCCGCCCGCCTTCTTGGTGCGCACCACGGCCGGCGTGGCGAAGAACTTCAGGGCTTCCTGCCACAGCGGGCGCGAGTACTCGGGCGGCTCATGGCCATGGCCGGCTTCGGCCGAGTCGTACATGGCGGTCATCACACGGCCGTCGGGCGACACGCCGCCTTCGGGGTCGATGTCCCAGCGGCGCCAGATGCCGGGGAAGTGGCGGCTGATGGTGGACTTGTCCTTCAGGTTCTGGCCCACGAACACGCGGATGTCCTGGCCGGCCTGGTGGGCGTCCTTCAGTGCGATGAGCGGGTTGAAGCGCCAGGGCGTGTCCTGCATCATCTGCTCGTAGTCGTCCATGGTCTTGCCCATGGCGCGCATGCCGGCAGCGATGACACCTTCGCGGTACTTGTCGGGACGCAGGAACGGGCACACGGCCACGATGCCCGTGCGGGACTTGCGGCGGCTGCCCACCAGGATGGCCGAGGTGCCGCCGGCGGACGAGCCGTACATCAGCACGTTCTCGACGGGCACGCCCAGCTTGGCGCAGACGACGTCGATGAGCGCGTTCAACTCAGGCACGAGATCGTTGTCGAGCGTGCCCATGTAGAACCCGCAGCGCGGCACGTTGGAGTTCCAGTCGATCTCCGACATCGGATCGGAGATGGCCAGGATGGGGGCCTCGAACAGGGCCTCCCAGTTGCGGCGCGAGAACATCGGCCGGCTGGCATTGGCGCTGTCCTTGCCGCCGCCGCGTGCACCCTGGAAGGTGACCACGAGCTTGTCGGCCTTGCGCACCGTGTTGATCGAGATGTTGACGGTGAAGTGGCCCGTCTTCACCCGCATCACGGTGAGTGCCTTCTCGGGGATGCTCCAGTCGCCGTTGAGCTCCACCGTCTCGGCCGCCTCGCGGGTGATCTCGGCGTTGCTGTCGGGGAAGAACGGGATGTCGGAGCCCTGGTCGGGTACGAGTTCAAACATGGTTCGAAAGCTGGCAGGTTGGGGGGGACGGCATCCCTGTCACAGGGCCCAGAAGGCATGTCCGCGTGCACTGCGCGAGTGCATGCCGAATGCAAATTGATACTAGCACAGCACCCTGTTTGCAAGGCCTGTGCCATTGGGGATGCACACGTGCAATCGTCTGGGGCAGACGGTGTCGCTGATGTGGGGGACGGGGCCCATTCGGGAAGTCCCTCGTCTATGATCCGCGGCGCCATGGCGCGGGCCCTCGGGGCCTCTCGACCGCATTCTCATCAATCATCAATCGATGTGACGGCGGTGCCCATGCGCCCCCCCAACCACCCGCGAGGTTTCGCACATGCTCATCACCGACAAGGTCGTCTTCGTTGAACTGCAGAAGACCGGCTCCACCCACATCAAGAAGACGCTGAGGGATCTGCTCGGCGGCAAGAACGATGGCAAGCACAACGTGCCCACCGAGGAGCTGCTGTCCAGTGGAAAGCAGTTCATGGGATCGATCCGCGACCCGTGGGGCTGGTACCTGTCGCTGTGGACCTACGGCTGCCAGCAGCAGGGCGAGCTCTTCCAGCGCCTGACCAACCCGAAGCGCTGGGAGCGCGTGCTCGCGAAGATCAACGCCGCCCGCAACGCCGCCACCGAGAAGGACGGCGTCGAGGAGAAGAAGCAGAAGTCCATGCTGCCCGCCAACGTGGGCGCCGAGCGCGCGAAGGATTTCTACTACACCGACCCGGCCAATGCCGAGGCCTTCCGGGAGTGGCTGCGCGTCGTCTGCTCGCCGCAGACGCGCCGGGTGGTGGAAGCGGGCTTCGCCCAGTCGCCCATCGGCAAGATCGGCGGCCTGATGACCTTCCGCTACTTCAACCTCTTCGTGCGGGGCGCGGACAAGATCCCTGCGACGGTGAGCACCCAGGAGGGCCTGAAGGCGTTCGAAAAGGACAACCTCATCGTGCAGCACATCATCCGCCAGGACTGCCTGGCCGATGACCTCGTCAAGGCGCTGGACAGCTGCGGCGTGGAGCTCACCGACGAGCAGCGCAAGAAGATCTACGATGCCAAGCCGACGAACAAGTCGAACCGGCCGCATCCCTTCAACCACTACTACGACGCGGCCAGCGTGGACCTCGTCGCCCGGCGCGAGAAGTTCATCATCGACCGCTTCGGCTACAAGCGCCCGGCCGTCTGAGCGGGGCAGGGACCCCCGCGCTTGGCGGGGTGTCCCCTTCGGCGTACGCTGCGGCGGTCGTCTGCCGGCGGCCGGACGGGCCTGGCCGGCACATGGCTTGCCGTCCGCGTCGCTTCGCGCGGCGGATGCCGTGTGCGCCGGAGCGACACACCAACGGACGGGAACGACATGAACCGACTGCTTCGACCCCTTTGCGCCAGCCTCGTGGCCATCGCCACCCTGGCCCTGCCTTGCGCCCATGCGCAGCCCGCGGCCGCTCCGGCGGCCGGCGAAGCGGCGCTGTACCGCATCGGCCCCGGCGACACGGTGCGCATCGCCGTCTACCAGAGCCCCGACCTGTCCCTCGAGACGCGGGTCTCTGAATCGGGCCTGATCAGCTACCCGCTGATTGGCTCCATCCGGCTGGGCGGCCTCACCGTGAGCCAGGCCGAGGCGGCGCTGGCCGACGCCCTGAGAAAGGGCGACTTCATCAAGAACCCGCAGGTCACGGTGATGGTGACCCAGGTGCGCGCCAACCAGGTGAACGTGCTGGGGCAGGTGGGCAAGCCCGGCCGTGTGCCGCTGGACGTGGCGGGCATGCGCCTGACCGACGTGCTGGCGCTCGCTGGCGGCGTCACCACCACGGCCGGAGCCGACACGGTGGTGGTCACCGGGCAGCGCAATGGCCAGCC
The DNA here is from genome assembly GCA_016213265.1 of Burkholderiales bacterium. Classification (GTDB taxonomy): domain Bacteria; phylum Pseudomonadota; class Gammaproteobacteria; order Burkholderiales; family Burkholderiaceae_C; genus Ideonella. The sequence continues at coordinate 53,052 of JACRBA010000130.1, read as the reverse complement.
CTTCCGCAAGGAGGTGGACCTGCCGCGCATGTTCGCGCCCGGTGGCCGCGGTGACGACATCGAGATCCAGCCCGGCGACGCGATCTGGGTCGACCGGTATCCCGTGGTGTACCTGTACGGCGAGGTGCAGCGCCCCGGGCAGCTGCGGCTGGAGCGCGGCATGACGGTGATGCAGGCGCTGGCCACCGCAGGCGGGCTGACCCAGCGCGGCACGCAGCGCGGGCTGCGCGTGAGCCGCCGTGCCGCCAATGGGCAGGTGCAGCAGCTGGAGCTGTCGCTGGACGACACGCTGCTGCCGGGCGATGTGGTGTTCGTGCGCGAGAGCCTGTTCTGATGAACCTGTCCAACTTCCTGGCCGTGCTGCGCGCCCGATGGGTGCCGGCCGTGCTCACCTTCGCGCTCGTGCTGGGCGCGGCGGTGGGCTACACCTTGCTCGCGCCCAAGATGTACACGGCCTCGGCCACGCTGGTCATCGACATCAAGCCCGACCCCGTGGCGTCCATGCTCTATGGCGGTGCGGCGTCGCCGGCCCTCATGAACACCCAGGTGGAGGTGCTGCGCAGCGACCGGGTCGCGCTGCGTGTGGTGCGCAACCTCAAGCTCACCGAGGTGGCCGAGATCCGCAAGCTGTGGGACAAGGTCAATCGGGGCGAGGGCACCATCGAGGATTGGCTCGTCGAGTTCCTGCTGAAGAACCTCGACGTGCAGGTGGCTCGTGCCGGCAGCAACGTGGTGAACGTCGCGTACAAGGGCACCGAGCCGCAGTTCGCGGCCACGCTGGCCAATGCCTTCGTGCAGGCCTATCTGGAGACCGCGGTGGAGCTGCGGGTGGACCCGGCGCGCGAGTACAGCGGCTTCTTCGCCACCCAGGTGGACGAGGCGCGCGTCGCGCTCGAATCGGCCCAGCAGCGCCTGTCCAAGTTCCAGCAGCAGCAGGGCATCATCGCGACCGACGAGCGCTTCGACGTCGAGATGAGCCGGCTGAACATGCTGAGTCAGCAGTTGGTGACCATGCAGGCGCAGTCCAGCGAATCGTCGAGCCGGCAGGCGCAGGCGGCGGCCTATGGCGACAACCTCTCGGAGGTCATCAACAACCCGCTCGTCGCGTCGCTCAAGGGCGACCTGGCCCGCGCCGAGGCCAAGCTCAAGGAGCTCGACTCGCGCTATGGCGCCAACCACCCGCAGGTGGTGGAGGCGCGCACCACGGTGGGTGACCTGCGCAACCGCCTCGCCGCCGAGACGCGCACGGTGACGGGCAGCGTCTCCGTCAGCGCCCGCATCGACCGCGCCCGCGAAGGCCAGGTACGGGCCAGCCTCGAAGAGCAGCGCCAGAAGGTGCTGCGCATGAAGGAGGTGCGTGACCAGGGTGCGGTGCTGGTGCGCGACGTGGAGAACGCCCAGCGCTCCTACGACCTGCTGCTCAACCGCTTCAACCAGAGCAACCTGGAAAGCCAGAACCGGCAGAGCAACGCCGCCATGCTGGCGCGGGCCACGCCGCCGGCGGCGCCCTCTTCGCCCAAGGTGGCCGCCAACCTGCTGATCGGCCTGTTCTTCGGCCTGGCGCTCGGCTGCGGCGTCGCGCTGGCGCTCGAGCAGTTCGACAAGCGCGTGCGTGTGCCGGCCGACGCCGTCGCCGCGCTCGGCCTGCCCGTCATCGGCATCATGCCCACGCCGGCCATCGGCCGCCGCATGCGGCTGCAGCTGGCCCAGGCCCAGGACCGCATGATCTCCGGCCGCCGCCTGCCCGCGCCGGGCAAGGGAAGCCAATGAACGACTCCGCAGACCCGACCCAGCACGACTTCTCAGATTCCATCCATGCGCCGCTGGGGGCGGCCGAGGTCAAGTCGCGGGCGATCGGCGAGTTGATCCGCGATGCGCGCAACCTGAGCGCGGAGGACGTGGAGCACATCGCCCGCTACCAGCGTGAGCACAACGTGCGTTTCGGCGAGGCCGCCATCGCGCTCGGCCTGGCCTCGGCCGAGGACGTGCTCTACGCACTGTCGCAGCAGTTCCAGTACGCCTACGGCGACGAGCAGCGCCGCCAGGCCAACCCCGAGCTGGTGGCGCTGGTGCAGCCCTTCGGCCACCAGGCCGAGGCCTTCCGGGCGATCCGCAGCCAGATCCTGCTGCGCAGCCAGGAGGAAGAGGGTGGCCAGCGCCGCCCGCTGGCGGTGGTGAGCCTGGACAGCGGGGACGGCAAGACCTACTTCTGCGCCAACCTGGCCGTGGCCCTGGCGCAGCTCGGCGGGAGGGTGCTGGTGGTGGATGCTGACATGCGCGGCGCCCGCCTGCACCAGATTTTCGACGTGGACAACTCCCGCGGCCTGTCCAACCTGCTGGCCGGCCGCGGCGGCAAGAACGTCGTCAAGGCGGTGCCCGACGTGCCCAACCTGTGGGTCATGCCGGTGGGGCCGCAGCCGCCCAACCCGCTGGAGCTGGTCGAGGGGCCGGCCTTCGGCCTGCTGCTGCGCGAGTTGTCGTCCAAGTTCGACCACGTGATCATCGACACCCCCGCCGCGGTCTTCGGCACGGATGGCGTGGTGATCGCCGCCCGCTGCGGCGCTGCACTCGTGGTGGCGCGGCGCGATGCCAGCCGCGTCAGCGGCCTGCAGGACCTGGTGGTGTCCCTGCAGGCGGGTCACACGCGCTTGGCCGGCGTGGTGATGAACGAGTATTGATGCCCAGCCCCACGGCGGAAACATCTTGTCACGCTCGTCACCGCTGATCGCAGCAACTGCTTACCAATTGCGTCCCACCTGACACCCCCCGAGGCCGAGGCGGCCGGCATCATGCGCCGCTGCACGCCCGCGGACAGTCTGCTGGGCGGCGAGACACGCAGGGGGCGCGGTGGCGCGATCGGGGGCGGGAGCCGGTGCACGGGCCGGGTGGCAGCGGGTGGCCGCTGTGGCCCTGGCCTGCGTGTGCCTGGCTCCGGGCAGCCTGAAGGCGGCCGGGCAGGCCGCCACCGCACCCGCCCCGCGCGCCGGCATCGGCCTGAACCTCGCGCCGTGGGAATACCACAGCACCGACTTTCCCCTCGTCGACCAGTTCAAGCGCAGCACCGGCTGGCTCACGCAATGTGAACCGAGCCGGGACCGCGGCTGCAGTGGCTTCGCCTCAGGCGCCAGCGCCTGGGACACCGGGGAGCGCGCCCAGCTCGCGCTGGACGCGGAAGGCTGGCCCCTGCGCCTGCCCGCCGCCGACGACAGCGGCGTGAAGTTCCGCTCGGCGGCCGTCCTGCTGTTCAACGGCAACGGCGGTGCGCATCCGGCGGGGCGCTATGTCGTCACCTACGAGGGCCGTGGCACGCTGGTGCACGACCTGGCTGGCCGCAAGGTGGCCGCCGAGTCGCGGCCCGGCCGCGATGTGGTGGAGGTGGGCAATCGGCCCGAGGACGGCGGCTGGCGCATCTCGCTGCAGGCCACCGACCCGGCCCAGCCCCTGCGCCGCATCCGTGTCTTCCCCCCGGGCGGCGCGTGCGCCAGCGACCTGGGCAGCTTCGCGGCCACGCCCGCGGACTGCGTAGCGCGCCGCGCGGGCGCCTTCGTGCCCTTCGAGAAGTTCCCCGCGCATTGGCGCTGGCACCCGCAGTACCTGCAGGACCTGCGCGGCATGCGCGTGCTGCGCTTCATGGGTTGGGGCCACACCAACGCCAGCCCCGTGACCAGCTGGGCCTCGCGCCCGCCCCTGGACACCGCCGTGTGGGACCACCCCGGCGGCGTGCCGGTGGAGGCCATGCTCGACCTGGCCGCCGCCGTGGGCGCCGACCCCTGGCTGAACCTGCCGCTGCGGGCCGATGACGGCTACGCACGTGGCCTCGGCCAGTTGCTGCGCGAGCGGCTGCCGGCCGGACGCACGGCGCTCATCGAACATGCCAACGAGCCGTGGAACGAGGCGTTCCCGATCGCCGCTTGGGTGCAGCAGGCCGCCCGAGCGAAGTGGCCTGGCGCCAGCGCGCAGCCCGTGGCGCTGGGCGTCAACTGGCAGGCCTGGCGGGCGGCCCGCCTGTGCCAGCTGGTCAAGTCGGCGTGGGCCCCCGGGGTGGCACCGGTGAAGTGCGTGCTCAACGGCCAGGCGGCGAATCCCGATCTGCTGAAGCAGACCTTGGGCTGCCCGCTGGCGGCGGCCGAACTGGGTGGCCCCTGTGCGCGCCACGTCGACGCCCTGGCCGTGGCGCCGTACTTCGGCGGCTACCTCGCCAGCCCGGCGCTGCGGGAGACCACGCGCACCTGGCTGGCCGATGCCGATGGCGGCGTGGACCATGTGTTCCAAGAGATCCTGGGCGCCGACCGCCGGGGCGCGGCGGTGCGCCCGCCCCTGCAGGGGCGGGCGGACGCGCCGCGCGAGGGCGGCGCACTCGCCCAGGCGCGCGGCTGGATGCAGCAGGCGCATGCGCTGGCGGCCCCCCCCGGCCTGCCGCTCTGGGCCTACGAGGGCGGCCAGCACCTCACCCCGCCGGCCGGGGAGGACGAAGCGCGTTGGGTGCGGCTCATCCAGGCCGCCAACCGCGACCCGCGCATGGGCGTGGCCTATGAGCGGTACCTGTCCGACTGGCGTGCCAGCGGCGGCGAGCTGATCGTGCTGTACCACCACATGGCCGCTGCCTCGAAGTGGGGCGCCTGGGGGCTGAAGGAGCACCCCGGCGACGCGCAGGCCCCCAAGTGGCAGGTCGTGCGCCGCTGGCGTGACAGCCAGCCGTGCTGGTGGAAGGGGTGCGGAACTTGAGCCCGCTGTCCCCTGCCTGCCCGCCCAATCCGCGGAATTGGCCCGTGAAAACCCTGCGGTTGCCTCTCGTTGCAGGCCGGTGCTCACCGCCTGCGCCAGCCGACCGATCAACTCTGCGTCGCCCATGCAGTGGAAGTTCTTTGCAGTGCGCGACCGCCCTCTGCCGTGAATTCCCTCTCAAAGGTTGAACCCATGACTGTCCGACTGCTCTCCCGACCTGCCGCCCTGGCGACCGCCGCGGCCCTGGCCGCGATGGCCTCCTTCGGTGCCCAAGCCGCCAACGGCACCCCGTCCAACCGTGGCGTGGGTGTCAACCTCGGCGCCTTCGACTACTTCACCCCCGACCTGCCCACCATCAACCAGCTCAAGCGGGCGGGCGGCTGGTTCACCCAGTGCAGCTACCCGCGCGACGCCGGCTGCACCGGTTTCACCAACGGCCAGAGCAGCTGGGACACGCTGGAGCAAGCCAAGCTCGACCTGGACGAGCAGGGCTACCCCAAGACGCTGCCGGCTGCTGGTGACACGAACGTCAAGTACCGCACCGTGGCGGCGCTGATGTTCCAGGACGATGCGCGTGTGCACCCCGCCGGCAAGTACGTGGTGCTGTACGACGGCGCCGGCACGCTGGAATACGGCCTGGCCGGCACCAAGGTGGCGGCCGAGTCCAAGCCCGGCCGTGACGTGGTGAGCGTCACCAACAGTGACAACGCCGGTCTGCTGCTGACCATCCGCGCGACGACGCCGGGCAACCACATCCGCAACATCCGCGTGCTGCCTCCGGGCGGCGTGTGCAGCCTGGACACGGCGCAGTTCGCGCTGACCAGCGCCGAGTGCAGCGGCAAGGGCAAGGGTGAGCTGGTGCCCTTCGAGAATCTGAAGGGGCGCACCTGGCACCCGTCGTTCGTCGCCGACCTGAAGGGCTTCCGCACGCTGCGCTTCCTGGACTGGAACAAGACCAACACCTCGCCGCTGGCCAACTGGGTGGATCGCCCCAAGGTCAACGACGCGCTGTGGACCGGCACCGGCGGCGTGCCCACGCCGGCGATGATCTCGCTGGCCAACGAGGTGGGCGCCGACCCCTGGATCAACCTGCCGACCCACGCCAGCGACGACTACGCCATGCGCTTCGCCCGCCAGGCCAAGTCGCTGCTGGCGCCCAAGCTGAACCTCATCGTCGAGTACAGCAACGAGCCCTGGAACTACGGCTTCAGCCAGTCGCACTGGATGCGTGAGCAGGCCCGCGCCACCTGGCCCGACCAGATCTCCAAGGGCAAGAGCGACTACGAGCTGCAGCCCAGCTGGTACGCCATGCGCTCGGTGCAGCTGTGCCAGATCGTCAAGAAGGAGTTCGGTGCCGACGCGGCGCGCGTGAAGTGCGTGTTCAACGGCCAGGCCTCCAACTCGTGGATCAGCGCCCAGCAGATGGACTGCCCGTTCGCCGTGTCGAAGCTGGGCCAGGCCTGCTCGAAGTTCATGGACGGCATGGCCATCGCCCCGTACTTCGCCAGCCACATCGGTGACCCGGCGGTGCGCAGCACGGTCAAGACCTGGTACACCCAGCCCGACGGCGGCCTGAACAAGATGTTCGAGGAGATCCTCGGCGTCGACGCCAACGGCAACAAGGTCACCCCGCCGCTGTATGGCAAGACCCGCGAGTCGGACATCGACGGCTCGGTGGCCCAGGTGAAGAAGTGGATGACGGCCAACAAGACCGAAGCCACCAACCGCGGCCTGCCGCTGATGGCCTACGAAGGTGGCCAGCACCTGGTCATGTACGCCGGTGACAACGACCAGCAGTGGCTGAACCTGATGATCGCCGCCAACCGCGACCCGCGCATGGGCAAGGCCTACTCGCAGACGCTGACCGACTGGCAGGCCGTCGGCGGCCAGGTCTACGCGATGTACAACCATGTGTACAAGCCCGGCAAGTACGGCGTGTGGGGCCTGAAGGAAACGCAGTTCCAGGGCACCAACCACAAGTGGCAGGCCGTGCTGCCGTACCGCGACAGCAAGACCTGCTGGTGGACCGGCTGCACCCGCTGAGCACCGGAACGCAGCTTGCCTGAACAACCACCGGCCCCCCAAGGGCCGGTGGTTTTTCTTTTTCCATGGAGCCATCGCTCATGGAGGCGAGCTTTTCCCCGAGTGGCCGGCGAGCCCCGGCCGATGACCCGCCCGGGCGGGCGCTTCCCTTCGTCGTGCTGGTGGCACCCAACGTGTCCGAGCAGATGGGCGGCGAGGCGATGAAGGCCTTGCAGATCCTGCGCGAGGTGCGCCGGGCGCTGCCCGACACGGTGCAGGTCACCCATGCGCGCAACCGGGCCGAGGTGGCCCGCCTGGGCCTGCACAACGTGCACTTCGTCGAAGACCGCTGGTGGATGCGGTGGCTGTGGCGGCTGCCGCCCCTGCGCTGGGCCCTGGGGCCGCTGTTCTCCTGGCGGTCGGTGCGGCTGGCCGAGGAGCTCGCCCGGGCGCGCGCGGGCGGCCGGCCGGTAATCATCCACCAGGTCGAACCCAACTCGCCGGTCATGCCGCGCTGGATGTCGCGCCGGTATGTGAACGTGCTGGGCCCCGTGAACGGCAACATCTACTACCCGCCCGCTTTCCGGCGCCATGAAAGTGCCTCGGCGCGCTGGCGCCGCCGCCTGCACATGCCCGCGCAGTGGGCGCGCCGCTGCTGGCCGGCACGCCGGCATGCGCAGGGTGTCCTCGTGGCCGGTGGCGAACGAACGCGCCGTTCGCTGCAGGCCGCGGGTGTGCCCGCCGACACGCTGGTGGACACCGTGGACTGCGGGGTGGCGACCGAGCTGCTCGACCGCCCGCGCCTGCGCCACGCCGGTGCGAACCTGCGCTTCATCCACTTCGGTCGTCTGGTGTTCCACAAGGGCACCGCGCTGGCGATCCGGGCCTTGTGCCACACCCGCCTGCCGGTGACGCTGGACATCGTGGGCCGCGGACCGGAGAAGCCCGCCTGCGAGCGTCTGGTGCTGGCGCTCGGGCTGCAGTCGCGCGTGCGCTTTCTCGACTGGTACGAGCGCCACGAGGACCTGGTGGCCAGCTTCGACGGCTACCGCGGCATGGTGCTGCCCAGCCTGGAAGATGCCAACGGCATCGTGGTGCAGGAGGCGCTGGCGCTGGGGCTGCCGCCGGTGTGCCTGGATTGGGGCGGCCCGCAACTGCTCGTCGACGCGGGCGTGCATGGCCTGCTGGTGGCGGCGGGCGACGAGACGGCCATCGTGCGGGGCCTGGCCGCCAGCATGGACCGGCTGGCCGCGGATGGGTCGCTGGCGGACCAGCTGGCGGACGCGGGACGGCGACGCGCCGACAGCTGGCGCTGGTCGCAGGTGATCGCCCAATGGATTGCGGTGTATGCCGCCGTGGCCCAGGGGCGCCGGCCGGCCCCCGCGTGAGGCCGGTGGGGCCGCGGCGTCAGCGGGTCGGCCGGCTGCCGAAGCCCGTGTCGCGCAGCAGGCCCAGCAGCGCCGCCCAGCGCCGCAGCCCGCTGGCCAGGCGCGTGCGGTCGCGCTGGCGCCACCAGTCGCGCATGCCCACCAGCAGCGCCGCGAGGCCTTCCAGCACCACGTGTGCGGCCAGGCCCAGGCGCCCGTGGTGCTTGCGGAAGTACAGCAGGCTGCTTTCGATGGACAGGCGGTCGATCTGCCGCGTCGCGCTCACCTCGCCGTCGGCCTTGGCGCTTTCGCCGCCCAGGTGCACCACGTGGGCATCCGGGAAGTAGTGCACCTGCCAGCCGGCGTTCTTCACCCGCCGGCACAGGTCCACCTCCTCGGCGTACAGGAAGAAGCGCGGGTCGAACAGGCCCACCTCGTCGATCACCGACTTGCGCATCAGGTAATAGCAGCCGGGCACCCAGTCGCATTCCTGCGGTCGGTCGAAGTCCCAGTCGCTGGGGTCGATGCGTGGCGTGCCGCGGAACCATCGCTGCAGCCCTGCCTGCATCAGGAAGACGTTCCACGGCGTGGGAAAGCGCCGGGCGCTGGGTTGCGGCGTGCCGTCCCGGTTGAGCAGGCGCGCGCCGAGCACGCCGCAGCGCGGGTGGTCGCGCAGGTAGTCGAGCGAGCGCTGCAGCGAATCCGGCGTCATGAAGGCGTCGGTGTTCAGCAGCAGCACGAAGGGCGTGTGCACATGGGGCAGGGCGGCGTTGTTGGCACGGCCGAACCCCACGTTCTCCGGCAGGCGCACCAGGGTGACATCCGGGTGGTGGGTGGCCAGGTGCTCGGCCGAGCCGTCGCGGGAGGCGTTGTCCACCACCACCACGGCGCCGCCGCCGATGGCGCCTTCCGCCGCATGCAGCGCGGCCAGGCATTCGTCCAGCAGGTGCCGGGTGTTGTAGCTGACGAGGATGGTGGTGAGTTCCATGTCGCAAGAGGGTCGTCGGGCGGCGTGGTTCACCGCACCAGCCAGCCGGCCAGCCAGCCCAGCGGAAACAGGCCCAGCACGCCGAGCTCGAAGCGCCAGTCGAGCAGGCCGCGCTGGTGCTGCATGTGCAGCATGATCGGAACGAACGAGGCCTGGGCGAGGACGACACCGCCCAGCGCGCCGGGCAGGCCCCACAGGGCAAAGCCCACGGGCACCGCGGTGTAGAGCGTGAGGTTCTGGATCAGGCCGCGCTTGTAGAGCTGCCGCGTTTCGCCGGTGGCGATGAGGTACTGCTCGGTCACCGAGTAGCGCAGGGCCACCAGCCCCAGCGACAGCACGGCCAGCACGTGGCCGGCCGCGGCGTAGCGGCCGTCGTAGATCAGGCCGATGACCCGGTCGGCCGCCGCCACCAGGAAGCCCGAGGCCAGCAGGCAGACCGCGTCGATCGGCAGGCGGCACTGGCGATAGGCAGCAGCCAGGCGATCGGGCTGCTCGCGCGACACCTCGGCCAGGGCCGGCATGCCCACGTAGGCGGCCAGCTTGTAGATCACCTCGCGCAGTGCGTTCACCAGCAGCGCGCCGATGGCATAGATGCCCAGGTCGGCGGGCGCGAGCAGGCCGCCCAGCAAGATGCGGTCTCCCTCGCGGAACAGGTAGGTCAACGCCGACGACAGCAGGATCCACTTGGAGAAGTGCCAGGCGGTGTGCACTGCCTCGCGCTCCCAGCGCAGGCGGTTGCGGGGGCCGGGCAGGGTCAGGTGGCTGAGCGCGGTGACGGCGCTGGCCTGCACCAGCCAGCCCACGGGCAGCACCCACCAGGCCGCCCAGTGAAACGCCAGGTAGATCATCAGGGCCGTCACACCCAGCTGCACCAGCACCTCGTTGCGCACCACGCGGCCCAGCGCCAGCGCGCGCTGGGCGCGGGCCAGGTTGGTCGACTCCAGCCCCATGGCCAGCGGCACCAGCGAGAGCACGGCGATCACGCCGGGCAGCCGGGGGTCGGCGTAGCTGCCGCCGAGCCAGCCCGGCGCGCTGTGGGCCACGACGGCCAGGGTGGCGGCCGTGCCGTTCATCAGCGCGCACAGCACGCCGCCGCGCAGCAGTTGCAAGGACCAGATCGTGTTCAGGAAGTCGGGGTCGTCGCCGCGCTCGTTCTGGATGACGCTCTGCGAAAAGCCGAAGTCCGACAGCATCACCACCGCCGCGATGACCACCGTGCCGAGTGTCATCAGGCCGTACATCTCCGGCGCGAGCAGGCGCGTGAGCACGATGCTGCTGGCCAGGCGGATGGCCTGGGTGAAGGCGAAGCCCAGGCCGATCCACAGGGCGGCCGAGCCGGCACGCCGGCGCCAGCCCGGCACGGCGGGCGGCTCGGGCAGGGCGGCGGACGGGTCGGCGGGGGGCACGGGGGGCATGGTCAGGCAGGGCGGCGGGGCCTTCGGCAAGCGGTGCTCCTGCCAGCAAGGGCGCTATTGTCGCCAAGCGGCCGGGCCTGCGCGGGCAGGCGCGCCGTTTGCTCTTGGGGGTGTCGCGCCTGCCCGGGGCGGGCGTGCCATGCGGTACCCTTCGCGCGCCGCGGTGTCCTCGCGGACGACTGTGTCCCACCATGCCCTCCCATCTGAAGGCGCTGCCCGTCATCCTGGCGGCGGCGCTGGTCTTGTTCTGGATCGCCGGGTTCGCCTGGCCTGCCCTGGCCCGCGACGGTGAGCTGCGCAGGCTGCGCTGGGCATTCCTCCTTCTCACGCTGCTGGCCTTCGCCAGCCCCAGCATCTGGGTGTACGTGATGGCCATGCCGGTCGTCGTCGCCGCCTTCCTCGTGCCGGCCGGCGACCGCGGCGCGCGGGCCGCCACGCTGTGGGCCGGCCTGCTGCTGGCCGTGCCCAGCGTGGGGGCCTACCTGCCCGGGTTCGGTGGCATCGGCAACTTCTTCGAGATGACGCACGCCCGTGCGCTCACCATGGCGCTGCTGGTGCCCGCGCTGGTGTGGGTGCGCCAGGGGCCGCGAGCGCCCGGGCCGCTGGGCGTCGCGGTCGACTGGTTCGTGCTGGCGTTCTTTGCGGTGCAGCTGGCCGTGGTGCTGCCTTATGCCTCGCGCACCGACCTGATCCGCCAGGCCTTCGTGCTGTGCCTGGACACGCTGCTGCCGTACTGGGTGTTCAGCCGCGTGTTCCAGGATCCGGAGGGCTTGCGTTCGGCCCTGCGGGCCTTCGTGCTGACGGCCATGGTGCTCTCGGTGCTGGCGGTGTTCGAATCCGTGCGGCGCTGGCCCCTGTACGACGCCGTGCCCGAGGCCTGGCACATGAGCTGGGACCTCAACGTCTTCCTCGAGCGCGCCGGGCTGCTGCGTGCCAAGGCCTCGGCCGGCCATTCGCTGGTGCTGGGCAGCGTGCTGGTGGTGGCGCTGGGTTTCTGGGCGGCGTTGCGCCACGAGGTGCCCCGGCGCTGGCTGGGCCACCTGGGCACGCTGGGGCTGGTGGCGGGGCTGGCGGCCTCGATGGCGCGCGGCTCGTGGCTCGGGGCGCTGCTGCTCGGCCTGCTGCTGCTGCTGCTGGGCGCGGCGCCGATCAAGCGCCTGCTGCTGGCCGGCGTGGCCGGCGCGGGGGCGCTGCTGGTGGCCGCGCAGATCCCGGCGATGCGATTCGTGGTCGACCTGCTGCCCTTCATCGGCGAGGTGGATGCCTTCAACGTCACCTACCGCCAGCGGCTGTTCGAGATCTCGATCGCCCTCATCTCCAACAGCCCCTGGCTGGGGGTGCCGGGTTACCTCGACCACATGGAGGAGCTGCGCCAGGGCCAGGGCATCATCGACATCGTCAACTCCTACCTGGCCATCGGCCTGGCCACCGGCGTGGTGGGGCTGGGCGCCTTCGTGGGCGGCTTCGCCACCATGCTGTGGAGCCTGTGGCGGCTGCAGCGCGAGCGCGACGCCGCGCCCGAGGGGCGGCAGCTCGCGGCCTGCCTGCTGGCCACCACGCTGTCGCTGATGTTCGTGCTCGTCACCACCAGCAGCATCGTCATCGTGCCGGCGATGACCTACATGCTGCTGGGCCTGGGCGTGTCCTGCGCCCGCCTGTACCTGCCGCAGCGCGACGCGTCCCACGCGCTCGCTGCGGCCGCGCTGCGCCATGGCCGGCTCTGAGCGCCCGACCGCGCCGCTGGCGACGCCCCTGTCGGGCGTGGTGGTCATCGGCCGCAACGAGGGCGCCCGGCTCGTCGCCTGCCTGCAGGCCCTGCGCGCGCAGCCGCGGCCGGTGGTGTACGTGGACTCGGGCTCGCGTGATGGCAGCGCCGAGGCCGCGCGTGGTCTGTGCGACGCGGTGCTGCCGCTGGACCCGGCGCGGCCCTTCTCTGCCGCGCGCGCCCGCAACGAGGGCGCCGCGCTGCTGCACGCGCGCTGGCCCGGCCTGCAGCACGTGCAGTTTCTCGATGGCGACTGCATCGTGGCCCCCGGCTGGCTCGACGCTGCGGAGGCTGCGCTCGCTGCCGAGCCCGGCTGCGCGCTGGTGGTGGGCCACCTGCACGAGCGCCACCCCGAGGCGTCCGACTACAACCGCCTGTGCGCGCTGGAGTGGCAATCGGCCGCCGGCCGCATCGAGCGACCCGGGCAGATCGGCGGCCTGATGATGGTGCGGCTGGCGGTCTTCGAGGCCCTGGGCGGGTTCCGCACGGAGGTCATCGCCGGCGAGGATTCGGAGTTCGGCGTGCGGGTGGCCCTGGCCGGCCACCACCTGCGCAAGCTCGACGCGGCCATGGCCACCCACGATGCCGACATGCACCGCTTCGACCAATGGTGGACGCGCGCGGTGCGCGCCGGCCACGCCATCGGGCAGCGCGCGCACCTACATGGCCGCGGGCCGCTGCAGGACTGCGCCCGCGAGCGCGCCTCCACCTGGGCCTGGGGCGTGGCGCTGCCTGCGCTGGCGCTGGCCCTCGTGCCGGCCAGCCGCGGCGCATCGCTGCTGCTGCTGTCGGCCTACGGGCTGCTCGCCTGGCGCATCTATCGCTACCGGCGCGGCGAGGGCGACCGCCCGGCCGACGCCTGGCTCTACACCCGGTTCAACCTGCTGGCCAAGTTCGCGAACGCCTGGGGCCTGCTGAAGTTCCAGGCCAACCTCGCCCGCGGCCGCTACCGGCTCATCGAATACAAGTAACCCACTGCTCACCTGTGCATCCACAAGAACACACCGCCACCCCGCTGAGGGTGGGCCTGCTGGGGGCAGGCTACATCCTCACCGCGCACGCCAAGGCCGTCGAGGCCCTGCCGGGCGCCCGGCTCGCGGCCGTGTGCGACGTGTCGCGCGCGCGGGCCGAATCGGCCGCGGCGGCGCACGGCACCCCGGCCGCCTTCACCTCGCTGGACGACATGCTCGCCGCTGGCGTGGACGTGGTGCACGTGCTGGTGCCGCCGCAGGCCCACGTCGATTGCACGCGCCGCATCCTGCAGGCCGGCGTGCACGCCTTCGTGGAAAAGCCCATGGGGCTGGAGGCCACCCAGTGCGAAGAGCTGGTGGCGCTGGCCGAGGCGCACCGCGTGCAGCTGGGCGTCAACCACAACTTCCTGTTCGGCCGGGCCTATGAGCGGCTGCGCACGGCCGTGCGCGACGGCACGCTGGGCCGGCTCGACCACGTCGACCTGCGCTGGTTGTACCCGCTGGGCCTGATCCAGTTCGGCCCCTACAACAACTGGATGCTGCGTGCCGAAGGCAACCTGCTGTTCGAGCTCGGCCCGCACCTGGCCGCCTTCCTGGTGGACCTGGTCGGCCCGCCGGACGAGCTGCACGCCCAGGCCGGCCTGCCCATCGACCTGCCCATGGCCCAGCGCGTGTTCCGCCAATGGAGCGTCATGGCGCGGCGCGGCCCCACCACGGTGAGCTGGCAGCTCTCCGTGCAACCGGGCCAGGCCGACCGCAGCCTGCGCCTGCGCGGTTACGCGGCGGCGGCCACGCTCGATTTCGACCGCGACTGGCTGCAGTGGGACGAGGCGCGCAGCAACAGCGCGCTGTTCGACGCCTGGCGCGCCGGGCGGCAGGGCGCGCGGGCGTGGGCCGGGCAGGCGCGGGCCAACTTCGCCCGCCAGTTCCTGGGCACGCTGCGCAAGCGCTCCGACGCCAACGTGTTCCTCGACAGCGTGGGCCGCAGCGTGGCCGCCTTCTACGCGGGTGTGGCCACGGGCCGGCTGGACGAGCGGCTGTCGGGCCGCTTCGGCGCCGAGGTGGTGCGCACCTGCGAGCGCATCGCCGCCAGCGCGGGTGTGCTGGGTTCGCCGCGCCCCGCGCCGGCGCCGGTGGCGCCCGCGCGGCCGGCCGACGTGCTGGTCGTCGGCGGCACGGGCTTCATCGGCAAGCGCCTGGTGCGTGCGCTGCTGGCGGCCGGGCATGGCGTGCGCGTGTACTCGCGCAGCGCGGCCGGCGCGCGCGCCGAGCTGGAGGGCCTGCCCGTGGAGGTGGCCGAGGGTGCACTCGACGACCCGCAGGCGCTGGCTGCGGCGCTGCAGGGCATCGCCGTGGTCTACCACCTGGCCAAGGCGGTGGGCCAGCGCTGGCAGGACTACGTGGACGGCGACCAGCGCCCCACGCGTGTGCTGGCCGAGGCGGCGCTGGCCGCCGGCGTGCGCCGCTTCATCTACACCGGCACCATCGATTCCTACGACGCGGCCGACCCGAACGCGGTCATCCAGGGCGACACGCCGCTGGACGGCGCGCTGCATGCGCGCAACCTCTATGCGCGTTCCAAGGCGGCGTGCGAGGCGCTGCTGCTGGACATGCACCGCGGCCGCGGCCTGCCGCTGGTCATCTTCCGCCCGGCGGTGGTCATCGGCGAAGGTTGCCCGCCTGCCCACTGGGGCGTGGGCATGTTCCACAGCGACACGCGGGTGCAGTACTGGGGCAGCGGCGAGCACAAGCTGCCCCTGGTGCTGGTGGACGACGTGGCCGACGCGCTCGTGCGCGGGCTGGACTCGCCCGGCATCGAGGGCCGCAGCTTCCTGCTCACCGACGAGCCGCTGCTCACCGCCCGCGAGTACGTGGACGAGGTCTCGCGCCTGACCGGCACGCGCGTGCGCGCCACGCCCACGCCGGTGTGGAAGTACTTCCTGCTGGACGTGGCCAAGGAGGCCGTCAAGCACGCGATCCGCCACCCCAACCGCAAGCGCCCCAGCTACCACGACTGGGCCTGCCGTCAGCTGGCCGCGCGCTTTGACGCCAGCCAGACACGTGCGGTGCTGGGCTGGCAGCCCGCGGGCACGCGCGAGGCGCTGGTCGAACGCGGCATCGCCGCGGCGGTGCGCCACTACCTGCGCTGAGCGCCGCCCCGATGCACGAGCAGCCGTCGCCGGCCATGCGGGTCGCCTACCTGGTGAACCAGTACCCGAAGGTGAGCCACACCTTCATCCGCCGCGAGATCGCGGCGCTGGAGCGCCAGGGCGCCACGGTGCTGCGCTTCGCCCTGCGCGGCTGGGACGCCGAGGTCGTGGACAGCGAGGACCGCGGGGAGCTGGGGCGCACGCACTACCTGCTGTACGGCGGGCTCGCGCCCCTGGCCTGGGCGGCGCTGCGCCAGGCGCTGGCCACACCACGCCGCTTCGCGCTGGCACTGGCGCTGGCGCTGCGCGTGGCCCGGCGGGCCGACCGCGCCTGGCCTTGGCACCTGGTCTACCTGGCCGAGGCCTGCGCGCTGGTGCAGCGCCTGGCCCGCCACGGGGGGGCGACGCAGCTGCACGCGCACTTCGGCACCAACGCGGCCGAGGTGGCCATGCTGGCGCACGCGCTGGGCGGGCCGCCCTACAGCTTCACCGTGCACGGCCCGGAGGAATTCGACAAACCCGAGGCGCTGCACCTGCGCGAGAAGATCGCCCGGGCCAACGCCGTGGTGGCCATCAGCGCCTATGGCCGCAGCCAGCTCTGGCGCTGGGCGCGGCTGGAGGACTGGCCCAAGGTGCGGGTGGTGCACTGCGGCCTGGAGGCCGCCTTCTTCGGCGAGGCGCCGGAACCGCCGTCGAGCGCGCCGCGCCTGGTCTGTGTGGGCCGCCTGTGCGAGCAAAAGGGCCAGCTGCTGCTGGTGGAGGCGGCGGCCCGGCTGGCGGCCGAAGGCCTGGACTTCGACCTGGTGCTGGCCGGCGACGGCGAGATGCGGCCGCAGGTCGAGGCGGCCATCGCCCGCCACGGCCTGCAGGCGCGGGTGCGCATCACGGGCTGGATCTCCAGCGCGCAGGTGCGCCGCGAGCTGGTCGCCGCGCGTGCGCTGGTGCTGCCCAGTTTTGCCGAGGGCCTGCCCGTGGTCATCATGGAGGCGCTCGCCGTTGGCCGCCCGGTGCTCGCCACCTACGTGGCGGGCATTCCCGAGCTGGTGCGCGACGGTGTGGAGGGCTGGTTGTTCGAGGCCGGATCGCCCAGCGCCGCCGCACAGGCCATGCGCGCCTGCCTGGCGGCGCCGCCCGACATGCTGGCCGCCATGGGCCGCGCGGGCCGTGAGCGGGTGCGGGCGCGCCACGGCGTGGACGCGGAGGCCCGGCGCCTCCTGGCCGTGTGGGCGCAGGCGGAGGCCGTGCGATGAGCGCCGCCCTGGTGGCCGCCGAACTGGCCGGTGCGCTGCTCGCCGTCGCGGCGCTGGCGCTGGCGCTGCCCGTGCTCGTGTTCGCCGCCCAGGTGGCCGCCGCGTGCCTGCCGGGCCGCCGTGCACCGGGTGCCTCGGCCCGCCCGCCGGTGGTGCTGCTGGTGCCGGCCCATGACGAGGCGCCCGGCCTTGCTGCGCCGCTGGCCGCCATGCGTGCGCAGATGCGTCCGGGCGACCGCCTGCTGGTGGTGGCCGACAACTGCAGCGACGACACCGCTGCCGTCGCGCGCGCCGCCGGGGCCGAGGTGGTGGAGCGCCACAGTGACGACCAGCGCGGCAAGGGCTACGCCCTGGCCTTCGGCGTGGACCATCTGCGCACGGCGCCGCCGCCGGTGGTGGTGATCGTGGATGCGGACTGCCTGCTGGCGCCCGGCGCGCTCGACGCGCTGGCCGCGGATTGCCAGCGCCGCCAGGCGCCCGTGCAGGCCTGCTACCTCATGGGCCATGCCGGCCCGGCCCGCCTGACAGGCCGTGTGGCGGCCTTTGCCTGGGCCGTGAAGAACCAGGTGCGGCCGCGCGGCGGCGAGCGCCTGGGCTGGCCCTGCCCGCTCACGGGCAGCGGCATGGCCTTCCCCTGGGCATTGCTGGCCGACGCGCCCCTGGCCACGGGCCACCTGGCCGAGGACATGCAGCTCGGGTTGGACCTGGCACGCGCCGGCCACCCGCCGCGCTTCTGCGAGGCGGCCATCGTGACGAGCCACTTCCCGGCGTCGGCGCAGGCCACCGCCACCCAGCGCACGCGTTGGGAGCACGGCCACCTCGGGCTGATCGGCCAGCGCGCCTGGCCGCTGTGGCGCGAGGCCTGGCGGCGCCGCGACGGGCGCCTGGCCGCCATGGCGCTCGATCTGGCCGTGCCGCCGCTGGCGCTGCTGGTGCTGTTGGTCACCGCGCTCTGGCTGGCCACCGCAGGGCTGTCGGCATGGATGCCGGCGGCGCGTGCGCCTGCCGCTGCCTTCGCGCTGGCCAGCGCGGCGGCCCTGGCCCTGGCGGCCGCCGTGCTGGCCGCCTGGGCGCGCTGGGGCCGCCATTGGCTGTCGGCCTGGGATCTGCTGGGCATCCCGCTGTATGTGCTGGGCAAGCTGGGCGTGTATGCGCGGTTCCTCACGCGGCGCCAGACCACTTGGGTGCGCACCGGCCGCGGCGACACGGCGCAGCGCAAGGACGACACCCCATGAATTTCCCCCCGCGCCCCTGGCGCCGCGTGCCGCTGCTCAACGTGTGGGCGGACGACCTCACCCAGGCCGAGCTGATGGACCGGCTCGATGCCGAGGGCGGCCTGGTGTTCACCGTCAACCCCGACCATCGCTGGCACCTGCAGCACGACGCGGCCTTCGTCGCGGCCTACCGCAGCGCCGACTTCGTGACCGTGGACAGCCATTACGTGATGGCCGCGCTGCGCTGGCAGGGCCAGGGCGTGCGCGAGAAGGTCACCGGCTCCGATTTCGTGCCCGCCTATTGCCAGCGCCACGCCGCCAACCCGGCGGTGCGCATCTTCCTGCTGGGCGCGGCGCCGGGCGTGGCCGAGCAGGCACGCCAGCGCATCAATGCGCGCGCCGGCCGCGAGATCGTGGTGGGCGCGCTCGGCCCCTCCATGCGCTTCGCCGAGGACGCGGCGGAGACCGACGCGGCCATCGCGCAGGTGCGCGCCAGCGGGGCGACCGCACTGTTCCTGGGCCTGGGGGCACCGCGCCAGGAGATCTGGCTCGCGCGCCACCGCCACCGTCTGCCCGGCGTGCGCGTGCTGGTGGGCGTGGGCGCCACGCTGGACTACGAAGCCGGCGCCGTCGCCCGCGCGCCGATGTGGATGCGCCGCCTGGGCCTGGAGTGGGCCTACCGCGTGCTCAGCGAGCCGCGCCGCTATGGGCGGCGCTACCTGCGCAACAGCCGCTTCCTGTGGTGGATGGCGCAGGCGCGGGCGGGCCAGTACCGTGACCCCTTCCCGGGCATCGGCCCCGCGCCGGCGGTGCCCGCCGCCCCCGTTCCCGTCACCGACCGATCCGGAGACCCGCGATGACCCGTTCCGCCTCCCCGTCCCGCCGCAAGGGCATCATCCTCGCCGGTGGCTCCGGCACGCGGCTGCACCCGGCCACCCTGGCCATGAGCAAGCAGCTGCTGCCGGTGTACGACAAGCCGATGGTGTACTACCCGCTGTCGGCGCTGCTGCTGGCGGGCATCCGCGAGATCCTCATCATCAGCACCCCGCAGGACACCCCGCGCTTCGAGCAGCTGCTGGGCGATGGCGACCGCTGGGGCATCTCGCTGCAGTACGCCGTGCAGCCCCAGCCCGAGGGCCTGGCGCAGGCGTTCCTGATCGGCGAGCGTTTTCTCGATGGCCAGTGCAGCGCGCTCGTGCTGGGCGACAACATCTTCTACGGCCACGACCTCGGCCGCCGGCTGCAGGCCGCGGCCGCGCGGCCGGACGGCGCCACGGTCTTCGCCTACCCGGTGACCGACCCCGAACGTTACGGCGTGGTGGAGTTCGACGCGGGCGGCCGCGCCATCAGCCTGGAGGAAAAGCCCGCCCACCCCAGGAGCCGCTACGCGGTGACGGGCCTGTACTTCTACGATGAGCAGGTCGTCGACCGCGCCCGCGCCCTGCGGCCCAGCGCCCGGGGCGAGCTGGAGATCACCGACCTCAACCGGGGCTACCTCGAGTCAGGCCAGCTCGACGTGCAGATCTTCGGCCGCGGCGACGCCTGGCTCGACACCGGCACGCACGACAGCCTCCTCGAGGCCGGCGCCTTCGTGCAGACGATCGAGAAGCGCCAGGGGCTCAAGGTCTGCTGCCCCGAGGAGATCTGCTGGCGCCAGGGCTGGATCGACGATGCCCGCCTGGAGTCGCTGGCCGCGCCGCTGGCCAAGAGCGGCTATGGCCAATACCTGCAGCAGGTGCTCCGTGACCGCGTCTTCTGAGCCCGGCATGGCCGGCCGCTGCCCCTGGTGCCACGGGGCCATGCGTGCGCTGTTCGACACCCGCGACTGGCGCCGCCCCGACTGCACCGAGCGCTGGCGCGTGGACTGGTGCGACGCGTGCCGCTACGGGCGGGTGGCCGGCGAGCCCTCGGCCGAGCAGGTGGCCGCCTTCTACCGCGTGGCCTACTACACCCACGCCGACCCGGCCTCGGGCGCCGCCGCCCCGCGCGGCAGCCTGCTGGCGCGGGTGCGCACCCACCTGGCCTGGCGGCTGGACCGCGGGGTGGATTTCTCCCCGGCGGAGTTCGGTGCGGCCCCGGGCCGGCTGGTGGACATCGGCTGCGGCAGCGGCCACAACCTGGCCGCCTTGCGCGCGGCGGGCTTCGATGCGTGCGGCGTGGAGCCCGACCCGGCGGCACGCCAGGTCGCCGAGCGCCATGGCGTGGTGTTCGCCGGCACGGCGGAGGTGCTTCCGCCCGAGCTGGGCGCCGGGTTCGACGGCGCGCTGATGTCGCACGTGCTGGAGCACACCCGCCACCCCGACGAGGCGCTGCGCCAGGCGCATGGCCGCCTGCGCGCGGGGGCCCGCCTGATGGTGGAGGTGCCGAACGCCGACGCGCTGGGCTTCTGGGCCTTCGGGGCGAGCTGGCCGTGGACCGATGTGCCGCGCCACCTGCACTTCTTCACGCTCGATTCCCTGCGTGCCCTGCTGGGCCGCGCGGGCTTCGAGGTGGAATCCGTGCGCCACACCGGCTTCACCCGGCAGTTCGACACCTCATGGATCGCGGCGCTGCACGACATCCACGCCCGCACCGACAGCGCCGCCGACCGCAGCAGCGCCTGGCAGCGCGAGAGCTGGGGCCTGCTGCTGCGCAGCGCGCTGGCCGCGCCCGCCAGGCGCTACGACTCGGTGCGGGTGCTCGCGCGCCGCGTCTGACGGCGCGCCGCACGCGGCGGCGTGGCCTCAGCCCGCCGGGCGGGGGGTCTTGAGCGCCGTCACCATGGGCGGCAGCAGGGCCACCTGCTTGACCAGCTCCACCATGCTGCGGCTGTGCGTCTTTTCCTTGAGGTTGTGCACGTGGCTGCGCACGGTGGCCACCGCCACACCCAGCTGCTCGGCGATCTGCTGGGGGCGCAGGCCTTCACACAGCGCGGCCAGCACCTCCTCCTCGCGCTGCGACAGGCCGCGTGCCCGGGCGAAGGCGCCCACGGACAGCTTCTCGACGATCTGCGCCCGCTGCAGCGTGAGCAGCACCGCGTTGCCGCCCGCACGCGACGACAGGGGCAGGGGCAGCGGCACGATGGACACGCCCACACGGGCCATGTCGCTGCCCAGGTTCAGCAGGGTGCGGCTGCCGCGGTGGCGCGCGCCCTGCAGGGCATCGGCCAGGGCGGACTGGTCCGCCGTGTCGCGGGCGCGCAGGCGACGCTGGCGCAGCTCCAGCGGGTGGTCGGTGGCCAGCTCGCGCAGGGCGGCGTGGTTGGCATGCACCACCAGGCCGTCGCCCGACAGCAGCATGAGCCCGTAGTCGACCTCGTCGAGCACCGCGGCCATCAGCCGCACCAGACCGGCCTGCTCGCCGCTGCGGCGCTCGGGCCCGCGGTAGGACAGTTCGCATTCCAGGGCGTTGAGTTCGACGGTCGTCGTGGCGTTCATGGGCGGTGGGGCAATGGCAGGGCCAGACTGCGGATCTTGGGGCAGGCCGCAGGGCTTGCGCCGGCCGGCTGTGCGCGTGTTCGGCCAAAGTGTGAACAATTGGTTACCCGCGCCCGCGTCAGCGGTCGTCGCAGGGGCGCATGGGACAATCGCCGCGCATGAAGATCGAGACCACCGCCCTCGACGGCGTGCTGCTGCTCACCCCGCGGGTGCATGGCGACGCGCGGGGCTTCTTCCTGGAAAGCTTCAACGAGCGCGCCTTCGACGCGGCCGTGGGCGCCCCCACGCGCTTCGTGCAGGACAACCATTCGCGCTCCGCCCGCGGCGTGCTGCGTGGCCTGCATTTCCAGCGCGCGCCCCATGCGCAGGGCAAGCTCGTGCGTGTGGTGCGCGGTGCCGTGTTCGACGTGGCGGTGGACATCCGGCCCGGCAGCCCGACCTTCGGGCGCTGGGTGGGCGCCGAGCTGTCGGCCGACAACCACCGCCAGATGTGGATCCCGCCCGGCCTGGCACATGGTTTCCTGGTGCTGAGCGACGACGCGGACTTCCTCTACAAGACCACCGACTACTACGCCCCTGCCGCCGAGGGCGCGGTGCGCTGGGACGACCCGGACATCGCCATCGACTGGCCCCTGGACGGCCAGGCCCCGGTGCTCTCCCCCAAGGACGCGGTGGCGCCGCGGCTGCGGGACCTCGACCTCTGAACCGCCTGCTCCCATGAAAGTCACTGTCATCGGCACCGGCTATGTCGGCCTGGTCACCGGCGCCTGCCTCGCCGAGATGGGCAACCACGTGCTGTGCGTCGACGTCGACGCCCGCAAGATCGACATCCTGCGCAGCGGCGGCATCCCCATCCATGAGCCGGGCCTGCAGGAGGTGGTGCAGCGCAACGCGGCGGCCGGCCGGCTGGAGTTCACCACCGACATCGCCCGCTCGGTGGCGCACGGCACGCTGCAGTTCATCGCCGTGGGCACGCCGCCGGACGAGGACGGCTCGGCCGACCTGCAGTACGTGACGGCGGCCGCGCGCAACATCGGCCGGCTGATGACCGACCACAAGGTCATCGTCGACAAGAGCACGGTGCCCGTGGGCACGGCCGACAAGGTGCGCGAGGCGGTGGCCGCCGAGCTGGCAGCGCGTGGCGTGACGCTCGAGTTCTCGGTGGCCTCCAACCCCGAGTTCCTCAAGGAGGGCGCCGCGGTCGAGGACTTCATGAAGCCCGACCGCATCATCATCGGCACCGACGACGAGCGTGCCACGCTGCTGCTGCGTGCGCTGTACGCCCCCTTCGTGCGCAACCACGACCGCCTGCTGGTGATGGACGTGCGCAGCGCCGAGTTCACCAAGTACGCGGCCAACGCCATGCTGGCCACGCGCATCAGCTTCATGAACGAGCTGTCGCGCCTGGCCGAGAAGCTCGGGGCCGACATCGAGCAGGTGCGCGTGGGCATCGGCTCCGACCCCCGCATCGGCACCCACTTCCTCTACCCCGGTGCGGGCTACGGCGGCAGTTGCTTCCCCAAGGACGTGAAGGCGCTGGCGCGCATGGCCGCCGACGCCGGCCTGCCCAGTCGCATGATGGCGGCGGTGGAGCAGGTCAACGAGGAGCAGAAGCGCGTGCTGGTCGACAAGGTCGTCGCGCGCTACGGCGAGGACCTGCACGGCCGCACCTTCGCCTTGTGGGGCCTGGCCTTCAAGCCCAACACCGACGACATGCGCGAGGCACCCAGCCGCGTCGTGGTGGCCGAGCTGGTGCGCCGCGGCGCCCGGGTGCAGGCCTACGACCCGGTGGCCGCGGCCGAGGCCCGCCGCGTGCTCGCGCAGGACCTGGGCGAGCCTGCGCTGGCGCAGGTGCATTTCGTGGCCTCGGCGCCGGCGGCGCTGCAGGGGGCCAACGCGCTGGTCGTCGTCACCGAATGGAAGGAGTTCCGCACCCCGGACTTCGAGGCGATGGCCACCACGCTCGCCGACCGCCTGGTCTTCGACGGCCGCAACCTCTACGACCCCGATCTCGTGCGGGGCTTCGGGCTCGACTACCGCGGCATCGGCCGGCCGTGACGATTCGTGAGGGTTGGGGTTCATCCGCCCCACGGATGTGACGAAATCCCATCGAAACACGGCCCGATCCTTGCCTCCTAGGGGGCCGGACTGTCACGGCTTCTACGCCACAATAGTTCGCATCCGGACCGGGGTGATGGGCGAGCCTGCCTGCCCGCGGTGAGCAGTCATTCGTCTCGAGAGGTTGTCGATGTCCCGATCCATCTCCGTGTTGCCGGTCGTCATGGCCGGTGGCAGCGGCACGCGCCTGTGGCCGCTGTCGCGCGCGGGTTACCCCAAGCAGTTCCTGGTGCTCACCGGCGAGACCAGCCTGTTCCAGCAGGCGGTGGACCGCATCGCCGCCATCGACGGCGACGACATCCGGGTGCAGTCGCCCGTCGTGGTGGGCAACGCCGAGCACCGGTTCATGGTGCTCGAGCAGCTGCGCGAGCTGGGCATGGATTCCACCGCGGTGATCCTCGAGCCCTCCGGCCGCAACACCGCGCCGGCGCTCACCCTGGCAGCGCTGCAGGCGCAGGAAGGCGGCGAGGACCCGGTGCTGGTGGTCACGCCGGCTGACCAGACCGTGGCCGACGGCGTGGCCTTCACCGTCGCGCTGCAGGACGCCGTGCGTGGTGCCGACCAGGGGGCCATCGTCATCCTGGGCATCACGCCCGACCGGCCCGAGACCGGCTACGGCTACATCCGCGTGGCCCCGGGTGCCGTGGGCCGCGAGCTCGCCGCCGTGGCGCAGTTCGTCGAGAAGCCCAACCTGGCCACCGCCGAGCGCTACCTCGCCGAGGGCGGCTACTACTGGAACAGCGGCATGTTCGTGCTCAAGGCCTCTGTGTGGCTCAAGGCACTGGCGGCGTTCCGCCCCGACATCCTCGAGGCCACCCAGGCCTCGTGGGCCGCGCGCCGCGAGGACGCCAAGTTCGTGCGCCCCGGCAAGAAGGAGTTCGAGCAGGTGCCGTCGGAGTCGGTGGACTACGCCGTGATGGAGCGCTGCCCCGGCAGCGGCTTCGACATCCGCATGGTGCCGCTGGCCGCGGGCTGGAACGACCTGGGTGCCTGGGACGCCGTGTGGCAGGTGGCCGGCAAGGACGATGACGGCAACGCCATCGTCGGCGACGTGCTGCTGGAGGACACCCGCAACACCCTGGTGCATGCCTCCGGCCGCCTGGTGAGCACCGTGGGCGTGGACAACCTGGTGGTGGTGGAAACCGCCGACGCCGTGCTGGTGGCCGATGCCTCGCGCAGCCAGGACGTCAAGAAGATCGTCGGCAAGCTGGCCGCCAGTGGCCGCGGCGAGGGCCAGCTGCACCGCAAGGTGCACCGCCCGTGGGGCTGGTACGACAGCATCGATGCCGGCCCGCGCTTCCAGGTCAAGCGCATCATGGTGCGTCCTGGCGCCTCGCTCAGCCTGCAGATGCACCATCACCGCGCGGAGCACTGGATCGTCGTCACCGGCACGGCCGAGGTGACCTGCGGCGAACGCAAGATCCTGCTGTCGGAGAACCAGAGCACCTACATCCCGCTGGGTGAGGTGCACCGCCTGGCCAACCCCGGCAAGGTGGACCTGGAGATCATCGAAGTCCAGTCGGGCAGCTACCTCGGCGAGGACGACATCGTCCGCTACGAGGATACTTACGGCCGGACGGCCTGACGATACCCCCCCAGGCACGGCGGCTGCCCAGGCGGCCCGCCCGTGCCGGCAGGGGGCCGCGCGCGGCCGGCCTCATCCCGATGTTCGAAGACCGCAGCGCCCGCAAGCAATTCCTGAACGCCCCGCCCAGCGTCCCGGCCGCCATCGCGTCGGTGCTGGAGCCGGTGCTCGCCGCCACCAGCCTGGCGGTGTTCCATGCGCTGTTCGGCCAGCCCTTCGGCGGCCCCGCGATGGCCATGGCCATCCTGCTGCTGGTGCTGATGTTCCCGGGCGTCAACCGCTTCGGCAAGACCGGCATCGGCGTGGGCATCGACATCTTCCTGTCCTGGTCCGGCGTGTTGATGGTGCTGGTGCTGGTGGGCTATGCCACGGGCGGCCTGGCGGCTTTCCAGCCGCGCATGCTGCTGGCCTGGGCGCTCATCACGCCCTTGGTGCACTGGGCCTGCGTGGTGGGTGGCACGGCCTGGATGCGCCACCGCGCGGCGCTGCCGCAGCACCGCCGGCCGGCGGTGGTGGTGGGCGCCCACCGCATGGGGCAGCGCGTGGCGCAGATGCTGGCCGCCCGCAAGGGCTACGGCCACGACCTGCTCGGCTTCTTCGATGACCGCTCCGCCGAGCGCCTGGACCTGCCGGGCGCGGTGCCGCTCGTGGGCGGCCTGGCCGAGCTGCCCGATTTCATTGAACGCCACGGCGTGAAGGACGTGTTCATCACCCTGCCGCTCACGTCGCAGCCGCGCATCCTGCAGCTCATGGAGACGCTGCAGAACTCCACCGCCTCGCTGCACTTCGTGCCCGATGTGTTCGGCGTCAGCATCATCCAGGGCCGCCTCGAGGACATGGGTGGCGTGCCGGTCGTGGGCCTGCACGTCACGCCCTTCACCGGCATCAACGGCCTGCTCAAGCGGGCCAGCGACGTGGTGCTTGCCACGCTCATCCTCCTGCTCATCACGCCGGTGATGCTGGCGGTGGCCGTGGGCGTGAAGCTCAGCTCGCCCGGCCCGGTCATCTTCCGCCAGCGCCGCACGGGCCTGGACGGCGAGGTGATCGAGGTCTACAAGTTCCGCTCCATGACCACGCAGGACAACGGCGCGGTCGTGCAGCAGGCCACGCGCAACGACCCGCGGGTCACCCGTTTCGGCGCCTTCATCCGCCGCACCTCGCTGGACGAACTGCCGCAGTTCTTCAACGTGCTCAAGGGCCAGATGAGCATCGTGGGGCCCCGCCCGCACGCGGTGGCCCACAACGAGCAGTACCGCAAGATCGTCAAGGCCTACATGGCCCGCCACAAGGTCAAGCCGGGCATCACCGGCTGGGCGCAGGTGAATGGCCTGCGCGGCGAGACCGACACGGTGGAGAAGATGGCGCGACGCGTCGAGTACGATCTGGAATACCTGCGCAACTGGTCGCTGGGCCTGGACCTGCTCATCATCGCGCGCACGGCCAAGCTGATGTTCTTCGACCGCAAGGCGTACTGACCGGCGGCCCGCCGCCCGGCCCCATGGCGACCTTGCCCCGACCACGGACGACCTCACGAGGCACCCGCATGACTGGATCCTTCCTTCTGCGCCCGCTGGCGCTGGCCGCCACCCTCGCTGCCGCCGGCCCCGCGCTGGCCCAGGCCGATGCCCCGCTGCCCCCCGGGCCGCCGCCGGTGCCCGCCCCGGGCAGCCAGGCCGCCACGCCGGTGCCGCTGGCCTATGGCATCTCGCAGAAGTTCACGCACGAGAGCAACCTCTTCCGCGAGACCCAGGGTGCCGAGGACGACTGGGTCTCCACCACCGCGCTCAACCTCGCGCTCGACCAGCCGCTGGGCCGCGGCAAGCTGCGCGGCACCGCGTCACTGCAGGCCAACCGCTACGGCGACCACGACGAGCTGGACAACACCGGCCACGATGTCGACCTGGCGCTCGACGTGGAGACCGCGCTCAATCTGGCCGGCACGGTGGGCGTGCGCGCCAGCCGCCAGCAGTACCGCTACGGGCTCGACAGCGCGACGCCCTTCGACGGCAAGAACACCGAGGACGAGCAGGCCGCCTATGTGCAGGCCCGGCTCGGCGGCATGGGTGTGTGGTCGCTGCTGGCCGGCGCCGACACGCTGGAGCGCAGCTACTCGCAGGACGCTTTCGCCGCGCTCAACGACCTGTCGCAGTGGAGCGCCGAGGGCGGCGTGGGCTGGCGCCCCGGCCCCGACCTCGGCGGCACGCTCAAGGCCCGCTACACCCGCATCAGCCGGCCCGACTCGCCGCTCGGCTTCGGCGACGACGTGGGCCGCCGCGAGGTGGAGCTGGCCATGGGCTGGCAGGCCAGCGGCGCCAGCCGCCTCGAAGGCCGGGTGGCGCGTGCCAAGGAGCGCCATTCCGTGCTCGAGGACCGCTCCTTCTGGACCGGCGGCCTGGCCTGGGACTGGACGCCCGGGGCCAAGCTGCGCCTGCGCACCGAACTCTCGCGCGACACCGAGGGGGCGGGTGGCGCGCAGACCTCGCCCGAGCCCAGCGCCCAGGCGGTACCGGCCGGCGACACCCTGCGTGATTCGCTGCGCTGGTCGGTGGAGTGGGCGGCCACGGCCAAGGTCAACGTGCTGGCCGCCGCCCAGTACTCCGAGCGGCGCCTGAAGGCGCTCGTCGGCGGGCTGCCCGCCAGCGCCGAGGACCAGACCACCGCGCTGTCGCTCGGCGTGCGCTGGGCGCCCTCGCGTGCGCTGGACCTGGGCTGCGACCTCGCCCGCGAGAAGCGCGAGACCGACAGCCCGCTCACGGTGATCACCCGGGCCTACGAACTCACCACCGTGGGCTGCTCCGTGGCCTTCTGGTTCCGCTGACGCGGGCGCCGCGGGCCGTGGGCAGCATCCACCCGACCGCCGTCCTGCGCGGCCAGGTGCACGTGGACCCGACCGCCGAGGTGGGCCCCTGGTGCGTGCTGGACGGCGACATCACCGTCGGCGCACGCACCCGGCTCGAGGTGGGCGTGTCGCTGCAGGGCAAGGTGACGCTGGGCGAGGACAACTTCATCGGCGCGCACAGCGTGTTCGGCGGCCGGCCGCACGACCCCGCCTGGCGGGGCGAGCCCGGTGAGGTGGTCATGGGGCGCGGCAACCAGATCTTCAGCTTCGTCACCATCGACCGCGGCACGCCGCGCGGCGACAGCCGCACGGTGCTGGGCAACGACAACTTCGTCATGGCCTACACCCACCTCGCGCACGACTGCGTGCTGGGCGACGGCTGCCGCATCACCAGCTATTGCGGCATCGCGGGCCTGTGCCGGCTCGACGACCATGTGGTCATCGCCGGCATGGTGGGCATGCAGCAGGCGGTTCGGGTGGGCGCCCATGCGTTCATTTCCGGCATGTCGGCGGTGACGAACGACGTGCTGCCCTTCGCCATCGCCCATGGCACCGACCAGCCCACGGCGCTGCGCGGGGCCAACGTCATCGGCATGAAGCGCCATGGCTTCAGCCGCGAGGACATCGACATCGCCCGCGCGCTGATCGCCCGCTTCGAGGGGCAGGCCATGCCCTTCGCCCAGATCCTCGCCGACATCGAGACGGCCTACGACCCGGCCCACCCCGTGGTGCGCCGCGTGCTGGATTTCGCCCGCGCCCCCTCGCGCAGCGGTGTGCTGCGATGACGGGTGCGGCGGCCGACGCCCTCACCCTGCGCGCCTACACGCCCGACGACGAGGCGCTGTGGAACCGCTGGGTGGCCGGTGCGGCCAACGGCAGCTTCCTGTTCGACCGCGGTTTCATGGGCTACCACGCGGCGCGCTTTCCCGATGCCTCCCTGCTCGTCGAGCGCGCGGGGCGGCTGGTGGCGGTGCTGCCGGCGCACCGCGACGGCGCCGGCTGGGCCAGCCACCGGGGGCTGAGTTACGGCGGCCTGGTGGTGGCCGAGCCGCTGGGCCCCGCGCTGACGCTGGCCGTGCTGCAGGCCGTGCAGGCGCATGGACGCCGCCAGGGCTGGCCCACACTGCTGTACAAGACCCTGCCGCTGATCTACCACCGGCTGCCCTGCGAGGACGACCGCTGGGCGCTGTGGCGCCTGGGTGCCACGCTGGTGCGCCGTGACGCGCTGGCCGCGATCGGGCCCACGCCCGCGCACTGGCCCCCCGCGCGCCGCCGGCCCATCACGCGCGCCATGCGCGAGCGCGCCGGGCTGCGCATCGAGTGGCTGGCGGGCGATGAGGCGGCCGACGCCTGGCCCGTGTTCTGGGCGCTGCTCGAGGCGGAGCTGCAGGCGCGCCATGGCCAGTCGCCCGTGCACACGCTGGACGAGATCCGCCTGCTGGCCGGGCGCTTCCCGGCGCACATCCGCCTGGGCGTGGCGCGCCGGGGCGCGCAGCTGCTGGCCGGCGCCGTGCTGTTCGAGGGCGCCACCGTGTCCCGCCTGCAGTACACCGCGACCGGCGACGCCGGCCGCCGGGTGGCGGCGCTGGACCAGCTGCTCGAGCAGGCCGTCGTGCGCGCCCAAGCCGACGGGCGCTGGTTCGACTTCGGCCACTCGCACGAGGACGAAGGCCGTGCGGTGAACGCGGGGCTCGCGTTCTACAAGGCCAGTTTCGGGGCCAGCACCGTGGTGCACGACCACTACCTGCTGCCTTGCTGAACCAGGAGGACAACGAGATGTCTCAGGTCGATGACTGCCGGCTGGTCGAATTGCGCACGGTGTACGACCACCGCGGCTCCATCTCGTTCGTCGAGTCGGGGGTGGATTTCGAGTTCCCGGTCAAGCGGGCCTACTGGACCTACGACGTGCCCTCGCGCGCCTCGCGCGCCGGGCATTCGCACCGGCGGCTGCGCCAGCTCTACGTGGCCATCTCGGGCTCGTTCCAGGTGCACCTGGACGATGGCGAGCGCCAGCGCGTGGTGACCCTCAGCCACCCCAACGAAGGCCTGCTCATGGTGCCTGGCGTGTGGCGCGAGCTGCACGGCTTCTCCTCGAACGCCTGCCTGCTGGTGCTCGCCTCGGAGCTGTTCGACGAGTCGGACTACATCCGCGAGCACGCGGATTTCATGCGCTGGGTGGCCCAGGGCCGCCCCTGACGCGGGCGGCGCGCCCGCCGGCACCGGCCGCTCGTTCCGCTGGACAGCGGCCGCGTGGTGCGTAGACTCGGTGTTATCTCGTCAGCCCCCGGGCCGGACGGCCCGTCGCCGCCCATGAACGCCTCCCGATGCCTGCTGCCGATGGCTCTGTGCGCACTGCTGGCCACGCCGCCCGCGCAGTCCCAGTCGGTGCCTACCGATGTGCGCATCCGCCTCATCCGTGAATGTGTCGCCGAGCTGCAGGCGCGCAGCCGGGCACCCGAGGGCGCCGACGCCATGGCCAGCGAGTGCATCGCGCGCAAGGTGTCGGCCTGGCGGGCGGCGGCGCGCGGCGAGCCGCTCCCGCCGTCGCCTGCCGCGGGGAACACCCCGACAGGCGCAGCCGGGCCGGGCACCGAGTCCGCCGGGGCCGACGTGTCGGCCGAGTTCTTCGCGTTGCAGGCCTCCATCGATTTCCTGCCCAGCGGCATGCCCCGGCCCACGCCCGCGCTGCAGCGCTACTGCGAAGACGCGGCGCGCGACCGCATGCGTGTGTCGGCGGCGAGTCCTCCGCTGGGGTGGAGCCAGTTCATCCAGGCCGAACCCATGGTGCTGGACTGGGCCATGCAGCAGCTGCCCGGGTGCAGCAACGAGGCAGCGTTGCTGGCGCACAGTTGGCTGGAGTCCCTGCGGCTGCAGCGGGTGACGCGCATGGACGTGGGCGCCGCGGGCCGCCTGTCCAAGGAGGTGCTGGACCGCGCCAAGGCCACCAACGCCCGGCGCGTGGCGGCGCTGCAGCCGCTGCCGCCGCTGCCGGGGCGCCTGCTGCTGGGCCAGCGCCTGGGTGAGCCGCTGCCGCAAGGCCTGTGCGAGCCGGCGGTGCAGGTCTCGGAGAAGACCACCCGCAACGCCTGCCTGAGTAGCCCCGCCTTGAAACTGAAGGACCCGAGGTCGTCCATGTTGATGCGGCGGGCGGACCACTACCTCACCCGGGTCAGCCAGCTGCCTCGCACCGGCCTGCTGTACCTGACGCTGCCCGAGCCGGCGATCCGCCAGGCGTCGGACCAGTACACCGGCCAGCGGGTGCTGGTGATCGACGGCGTGCTGCATGGGGTCAGCCAGGCCCTGGCGCCGCGCAACGACTTTCTCGCCCAGATGGTGCGGCTGTACGGGGAGCCACTGACCCGCATGGGCACGGTATTCAACGAGCCGGTGGTGATCCACGAGTTCCAGGTGCCCGGGGCCGTGATGCGGCTGCAATGCCAGCGCCGCGACGCCTCCTGCAGCTATGCCGAGGTGTTCACCCCGACGGGCGAGCGCTTCATGGGCCAGGACCTCATCGTGGCGCTGCGGGCGCAGTTCCAGGCCGTGGCCTACACCGGGCCGGCGGACACCGCTGCGGCGCGCTCGGTGGCTCGGCAGTACTCGGAGGCGCTCGACAGCACGCTGGAGATGAACCGCCAGCTGGATGCCCAGCGCCAGCAGGCGCTCGCCGACCAGCAGCGCCGCGAGCAGGAGGAGTCCCAGCGTCGGCAGCGCGAGTGGGAGGAGCAGCAGCGTCGCCAGCAGCTCTCGCGCTGACGGCGGCCCCGGCGCGCGGCCGGCGGCCGGGCCCTCAGCCGGGCCGCCGCGCCAGCAGGGCGATCTCGGCGGCGTGCGCCGGAAATCGCCGGCCCATGGCCATCAGCCCGTGCACGCCTTGCGGGCCCAGCGCCGGCAGCAGGGCCGCCATCTGGGCATGGGTGAAGGGCTTGAAGAGGTAGCCGTCGAGCGCCACCTCTCGCAGCTCGGGCGCCACCTCGGCCACCAGGCGGCGCAGCGCGTGGGCATCGAAGACGCGCGGCTGGCCCAGCAGGCGGTTGCGCTCGCCCAGGGCGTCGGGTCGCTCGACCAGGCCCATGTCCACCGCCAGCAGCCGGTGGAAGGACTCGGCATTGGGCACGCTGA
This sequence comes from Burkholderiales bacterium, assembly GCA_016213265.1. Taxonomy (GTDB): domain Bacteria; phylum Pseudomonadota; class Gammaproteobacteria; order Burkholderiales; family Burkholderiaceae_C; genus Ideonella. The sequence goes on along the minus strand of JACRBA010000130.1, from coordinate 21,105 downwards.
CCAGCAGGTGGCCGCCGGGCTTGAGCCAGCCCAGCGCGGCGCGCAACAAGGCCTCGGGCGCATGGGTCTCGTGCACCACGCCCGACACCAGCACCAGGTCGGCCGCCGGGCCTGCGGGCCACAGCGCGGCCAGGGCCGGGGCGGCTGACTCGATGTAGTCGCGGACCACCTGCACAGACGGCCCCCCCGCCTCCCCACCGGTCCTGGCGAAGCGCTGGCGCGCCGCCTCTGCCCAGCGTGTGGCCGGCTCGACGATGACCCACTGGCGCAGCGCCCCTGGCCCGGGCGGCGCCAGGGCCTGCTCGACCAGGCGCTCGGGCCCGCAGCCCACCTCCAGCACCACGGCAGGGTCCAGGCGGCGCAGCACCTGCAGGTTGTGCGCCTGGCGCGCCTGCAGGCACACCGACTCGAAATCCAGCGCTGCGTCGTGGCGCTCGGCATAGTCGTCGGCGGACAGCGGCTTGCCGCTCGGTGGCAGGTTCGTCATGGGGTGGTGGGCCCGGTGCAGAACGCGCGCACCGCGTCGCACACCCGGTCGATGTCGGCCAGGCCCAGGTGCGGGCCGATGGGCAGGCTCAGCACCTCGTCGCAGAGCCTGTCGCTCGCGCTGCGGCCGGCGGGGGCGGCGCCAGCGAAAGGCGGGAAGCGGTACACCGGCCGGGGGTAGTGCACGAGGCTGTCGATGCCGGCTGCCGCCAGCGCGGCCTGCAGCGCATCGCGCCGGGCGTGGCGCACGACATAGAGGTGCCACACGGGCTCGTCGCCCGGCACGGGGGCGGGCAGGGTCAGGCCAGGCACCCCGGCCAGCGCTTCGGCATAACGCGCGGCCTGGGCGGCGCGCCGTGCGTTGTGCTCGGGCAGCCGCGCCAGCCGCACGCGCAGGAACGCGGCCTGCAGTTCGTCGAGCCGGCTGTTCACGCCCTCGGTCTCGTGCGCATAGCGCTGCAGGCTGCCGTAGTTGCGGCGCTGCCGCAGCGCGCGGGCCAGGGCATCGTCGTCGGTGACGGCCGCGCCAGCGTCGCCAAAGGCCCCGAGGTTCTTGCCTGGGTAGAAGCTGTAGCCGGCCGCGCGACCGAAGCCGCCCACCGGCCGCCCCTGGTGGCGCGCACCGTGGGCCTGGGCGGCGTCCTCGATGAGCACCAGGCCATGCGCCTCGCACAGCGCGGCGATGGCCGCGGGGTCGGCCGGCTGGCCGGTCAGGTGCACCGGCATCACCGCGCGCGTGGCGGGCGTCAGCGCGGCCCGCACGCCGGCCGCGTCGATGTTGAAGCCGCCGGGCGATGGCTCCACCGGGCGCGGCGTGGCGCCGGCCAGCCGCACCGCCTGCCAGGTGGCGATGAAGGTGTGGGCCGGCACGATGACCTCGTCGCCCGGGCCGATGCCGGCCGCCTGCAGGGCCAGCGCCAACGCGTCCAGCCCGTTGCCCACGCCCACCACATGCCGGCGGCCCAGGAAGGCGGCGAACTCGGCCTCGAAGGCCTCGAGCTCGGGGCCCAGCAGCCAGCGGCCGCTGTCCATCACGCGGCGGTAGGCGGCGTCGTAGGCGGCCTGGTCCTCGCGGTAGATCGCCTGCAGGTCCAGGAAGCGCACGGGCGTCGTCATGCGTCGCCCGCCGCCCACTGCAGCGCCTGCCGCGCCAGCGCCAGGTCCACGGAGAACGGCGAGGTCACGATCGACACGCCCTCGAAGCCCGCCAGGCTGCGGCCCTGCAGCCAGCGGTGCGTCTGCCCCCGCAGGAACGACAGGTCGAGGAAGGTGGGCGAGTAGATGTCCTGCTTGTACACGGTGAGCACGCGGCAGCCCGGCTGCGTCCACATGAGGTTGGTGAACGCGGCGCCGGGGGGGCCGGCGATGGCACGGGCGGTGGCGAACAGGCGCACCTGGTCGAGCAGGCTCAGCGTCTCGGGCGCGACGATCTCGAAGCCGAGCGACTCGGCCAGGGCGATCATCTCCTCGGCCTCCGCCATGGGGCGCCGCGTCTCGCCGCGGCGCGCGAGGTACACGCACCGGGTCAGCGGCGGCGGGGTGTCGGGATCGAGGCCGGCCGCCTGCCACAGGCAGCGGCGCAGGCCCTCCACCAGCGTGGGGCTGGCGAACTCGGCCGGCGAGGCCACCAGCGCGTCGGACAGCCGCAGGTCGTCGGCCACCTCGTACCAGCGGATGCGCGACTCGTCCAGCCCGATGTCGGCCAGCGAGCTGCGCATCCAGCCCGTGAGCTCACGCGGCAGCAGCAGTCGGCGCGTCTTGAGGATGCCGCGCACCATCAGGCCATGGATGCGCGCCAGCGTGAGCACCATCCAGTGGTAGTAGTTGCGGTGGAAGGGGGCATCCATGTTGGCCAGCACCACCAGCGGCTCGTCCACCCGCTGCCAGCGCGCGGCGCGGCGCAGCACCGTGCCGCCGGCCCCGCGCGCCACCACCGAGGGGTGCGGGTAGGGGAAGTCGGCCATCTGCAGGTGCCAGGGGTGGGGCTTGAGCACGCCGCCCTGGGCCGCGATGAGCAGGTGGATGGCGCGCACCCGCAGGTCGGTGACGCGGGCCAGGCTGAGCGTGGTGGCGACGGCCGCGTGCTGCTCCACCCGCAGGCGGCCGGCCACGTCGACCACCTCGAACTGGCCGGGGCAGGGCGGGTCGCTCACCAGCGCGTGGTCGCTCACGCCTTCCGCACGCAGCCAGTCGTCCCACTCGCGCAGCGGCCAGACCTCCAGCGCGCGGGCGGCGGCGGCCTCGGTGGGATGCAGCCGCGCGATGTCGGCCTGCACGGTGGTGGCCTGGCCGGCGGCCAGCAGCGCACGCTCCTGCATGGGCTCCACCGCGCCGGCGCCGACGGCCCCCAGCCGCGCGCGCGCGTCGGCGAGGTCGGCCTGGGCCTCGTGCGGCTGGCGCATGGCCAGCCGGGCGTCGAGCTGCAGCTGCAGCAGGCCGATCAGCGCGGCCGCGCTGCCTTCGTTGGGGGCGCCGCGCAGCGGGCGGTCCTGGTGCATCACATGGGTGACGAGCGACACCAGGTGCGCCAGCACCGCCACGCACTGGGCGCGCGCGCGCTGGCCGTCGAGCACGCCGAAAGCGGGCCCCACCTCGAAGGGGAAGACCTGGTCCCAGTGCGCCAGGTCGAGCGCACCGCAGTTGGCCTGCACCCACAGGTGGGTGGCCGCGGCCAGGGCCTGGGCCGTGGTGGGCCCCTCGCCGGCCGCCAGGTCCTCACGGCAGGCGGCCTCGAACTCGGCCAGGGCCTCGGCGCCTGCGCGTGTGATGTCAGCCGGGGTGTGCGGGCTGTCGTGCCGCGGTGGCTGGGCCACCAGGCGCGCCAGCGCGGCCAGCGCGGGCGCCAGCGGGCCGAGCGCCTCGGTGTCGAAACGGGTGGGGCCTGCGGCCTCGTGCAGGCGCGCCGCGCCCGGTTGGGCCAGGGCGGCGACGCGCTCGTGCTGCAGGCGCAGGTGCGCCTGGCGCATCTGTGCCTGCTCGTCGATCGCGCCGATGTCGGCCAGCTTCTGGTAGACCTGCTCGGCCAGGGCCGTGTCGCCGTCGTGGAAGGCGTACTCGGCCAGCAGGTGCCAGGCGCTGGGCGTGGCCGGGTGCGTGGGTTCGAGCGCCAGCAGCGGGGGCGCGAGGTCCTGCACCAGCGTGCCGGCAGCGCGGCGGCGGCGCGCGAGCTCGCGCTGGATGGACGGCTGCCGGGGCCAGGCCTGTGCCGCGCGTTCGGCGAGCTGGTCCACCTCGGGGCCGGGCGCGAGATCGGCCAGGGTGGCGATGGCGCTGGCCAGGGCGAAGCCGTCGTTGGCGGCCGGGTCGTCGAAGGCCAGCATGGCCTCGGCGAGCTGCCGCAAGGCGGGCAGGTGGGCGCAGCGCACGGCGGCGCTGACGAGCGGGGTGCGCCAGGCTTCCACGCCGGCTCGCGCCGTGTGCGGCGCGAGCCGCTCCACCCAGGCCGCCACGCGTTGCAGGGGCGGGAGCTGCTCGGCCGCGCGGGCCACCATGGCCAGCGAGCCGGTGAGCTCGGCGGTCCAGTCGGCCTCGGGCTGCCAGCGCTCGCCCAGCGCGTCGATGAGGGCCAGCGTCGGCTCGATGGCGGCCTCGCCCTTCAGGCGGCGCAGCTGGCGCAGCAGGGCCAGCGCGACCGCCTCGTGTTCCGGCTGGCCCAGCTGCGCCTGCCAGCGCAGCGCGGCCTCGGCCAGCGGCTGCACATGCCCGAGCGTGCCCTGCACGCGGATCCATGCGGGCACCATGCCGGCACCGAGCGGCTCGGTGCCTTCGGGCAGCGTGTGCCACCAGGCCTCGATGGCCTCCACGGTGGCCTGCAGCTGCCAGGGCGGCACGTCCTGCCGGCCCTTGACCCACTCGTTGTGCATGACCTGGGCCAGACGCCCGCGCGCCGCCGGGGGTACCTCGGGACGACTGAGCTTCTGGTGCAGTTGCGGGCCACCGGGCAGCGCGAGGCCTTCGCGCTCGCAGCGGGCCATCAGCTCGTTCAGCCACACGCGCCCGAGTGCAGGCACCGCCGCCCCGGCGGCCACCGCCGGCCCGCTCATTCGACGCCCCCTTCGCCGTGCGCCACCCACCGTAGCTGGGCCTCGGCCAGCGCGAGGTCCACGCTGTACGGCGCGTTGACCACCGACATCAGCTCGTAGCCGGGCAGGTTGCGGCCCAGCAGCCAGCGATGGGCCTGGCCGCGCAGCAGGGACAGGTCGACAAAGGTCGGCAAGTTGGCTTCCTCCTTGAAGATCGAGAGCACGCGTGCGCCGCGTCCGGCCCACAGCAGGTTGGTGTACGCCGCGCCGGGCGGCCCGGCAATCCCACGGGCCGAGGCGAACAGCCGCACCTGGTCCAGCAGGCTCAGCGTCTCGGGAGCCACCAGCCGGAAGCCCAGGGACTCGGCCCGCGCTTCGAGGGCGGCTTCCTCGACGAGCGGCCGTCGGCCCTCGCCGCGGCGCGAGATGTACAGCAGCTCGCCGTCGGGCGGCGCGGGCGCGTCGGCGTCGCAGCCGGCGGCCGAGAGCAGGGTCCGGCGCAACCCGTCGAGCAGGCCGGGGCTGGCGAACTCGATGGGCGAGGCCACCCACGCATCGGTGAACCACAGGTCTTCGTCGTCGCCGTGGCTGCGCCAGGCGTCATCCGGCACGCCGATGCCGTGGAGCGACGAGCGCATCCAGCCCGAGAGCCCCGCCGGCAGCCACAGGGGGCGCTGCGCGCACAGGTGGCCGGCGCGGTGCAGCGCATCGATGCGCGACAGCAGCAGCACCACCCAGGGATAGTAGTTGCGGTGGAAGGTGGCGTCCTGGTTGGCCAGCAGCAGGGCCGGGCCCTCCACGGTGCGCCATTCGGGGCGGCTGAGCACGGCCGCCGGCGACCCGGCGCCGCCGCGTGCGCGCACATCGCGGTGGTCGTAAGGGTACTCGCCCATGCTCAGGTGCCAGGCGGCCGGGCGCAGGATGCCGCCGCGCGCGCCGATGAGCAGGTGGGTGTGGCGCACGCCCACGCCGGCGTGCCGGCTGAGCGAGAGCACCGTCGGCGCCAGGCGGTGGGCATGGCGCTGCAGCCGCCCGTCCGGCGCCACCGTCTCGAACATGCCCTCGCAGGGTGCGTCGGGCACGAGCACCTTGGCCGAGGCCGCCTCGGCGTGCAGCCAGTCGTCCCACTCGTGCAAGGGCAGCAGCTCGTCGGTGGGATGCGGCAGCGCGGCGCGGGCCAGGTCCAGGCGGCCGGCCGTCAGCCACGCACGCAGCCGCAGCCGGGCGCGCGGCCCGGCCGCCAGCGGCCCCAGGGCGGCGTCCATGCGCGCCAGCTCGTCCAGGGCCGCCTCGGGCTCGCGCAGCGCCCAGCGGGCCTCGGCACGCTGATGCTCCAGCTGCTCCACATGGCGCAGGCTGGCCACGCCGGCACCGCCGCGCAGCGGGTGCGGGCGCTCCAGCGCATGGCTGCACAGCGCCACGATGTGGCGCTGCACCGCCTGGTGCAGGGCGCGGCAGCGCAGTGGATCGAGCCGGCCGTAGGCGGGGCCGAACGCCAGGCCGAAGGCCTCCGGCCAGCGGACGTGGTGGCCGAACGCCGCGTCGGCCAGCTGCGACAGGTGCCGCGCGAGGCGCACGCAGGCCTGCAGGCTGGCAGGCGGGCCTGCGGCCAGCGCCTGGGTGAAGTCGTCGAGCGCGGCCTGGCCGGCCGCGGCCAGGGCCTCGGCGTCGTACCGGCTGTCGTGGGTGGGGGCCACCGACAACAGCGCCTGCAGCGGCGCAAGGCTGGCGCCGAAGGGCGCGAGCATGTCCTCGGGCCAGGTCTCGCGGCTGGCGCGCCGCGCACGCGCCTGCCCGTCGGCCACATCGGTGGCGCCGTCGTCGGCCAGCGTGTCGGCGGCCTCCGGGTGGGTGGGCAGGAAGCCGGATTCCTCCCGCGAGCGCAGGTGGCCGAGCCGCAGGCGGTCGATGGCCGACAGCGCCTGGCGCGACTCCAGCGCCCGGTACAGCGCGACGGCCTCGCGCTCGTGCCCCTGGTGGAAGCAGATGCCCGCCAGCCAGCCCATGGCGGTGGTGGCGCCCGGGTCCTCGGGGTCCAGGGGGCCCAGCAGCTCGCGCAGCTGGGCGATGTCGGCACCGTCGGCGTGGGCCAGCTTGGCCATGGACAGGCGCAGGCCCGCGTGGTGGCCGTGCACACCCGCGCGCGCCAGCAGGCCGCGGGTGGTGTCGTCGGGCGCCAGCGCACCGAGCGTGGCCAGCAGTTGCACCAGCAAGGCCGTGCTGTCCTCCGCGGCCAGGCCGCCGTGGGCGAGCAGGGCGTCGGCCGCGCGTTGCATGGCCTCGACCTGCAGCGTGCGCAGGGCGAGGCGGCCCAGCTCGTTCCAGCGGCCCAGCTGTTGCAGCGGGTCATCGGGGGGCGCGGTGTCGGCCACCGCCACCAGGGCCGGCACCCAGGCCGCCGCCAGCCGCAGGCTGTCCAGCTCGTCGGCGTGGCGCGCCAGCGCGGCCACGGCGCCCAGGGCGGGTGCCCCCCACGCGGCATCGGGTCGCCATGCGGGGCGCAGGTCGGCGAGCAGCCGGCTGAGCGCGGGCCAGTCCCGGCGCTGCCGCAGGTGGCGCAGCAGCGCCGCGACCAGGGCCTGGGCGGGCGGCGTGGCCAAGGTGGCGACGCTGGCTCCGAGGGTGGCGATCTGCCCGATCTGCGTGGCCAGCCGGGCCAGCGCGGCGCCGTCGTCCAGCTCGGCCAGCGCGCGCACGAGCGGCGCGCCCAGCCCGCAGCCTGGGCGCTGCGCGGGCGCCAGCGCGTGCCATGCCGCGAGGGCGAGGTCGGCAAAGAGGCGGCCCCGGGCGGGGTCGACCGCTGCAGCGCCCTTGAGCCACGCGACGTGGCAGGCCTGCGCGGCTCGCAGGCCATCGTCCGCCGAGCCCTGGCCCGCCGCCAGCCGTGTCCACACGGCCGGCGGCCCCGGCGGTGCGGCCGGGTGGCACAGGGTGCGCGCCCGCTCGGCCAGCGGGGCCGCGACGTCGGCTGTCAGCGGGGCCGCCGCTGGCGGCGGCGGATCGGGCGATGCATCAGCGGGGCACACCCCCGAAGTACACCACAGGCACAGCGCCTGGCCGGCCCGCCGGGCGCCTTGTCGCCGGTGCGTGAGTCGGGTGCGTCAGGCGGTGAGGAAGCCCAGGTTGCGCTGCGACACGTTCCAGCGAGACAGGCCAGGCAGCACCGCCAGCAGCTCGCTGTCGGTCAGGCCGAACCAACGGCCCAGCGTGGCGGCGTAGGCCTCGACGCTGGTGCTGGGCAGCAGGGCGCCGCCGCGCAGCTGGTCGTCGCTGGTGAAGCCGCCGCTGCCGTCGGCCGTGCCGTACACGGGCAGCTTGCCGTAGACGTCACCGCCGCGCACGGCGCCACCCATCACGAAGTGGTGGCCGCCCCAGCCATGGTCGCAGCCGTCGCCGTTGCCGGCGAAGGTGCGGCCGAAGTCGCTGGCGGTGAAGGTCGTCACGAAGTCGTCCACGCCCATGGCCTGGGTGGTGGCGTCGAAATAGCGCAGCGCGTGGTTGAGCTGCGCCAGCAGACGGGCGTGCCGCGACTGCTGCGTGTCGTGGGTGTCCCAGCCGCCGATGCCGACGAAGAAGACCTGCCGCGCCATGCCCATCGTGCTGCGCGCGGCCACCATGCGGGCCACCGCCTGCAGCTGCTGCGCCACCGGGTTGGCGGTCATGGCGCCGGTCTCGGGGTCGCGGTACATCAGCAGCGGGTCGGGCTGGCCAGGGGCCAGGCCGCCGGTGCCCCAGGGCCCGGCACCGGCGCCGGGCAGGGCCGCGGACAGCACCGCCTCGGCCTCCATCGAGCGGGCGGACACGGCGGCGTGCTCGCGCTGCAGGATGCTGTTGTCTCGCGTGCTCGTCATCAGCGCCATCATCTTCTGGCGCACCGTGGCGGAGCCATACACGCGCCCATCGGTGCCGCCCAGGTGGATGGCCCCGTCGGCCGTCATCTGGTAGGGGCGGGCCGACTGCCCGGACAGCCACACCGCGTTGCCGCTGAGGCTCACCGAGGTGAACATGGAGCGGCCGTTGGCCGAGAGGATGCGGTCGGCCATCTGGCCGCCCCAGCCTCGGGTGGCACCCTCGCCGGAGAAAGATTGCCAGACCGACTGCTGGTCGTTGTGCGAGAACAGCTTGGGCGGCCGCGCGGCGGTGCCGGCCACGAAGGCGGCCTTGGTGGTGGGGCCCACCAGCGGACCGACGTTGCTCACGATGGCCAGGCGCTGCGAGGCGAACAGGTCGCGCACGCCCCCGAGCACCGGGTGCAGCGCCAGCGTGCGGCCCTGGGCATTGAGCGGGCTGATGGGCAGCACGCCGCCCAGGCGCGAATGCAGCGAGCCGGTGCCGGCCGGGCTGCCCGGGGCAGCCAGGGCGATGCCTTCGAGCCCGCCTTCGCGCGCCGCGTTGTAGGCGGTCCAGGAGGCGGTGTCCGTGGCCAGCACGGTGTTGTAGGCGTCGTTGCCGCCCATCAGGAACAGGCACACCATGGCCTTGTAGCCGCCGGTGTTGGCGGCCGCGGCCGGGCCCATGGCCGCCAGGCTGAGGCCCAGGCCGCCGAGGCCGGAGAGGACGGGCTGGCTCAGGCCCAGGACGGCGCCGCGGCGCAGCAGCTCGCGTCGGGTGAGGGGGGAGATCGATCGGGTCATGGTCAGGGTTCCGTGGCCGGGCGCGTCACTTCTGGACGACGAATTCAGGGGTCACCAGGGTCAGGGCCGTGGCGGCCCAGACGCGGTTGGCCTTCGCGCGATCCACCGCCGCCTGGTTGCGGCCGTCGGGGCGAAGCGCCGGGATGACGATGGAGGACACGGTGCTGATCTGCTCGCTGCGCAGGGCCGCACCCACGTTCTCGCCCAGCAGCTGGCGGTTGACCTGGTCCACCAGGGCCGCCGGGTCGTTGACCAGCGGCGTGAGCGTGCCGTAGTTGGGCTGCAGGTCGGGCCGCTTGCCCTTGCCGTCCACCCCCCATTGGCCAGCACCCTTCTGGACCACCGTCATCATGTAGTTGGCGTAGCCCGCCACGGTGGTCTCGGTGGTGATCTGCATTTCGGGCAGCGTGAGTCCGGCAGCGGCCGCCTCGCCGCCGGGCGGCACATAGCCCGGGCGGTAGAAGTTGAAGACGCTCGGCGAGCGCAGCGGGGTCTGGCCCAGCTGGCGACCGGGGTCGTCGGTGGCCGTCATCAGCACCTTGCCGCTGTCGCTCTTGGCATTGAAGGCGCGCAGGAAGGCGGTCAGCCGCAGCACGGGCTCCTTGACCTTGCCGTACTGCGGCGCGGCCATGGCGATGGTCGAGCGCGCTTCCTCGTCCAGCAGCACGGCGCGCACCACGGCCTTCAGGTCGCCGCGCACACCGGCACCGTTGTTGTTGAACACGGCGGCCACGCGCGCCACGTACGCCGGGCTGGGGTGGCTGGTCACCAGGCGCTGAATGAGCTGCCGGCCCACGAAGGGCCCCACGTTCGGGTGGTGGAAGATGGTGTCCAGCGCCGCGGTCAGGCTGGCGTTGGGGTCGGCCACGCCCTGTGCCGCCACGGTGGTGCCCAGGAAGGTCTTGGGCAGCATCGAGTGGTACTGCGGGTAGCCCTGCATCGGCATGGCCAGGCGGTTGGGGTCGCGGTTGACGCCGTTGAAGCGGCTGTTCAGCGTGTCGGGGCCGCCCCAGGAGAAGCCGGTGAAGACCGAGGCCAGGCCCTCGATGTCGGGCGTGTCGTAGGTCGGGATCGGCCGGCCATTGCCGTCGAGCTTGGGCGTGCCGTCGATGTTCAGCTGCACCAGGCCGATGGAGAACAGCTGGATCAGCTCGCGCGCGAAGTTCTGGTCGGGCACGCGGCCGGTGCGCGGGTCTTCCTTGCGGTTCTTCAGGTGCGACAGGTACAGGCCCATCGCGGGGTGCATGGCCACGTCACTCAGCAGCGTGCGGTAGTTGCCGAAGGCGTTGCGCGTCAGCATGTCGTGCCAGGACGCGGCGGCCTGGGCGCGCTCGCTGCTCAGGTCGGCCAGCGAGACCACAAAGATTTGTGACAGCGCGTAAGCGGTGCGCTGGCGCAGCTGGTCGTTGGCGAGCAGCGCCTCGCGGTAGAAGGACGAGATCACCGGGTTGGGGCCGGCGTTGCCGTTGGGGTCCTTGGCCTTGACGGCGGCGTTCTCGGTGTTCCAGCGGGCCAGATGCACCGAGCGCGCCGGCATGGCCAGCTGCTCGTCCACCCAGGCGGCGGCGCCGAGCGACATGGCGCGCGCGAGCGTGGCTTCGGTGGGGCCGAAACTGGCCTGGGAGAGCAGGCGGAAGGCGTCCGCCCGCGTGGTGGGCACGGCGAGGTAGCCAGCCTGGGGGCCGCCACCGTCGGAGCCGGCATCGCCGCCGTCTCCGCCGTCGGGAGGGGTGACGCCTGCCACCGGTGCGTCGGCGGCGGGGTCGCCGCCGCCACCGCCGCAGGCGGCCAGCAGCAGGCTGGCCAGCAGGGCCGCCACGGCGGTGTGCCGCGGCCGCAGGAAGTCAAGGGAGGAGGGCATGCGATATCTCGGATCGGGGCGGGGGTGCGCCACGCACCCCCTGGTGATCCGAGATATCGACCGGCGCGGCCCGGCCGTTAAGCCGGTGAAGCGCCGAAATGCGGCTGGCGTGCAGCCTTGCTCACGGCATCTTGACTGGCGTCAAGTGCCTGGCCGCGGTCAGATCAGGCCGAGTTCCTTGATCTTGGAGATCACCGCGTCGGCCGCCTGGTCGGGGTTGAGCAGCGTGGTATCGATGCGCAGCTCAGGCGACTCGGGCGCCTCGTACGGGCTGGAGATGCCGGTGAAGTTGGCGATCTCGCCGCGACGGGCCTTCTTGTACAGACCCTTCACGTCCCGGTCCTCGGCCACGTTCAGCGGGGTGTCCACGTGCACCTCGATGAACTCGCCCTGGCCCAGCAGGCCGCGCGCCATCGCGCGCTCCGAGCGGAACGGCGAGATGAAGGCGGTCAGCACGATCAGGCCGGCGTCCACCATCAGGCGGGCCACCTCGGAGACGCGGCGGATGTTCTCCACGCGGTCGGCCTCGGTGAAGCCCAGGTCCTTGTTCAGCCCATGGCGGATGTTGTCGCCGTCCAGCAGGTAGGTGTGGCGGCCCATCGCATGCAGCTTCTTTTCCACCAGGTTGGCGATGGTCGACTTGCCCGCACCCGACAGGCCCGTGAACCACAGCACGCCCGGGCGCTGGCCCTTGGCCGACGCCCGCGCCGCCTTGTCCACGTCCACATGCTGCATGTGGATGTTGTGCGACCGGCGCAGCGCGAAGTGCAGCATGCCGGCGCCCACCGTGTTGTTGGTCAGGCGGTTGATGAGAATGAAACCACCCGTGTCACGGTTGTCCGTGTAGGGGTCGAAGGCGATGGGGCGGTCGAGCGCCAGGTTCACCACGCCGATCTCGTTCAGGTCGAGCTTCTTGGCCGCCAGGTGCTCCATCGTGTTGACGTTCACCTTGTACTTCGGCTCGGTGATCGAGGCGGTGACGGTCTGCGTGCCCACCTTCAGCAGGTAGGAGCGGCCCGGCATCATGGGCTCGTCGTGCATCCACACCAGCGTGGCCTCGAACTGGTCGGCCACCTCGGCGGGCGAGTCGGCGCCGGAGATGACGTCGCCGCGCGAGATGTCGATCTCGTCTTCCAGCGTGATGCAGACCGACTGGCCGGCCACGGCCATGGGCAGGTCGCCGTTGACGGTGACGATGCGCGCCACCTTGCTCTCGCGGCCCGAAGGCTGGGCGCGGATGCGGTCGCCCGGCTTGACCATGCCGCCGGTGACCACGCCGCAGAAGCCGCGGAAGTCGAGGTTGGGGCGGTTCACCCACTGCACCGGCATGCGGAAGGGCTGCTGCTGCATGCGGGTCTCGTCGATCTCGCAGGTCTCCAGGAAGCCCATCAGCGTGGGGCCGTGGTACCACGGCGTCTTCTCGCTGGCCACCAGCATGTTGTCGCCCTTCAGGCCCGACAGCGGGATGCTGGTGATGTCGGTCATGCCGATCTGCTTGGCGAACTCGCGGTATTCCTCGTTGATCTGGTTGAAGACCTTCTCGGAGTAATCCACCAGGTCCATCTTGTTGATGGCCAGCACCACCTTGCGGATGCCGATCAGGCTCACCAGGTAGCTGTGGCGGCGCGTCTGCGTGAGCACGCCCTTGCGCGCGTCGATCAGGATCACCGCCACGTCGGCGGTGGAGGCGCCGGTGATCATGTTGCGCGTGTACTGCTCGTGGCCCGGGGTGTCGGCGACGATGAACTTGCGCTTGTCGGTGGAGAAGAAGCGGTAGGCGACGTCGATGGTGATGCCCTGCTCGCGCTCGGCGGCCAGGCCGTCGACCAGCAGCGCGAAGTCGATGTCACCGCCCTGGGTGCCCCACTTCTTGGAGTCGTTCTCGATGGCGGCGAGCTGGTCCTCGAAGAGCATCTTCGATTCGTACAGCAGGCGGCCGATGACGGTGGACTTGCCGTCGTCCACCGAGCCGCAGGTGATGAAGCGCAGCAGGCTCTTCTTCTCGTGCTGCTTCAGGTACTTCTCAATGTCGACGGAGATCAGGTCCGATTGGTGGGCCATAGCGATCCTCAAATACGGTGAATGTCTTGCCAAGCGGCGTGCGCGGATCCGGCTCTGCCGGTCCGCTGCGCGAGCCCCCTCGGGGGGCAGCGAGCGCCAGCGAGCGTGGGGGTCAGAAATACCCTTCTTGCTTCTTCTTCTCCATCGAGGCGGCGGCGTCGTGGTCGATCATGCGGCCCTGGCGCTCCGACGTCTTGGTCAGCAGCATCTCCTGGATGATCGACGGCAGCGTGTCGGCCTCGGACTCGACGGCACCCGACAGCGGGTAGCAGCCCAGCGTGCGGAAGCGCACCTTTTTCATCATCGGCACCTCGCCCTCGCGCAGCGGGAAGCGGTCGTCGTCCACCATGATCAGCGTGCCGTCACGGTCGACCACCGGGCGCTCGGCCGAGAAGTACAGCGGCACGATGGGCACGTTCTCGAGGTAGATGTACTGCCAGATGTCCAGCTCGGTCCAGTTGGAGATCGGGAAGACGCGGATCGACTCGCCCTTCTGCTTGCGGCCGTTGTACAGGCGCCAGAGTTCGGGGCGCTGGTTCTTCGGGTCCCAGCGGTGCTGCGCGGAGCGGAAGCTGAAGATGCGCTCCTTGGCGCGGCTCTTCTCCTCGTCGCGGCGGGCGCCACCGAACGCGGCGTCGAAGCCGTACTTGTCCAGCGCCTGCTTCAGCCCCTGCGTCTTCCACATGTCGGTGTGGATCTGCGAGCCGTGGGTGAAGGGGTTGATGCCCATCTCCATGGCCTCGGGGTTGTGGTGCACCAACAGCTCCATGCCGAGCTCCTTGGCCATGCGGTCGCGCATCTCGTACATCGCCCGGAACTTCCAGGTGGTGTCCACGTGCAGCAGCGGGAAGGGCGGCGGCGACGGGAAGAAGGCCTTCTTCGCGAGATGCAGCATCACCGCGGAGTCCTTGCCGATCGAGTACAGCATCACCGGGTTGTCGGCCTCGGCGACGACCTCTCGCATGATGTGGATGCTCTCGGCCTCCAGCCGCTGCAGGTGGGTCAGGTTCATGGCAGTACGGTGTCCGTTTCTGGGTTCAGGCGGAAGGGAAAGGGAGGGGGCACCGGCCGAGGCCGGTGCGGGGGGGCGGGCACCCGGCGCGGCCGGTGCGGTCGGTGGCGCGGGGATGATCGCCGCGGTATCGGGCGCCTCCGGCGCCGCGGCAGGGGAAACCGTTATGGATGTGGCTGGGGGGGGCGGGCTTGGCAGCGGCGGCGCGTCGGCTTCGGCCGGCTCGGCCACCTGGCGCGCCCGCGGCGCCAGCGGCCCCGCATCCAAGGTCAGCCGCGGATGCGCGGCCAGCCAGCGCTGCACCGCCGGCACACGCCGGAAATCGGGGCCGTGCAGGAACAGCTGCCAGGGCCCCACGGCGCTGCGCAGCAGCCGGGTGAAGAACTCGATGTAGGTGTCGGCCGCAGCGAGCGTGCCGGCCACCGGCCACCACAGCAGGCTGCCCACCGGCCGACTCGCCACCAGCAGCCCGCCGGGGTGGGGCAGTTCGGGGTGTGACAGGCTGCCGGCCCAGGCCACCTGGGCCTTGCGCGCCCGGGCCGCCTCGACGGCGGGCGCCCAGGTGGCGTCCAGCCATTGCGTCTCGGTCGCCGGCCGTTCCAGGCCGTCTGCACGCAGCGGCACCAGCGCCAGTCCCCAGCGCTCCAGCATCCGGGAGACGGCACGGGGCTCCAGCGCCGCGCCGAAATGCCGCTCGGCCAGGGTGCGCAGGCCCGTCCCCGTCCACAGACCGGGCGGCAGGCCATGCTGCTCCGGTGCGTCGTGCAGGGCTGCGCGGCGCAGGGACGATTCTTGCGAGAGCGTCAGCACCCGCCCGTCGCCACGCGGCCGGCCGCGGGGCCGCACCGCCACGGCCGCCCAGCCGCCCGCTTCGAAGGCCTTGCTCGCCTGGATGATCGTGGGCACGCTCAGGCCCGTGGCCTCGCGGATCTGCGCCAGGCTCAGACCGTCGATGCGCAACTCCACCGCACGCCGACGGCGCGCGTTCAGCGCAGCGATCTCCGGGGTGGGTGGGGAGGCCAATCACGGTCAGTAAATGTTTTAGAGGATTGGATTGTGGCACGTCGCGGGCACAATGGCACATCCCTCATTTGTTCATGAGTATTTCGATGACCACCTTCACGCCCACCGATGCCGCCGCTCTGCTCGACCGCCTGACGCCGCTGATCCGGGCCGCCGGTCAGGTGATCATGGACATCTACGCCACCGATTTCGACGTCACCCGCAAGGGCGACGACTCGCCCGTGACCCAGGCCGACCAGAAGGCCGAGGCGGTGATCCTGGCGGGCCTGAAAGAGATTGCACCTTCCATTCCCGTCGTGGCCGAAGAGGAGGTCGCGGCCGGCCGCACGCCTGATGTGAGCGACCGCTTCTTCCTGGTGGACCCGCTGGACGGCACCAAGGAGTTCATCAGCCGCAATGGCGAGTTCACGGTGAACATCGCCCTCATCGAGCAGGGCCGCCCGGTGCTGGGGCTGGTGTATGCACCGGCCGTGGGCGCCAAGGGGCGCCTGTTCACCGGCGCCGCCGGCCTGGGTGCCTGGCTGGAAGACGCCGAGGGCAAGCGGGCCATCCAGTGCCGCGCCGTACCGGCCGAGGGGCTCACCGTGGTGGCCAGCCGCTCGCATGGCGACGAAACGGCGCTCGACGCCTTCCTCAATGGCCGCAAGGTGGCGTCGCGCACCAACGCCGGCTCCTCGCTCAAGCTGTGCCTGGTGGCCGCGGGCGAGGCCGACCTGTACCCGCGCCTGGGCCGCACCATGGAGTGGGACATCGCCGCCGGCGACGCCGTGCTGCGCGCCGCGGGCGGCCGGGTCACCGTGGTGGCCGACGGCACCGACCTGCGCTACGGCAAGCCGGGTTTCGACAACCCCCACTTCGCGGCCCAGGGGCTGTGACCTTGCCCGCCCCGTCGGGGGCGCGCCGTCGTGTCTGATCCGCTGGCCGGCTGGCAGCGCGCCTGGGTGCAGCGTCCGCTGCTGCGGCGCACCGCCAGCCTGCCTGCGCTGCTGGCGGGCGTCACCCTGGTGCACGACCAGCGGATGGGCCCGCCCGATGGCGTGCTGGCCTGGGGGCGCAAGCCGAGCGCCGAAAAGGCCCAGGCACGGGCGGCGGCGCTGGGCGTGCCGCTCGTGCGGCTGGAGGACGGCTTCCTGCGCTCGCTGGGCCTGGGGGAGGACGAGCCGCCGCTGGCCATCGTGCTCGACGACCGGGGCATCTACTACGACGCCGCGGGCCCCTCGCGGCTGGAGCACCTGGTTGTCCAGGCCCTCACCCCCGCGCGACGTGAGCGGGCGGCGGCGCTGGCCGCCGCGTGGCGTGCCGGGCGGGTCTCCAAGTACAACGCGGCGCGTGAGCAGCCGGGCGCCGTGGCCCCGGGCGACGTGCTGGTGGTCGACCAGACCTTCGGCGACGCCTCCATCACCTTCGGTGGCGCCGGCGCCGCGAGCTTCCAGCGCATGCTCGAGGCCGCGCTCGACGAGCATCCGACGGCGCGCATCGTGCTCAAGGTGCACCCTGACGTGCTGGCCGGGCGCAAGCGCGGCCATTTCGACCGCCTGCCGCCCGGGGCGGCCAGCCGCGTGCAGGTGCTGGCCAGCGCCGCGCATGCGCCGGGCGTGATCGAGCCGGCCGCGGCCGTCTACACGGTCACCTCGCAGATGGGCTTCGAGGCCTTGTTGTGGGGGCGGCCGGTGCGCTGCTTCGGCCTGCCGTTCTATGCCGGCTGGGGCCTCACGACGGACGAACTCCCTCCCCCGGACCGCCGCACGCCGGTGCCGCTGGAGGCGCTGGTCCATGCCGCGCTGGTGGATTACGCCCGCTGCCTGGACCCCGAGACGCAGCAGCGCTGCGAGCCCGAGCGCCTGGTGGCCTGGATGGCCCTGCAGCGCCGCATGCGCGAGCGCTTCCCGCCGCAACTGGCGGCGGTGGGCTTCTCGCGCTGGAAAAAGCCCATCGCGCGGGCCTTCCTCGCGGGCAGCCAGCTGCGCTTCCAGCGGCCGACGCGTGCCGTGCCGGCCGACATGCCGCTGCTGCTGTGGGGCCGCCGCCCGGTGCCGTCGTCGGCCGTGCCGGCCGGTGCGCCGGTGCCGCGCGTCATCCGCCTGGAAGACGGCTTTCTGCGCTCGGTGGGCCTGGGGGCGGAACTGGTGCGCCCGCTGTCGTGGGTGGTCGACGACCTGGGGCTGTACTACGACGCCACCGCGCCCTCGCGGCTGGAGCGGCTGCTCGCCGAGACCCCGTTCGACGAGGCGCTGTGCGCGCGGGCGGCCCGCCTGCGCGAGCGCATCCTGGCGCTGGGCCTGACCAAGTACAACGTCGGCCTCGCGCCCTGGGCCCGGCCCGCCACACCGCGGCCGGTGGTGCTGGTGGTGGGCCAGGTGGAGTCCGACGCGTCCATCCGCTGGGGCGCCTCGGCGCTGCGTGGCAACGTGGCGCTGCTCAAGGCGGTGCGTGCCGCGCGCCCGGATGCCCACCTGGTCTACAAGCCGCACCCCGATGTGGTCGCGCGCCTGCGCGAGCAGGGGCAGGGCGAGGGGGCGGCCGCCCGCTGGTGCGACGAGGTGGTCACCGACGCCCCCATGGACCACGTGCTGCGCGCGGTGGACGAGGTGCATGTGCTGACCTCGCTCGCCGGCTTCGAGGCCCTGCTGCGCGGCAAGCCGGTGGTGTGCTGGGGCACGCCCTTCTACGCGGGCTGGGGGCTCACGGAGGACCGCGCGCCGACGCCGCGGCGAGGCCGTGTGCTCAGCCTGGACGCCCTGGTGGCGGGCGTGCTGCTGCTCTACCCCACCTACGTCAGCCGCACCACGGGGCACTTCACCACGGCCGAGCGGGCGCTGGAGGAGCTGCAGGCCTGGCGCGAAGAGTCGCCCGGAGGCTCCACGGGCGTGACGCCGGTGCGGCGGGCCTGGCGCTGGACCTTGCGCCACCTCGTCGCGTGGCGCCGCCGGTGGGCGGGTGAGGCGGCCTGAGCCGGCACGTCCGGGCGCCGCACGTGCCGGCGCAGCATTTGCCGCAGGAACGACCGTCAACAACCGTCAAGTCCCCCACGCAGACGGCTGAATCGTGGGATCGTCACATTCCCGGGCTTTCCCTAGAGTGTCACAGTGATTCGCCATCGTGGTGCCCCAGCCGGGGTGCCGCCTGGCGCCCGCGGGAACGCGGGTTGCTTCGCCTTGCCGTTCTGCGCGACCGACCTCCGCCCGCATGATTCCCACCTCCCTCGAACGCCTGCTCGGCCAGCGTCGCACGCTGCTGCTGCAAGGGCCGATGGGGCCGTTCTTCGAACGGCTCGGGGAGACCCTGCGGGCGCACGGCCAACAGGTCTGGAAGGTCAATTTCAACGCGGGCGACGACTGGTTCCACCGCGGTGAGGGGGTCATCCGCTTCCAGCAGCCGCTGGAGGCCTGGCCGGCCCGTCTGCGCGAGCTGCTGGCCGAGCTGCGCATCGACGCCATCGTGCTGTTCGGGCAGGCGCGCCGCATGCACCAGGCGGCCATCGAGGTGGCACGCGCCCAGGGCATCACCGTGTTCGTGTTCGAGGAGGGCTATGTGCGGCCCGACTACGTCACGCTGGAAATCGGTGGTGTCAACGCCGCGTCGCCGCTGCCGCGCGACCCGGCCTTCTACCGCGCGCTGAACCCCGAGCCGCAGCCGGCGCCGCAGCCCACGGGGCAGACCTTCGGCCTCGTGGCGCGCGCCGCCATGACCTACGCAGTGGCGCGCAGCCTCGGCCACGGCCGCTACCCGCACTACCGCCACCACCGCTCCATCGCGCCTGTGCGCGAGGGGCTGAAGTGGGCCCATGGGGCATGGCGCAAGTGGTGGTACCGGTTCGCCGAGCGCGGCATGCAGGACGCGCTCGCCGCGCCGCACAACCACAAGCGCTTCTTCCTGGTGCCGCTGCAGGTCTACAACGACAGCCAGATCCGCCAGCACTCGCGGTTCAAGGAGGTGCCTGCCTTCATCCGCGAGGTGCTCGGCTCGTTCGCCCGGCACGGCGCGCCGGACCAGCTGCTGGTGTTCAAGCACCACCCGCTGGACCGCCCGTACAACGACTACACCCGCCTCATCGCGCGCGAGGCCGAGGCGCTGGGCGTGGCCGACCGGGTGCAGTACATCCACGACCAGCACCTGCCCACGCTGCTCAAGCACGCGGCGGGCGTGGTCACCGTCAACAGCACCACCGGGCTGCAGGCGCTATACCACGGCACGCCGGTCATCGCGCTGGGCGAGTGCATGTGGGCCATCCCCGGCCTGGTGCACCCTGGCCCGCTCGACAGCTTCTGGCGCGACCCGGGCCCGGTGGATGCGGAGCTGTTCCAGCGCTACCGCAGCCACCTGGTGCGCGAGACGCAGCTCAACGCCAGCTTCTACGCCGCAGCGCCCGGCCTGCCGTCGATCACCGAGACCAGCCGCCGGCGCGCGGCGTCGGCCGAGATACCCAGCGCCGCCGCCCAGGCGCCCAGCTGGTCCTCGCCCACCGGCCCCACGTTGAAGTAGCGCGCCTCGGGGTGCGCGAGGTAGAAGCCGCTCACGCTGGCGGCCGGCGTCATGGCCAGGCTCTCGGTCAGGCCCATGCCGATCTCGTCGCAGCCCAGCACGCGGAACATGTCCGCCTTCACGCCGTGGTCCGGGCAGGCCGGGTAGCCGGGCGCCGGGCGGATGCCGCGGTACTTCTCGGCGATCAGCTCCTCGTGGCTCAGCTGCTCGTCGGCCGCGTAGCCCCACAGCTCGGTGCGCACGCGCTGGTGCAGGCGCTCGGCGAAGGCCTCGGCCAGGCGGTCGGCCAGGGCCTTGAGCAGGATGGCCGAGTAGTCGTCGTGGGCCGCCTCGAAGGCGGCGGCGCGCGCCTCGCAGCCGATGCCGGCCGTCACGGCGAACAGGCCGATGTGGTCGGCCTGCACGCCCTTGGGGGCGATGAAGTCGGCCAGGCTGCGGTTGGGGCGGGGCACACCGTCGATCACCGGGCGCTCGGTTTGCAGGCGCAGCGGCGCCCAGCGCATCAGCACCTCCTGGCGTGACTCGTCGGCGTAGATCTCGATGACGTCGTCGTCCACCGTGTTGGCCGGGTACAGCGCCATCACGCCGTGCGCCTGCAGCCAGCGGCCGTCGACGATGCGCTTGAGCAGGGCCTGGCCATCGGCGAACACGCGGCGCGCGGCATCGCCCACCACGGCGTCGTCCAGGATGGCGGGGTAGGGCCCGGCCAGGTCCCAGGTCTGGAAGAAGGGGCCCCAGTCGATGCAGCGGGACAGCTCGGCCAGGTCGTACTGGCGAAACACGCGCCGGCCGATGAAGCGCGGCGCGGTGGGCGCCTGCGACCAGTCGATGGGCGTCTTGTTGGCCCGCGCCTGGGCCAGACTCACCAGCGGGGTCGCCTTCTTGCCGGCGTGCAGCGTGCGCACGCGCTCGTAGTCGGCCTTCAGCTCGTCGATGTAGGCCGCGGCCCGGTCATCGGACAGCAGCTCGGCGCACACGCCCACCGCGCGCGAGGCGTCGGGCACGTAGACCACGGGCCCCTCGTAGTGCGGCGCGATCTTCACGGCGGTGTGCACGCGGCTGGTGGTGGCGCCGCCGATCAGCAGCGGCAGCTTCTTCTCGCGGAACCAGGCATCACGCTGCATCTCCGCGGCCACGTGCTGCATCTCTTCCAGGCTGGGCGTGATCAGGCCCGACAGGCCGATCAGGTCGGCCCCTTCGGCGCGCGCCTTTTCGAGGATGTCCTGGCACGGGACCATGACGCCCATGTTGACCACCTCGAAGTTGTTGCACTGGAGCACGACGGTGACGATGTTCTTGCCGATGTCGTGCACGTCGCCCTTCACGGTGGCGATCACCACCTTGCCCTTGGCGCGCGTCTCGCCGCCGGCGGCCGCCAGGGCGGCCTTCTCGGCCTCGATGTAGGGCAGCAGGTGGGCGACCGCCTGCTTCATCACGCGCGCGCTCTTGACCACCTGCGGCAGGAACATCTTGCCGGCGCCGAACAGGTCGCCCACGATGTTCATGCCGTCCATCAGCGGCCCT
>JACRBA010000132.1 GCA_016213265.1 Burkholderiales bacterium | reverse complement strand
CCGTGGCGCACGCGGCCGGGACGGCACCTGCCGCCTCCGCGCCCGCGGCCCTCGCATCCGCCCCCGCGGCGGCGCCCGCGCCGCCAGCCGCCGCCGTGCTGGCGCCTTCCGCCCTGCGGGCCACCTGGCCGGCCACCGGCACCGACGAGGCAGGCGCCTGGCGCGAGCTGGCACGTGCCTGGCAGCTGGGCCTGCCGGGCAGCGGCGACCCCTGCACGCTGGCGGCCCGCGAGGGCGTGCCCTGCTACCGCAGCGCCAGCAGCCTGGCGGAGGTGCGGCAGCTCGACCGGCCGGGCGTGGTGGCGCTCTACGACGAGCAGGCCCGCCCCTACCACGTGCTGCTGGTGGCCCTGGACGACCAGCGTGCCACCCTGCGACGCGATGGCCGCGAGGTGACCGTGGCCCTCGCCTCCCTGGGCGCCGCCTGGCGCGGCGAGTTCGGCACGCTGTGGCGCGCACCACCCGGTTATGCCGGCCCGTCCAGCCTGCAGGCGCCGCAACACCCCGCCAGCGGGTGGCTGCGCGCCCGGCTCGACCGCGCCGCCCCCGTGGCCGGCGCACCCGTGGCGACCGGGCCGCAGGCCGTGGCAGCCCGGGTCGCCGCCTTCCAGGTGACGCAGGGCCTGCCGCCCGACGGCGTGGCCGGCCCCCTCACGCTGATGCAGCTCAACCGCGCCACCGGCGTCGACGAGCCCCGCCTGGGCGCCCCCGACCGTGCCCCCAGCCCCGCGCCCTCCCTGCCGGTGGCGGCCGCGCCCGCCCCGGCGGGCTGACCCCGCCTGACCGCCATGTCCTACATCCTCGACGCATTGAAACGGGCCGACGCCGAGCGGGAGCGCGGCCGCGTGCCCGGCCTGCACGCCCAGAGCGCCGCGCCCGCGTCAGGCGCCGGCGAGCCCCGGCGCGCGCTGCCGCCGATCGCCTGGTTGGCCGGCGGCGTGGTGTTGCTGGGTGGGGTGGCCGCGGTGGCCTGGCGCCTGGGGGCCGACACGCAGCCGACGGTGACACCGGCCCCGGCGCCCGCAGTCGCTTTGACGCAGGAGATGTCTCCCACGGCGCCGGCCCCGCACCCGCAGGCCACCCTGCCGCCGCCGGTGACGGCCACCGCACCGCCCGCCGCCCAGGCGCCGGTGGTGCTGCCCGGGCCGCTGGCGCCGGCGCGCCCGACAGCCAGTGACGAGCCACCCGTGGCAGCCGCCCCTGGGGCAGTGGCGACCCCGGGCCCGGCCCGCGGCCCTGCCACCCCCACCCGCGCAGCGCAGCCGCCCGCCCCTGCCACGGCCCGGGTGCCCACCCTGGCCGACCTGCCTGCCGCCACGCGCCGGGAGCTGCCCGCCTTGAGCGTGGGCGGCTCGGTCTACTCCGACGACCCGGCCGCCCGCTTCTTCCTGCTCAATGGCGAGGTGGCCAAGGAAGGCGCCCAGCCGCTGCCGGGGCTGGTGGTGGAGCGCATCGAGCCGCGCGGCGCGGTGCTGCGCTACCGCGACCAGCGCTTCCGCCTGCCGTTCTGAGCGGCGCCGCCGCTCAGCGCGGCGCGGCGCCCAGCTTGTCGGCGAGGAAGCGCAACGCCGCCAGGTAGCCCTGCACGCCCAGGCCGGCGATCACGCCGTCGGCCACACCCGAGACATAGGAGTGGTGGCGGAAGGGCTCGCGACGGTGCACGTTGCTGATGTGCACCTCCACCACCGGCAGGGCCACCGCGGCCAGTGCATCGCGCAGGCTCACGCTGGTGTGGGTGAGCCCGCCGGGGTTGATCACGATGGCCTGCGTGCCGTCCAGCCGCGCGGCATGGATGCGGTCGATCAGCGCGCCCTCGTGGTTGCTCTGGAAGCACTGCGCCACCCGGCCCAGCGCCGCGGCCTCCTCGATGAAGCGCCGCTCCACATCGGCCAGCGTGTCGCTGCCGTAGACGTGGGGCTCGCGCGTGCCCAGCAGGTTCAGGTTCGGTCCGTTCAGCAGCAGGATGCTCATGCCGCCATGCTACGCCCACACCGGCGCACGGGAAGGGCGTCGCGCCGCTTTGGATCACAGCCGCGCCACCCACTGGCATCAACCCAGCCACCCACCCGGTTTTTGTGATCACAAACATCGAGCACCTCGTTACACTGCGCGCCATGCAGACCCCGCTCGCCGATTTCCTCGCCGCCCACCGCATCCACGAGGTGGAGTGTGTGATTCCCGACATGACGGGCATCGCCCGCGGCAAGATCCTGCCCAAGGACCTGTTCCTCGCGGCCGGCGAAATGCGCATTCCCAAGAGCGTGCTGCTCAACACGGTGAACGGCCAGCAGCCCGACAACGGCCCCTTCGTCGGCGACACCGACCCCGACATGGTCTGCGTGCCCGACGCCGCCACCGTGCGCGTGGTGCCGTGGGCCGCCGAGCCGGTGGCCCTGGTGATCCACGATTGCCACGAGTGGGACGGCCAGGCGGTGCAGCTGTCGCCGCGGGCGGTGCTGCGCCGGGTGCTGGCGCTATACGAGCGCCAGGGCTGGCGCCCGGTGGTGGCGCCGGAGATGGAGTTCTACCTCGTGGCCCGGCAGCAGAACCCGCACGAGCCGCTGCAGCCGCCGCTGGGCCGAACCGGCAAGCCCGAGGTCGGCCGGCAGAGCTACTCCATCGACGCGGTGAACGACTTCGACCCGTTCTTCATGGAGCTCTCGCAGTTCTGCGAGCAGCACCAGCTGGGCGTGGAGACGCTGATCCACGAGGCCGGGCCCGGGCAGATGGAGATCAACTTCACCCATGGCGACCCGCTGGACCTGGCCGACCGCGTGTTCCTGTTCAAGCGCACCGTGCGCGAGACCGCGCTGCGCCACGGCGTGTTCGCCACCTTCATGGCCAAGCCCATGGAGCAGGAGCCGGGCAGCGCCATGCACATCCACCAGAGCCTGGTGGATGCCGCCAGCGGCCGCAACCTCTTCAGCCGCGACGACGGCCACGCCAGCGAGCTGTTCATGCACTACCTGGCGGGGCTGCAGACCTACATCCCCCAGCTGATGCCGATGTTCGCGCCCTACGTGAACTCGTATCGCCGCCTCGCGCCCTACATGTCGGCCCCGATCAATGTGCGCTGGGGGCACGACAACCGCACCTGCGGCCTGCGTGTCCCCAAATCGGGCCCCGACGCGCGCCGCATCGAGAACCGCGTGCCGGGCGTGGACGTGAACCCGTATCTCGCCATGGCCGCCACGCTCGCGTGCGGCTGGCTGGGCATGCGCGACCGGCTGCAGCCCAGTGAACCCACCACCGACAGTGCCTGGAACGTGAGCCACGAACTGCCGCGTCACCTGGAGGACGCGATCGAAGCCATGCGTGCCTGCGAGCCGGCCAAGGAGGTGCTGGGCGGGCTCTTCGTGGACGCCTTCTGCGCCGTCAAGGAGCTGGAGTACGCCACCTACAACCGCGTGATCAGCTCGTGGGAGCGCGAGCACCTGCTGCTGCTGGTCTGACATGCCGCAAGAGGATTCCCCGATGACCCCCCTGCTTCCCGCCACGGGCATCCGCCCCGGCCGGGTGCGCCAGCTGGCCGAGGCCGAGCGCGCTCGCTATGTCGCCGACAACCCGCGCTCGCAGGCGCTCGCCGCGCGGGCGGCCGGCCACCTGATGTTCGGCGTGCCGCTGCACTGGATGAACGACTGGGCCACGCCCTTCCCCCTGCACGTGGCCCACGCGCACGGCGCCCGGCTGACCGACGTCGACGGCCACGAGCGCGTCGATTTCTGCCTGGGCGACACCGGGGCCATGTTCGGCCACTCGCCTGCGCCGGTGGCTGCGGCGCTCGCGGCCCAGGCCCAGCGCGGGCTCACCACCATGCTGGCCAGCGAGGACGCCGGCACCGTGGCCGGGCTGCTGGCTGCCCGCTTCGGGCTGCCGTTCTGGCAGTTCGCCATGACGGCCACCGATGCGAACCGGTTCGTGCTGCGCTGGCTGCGTGCGGCCACCGGCCGGCGTGTGCTGCTGGTGTTCAACGGCTGCTACCACGGCACCGTCGACGACGTGTTCGTGGACCTGGTCGACGGCCGTCCGCAGCAGCGTGCCAGCCTGCTGGGCCAGGTGCACGACCTCACCACCACCACCCGGGTGGTGGAGTTCAACGACCTGACGGCGCTGGAGGCGGCGCTGGCCCCGGGCGACGTGGCCTGCGTGCTGGCCGAGCCGGTGATGACCAACATCGGCATGGTGCTGCCCGACCCCGGCTTCTGGGAGGCGGCCATCCCGCTCATCCACCGCCACGGCGCCCGCCTCGTGATGGACGAGACGCACACCGTGAGCAGCGGGCCCGGGGGCTATGCCCGCGCCCACGGCCTGGCGCCCGACGCGGTGGTGCTGGGCAAGCCGCTGGGCGGCGGCATGCCGTGCGCGGCCTACGGCTTCAGCGCCGAGCTGGCCGCGGCCGCCCAGGCCGCCAAACGCGCCGCGCCGCCGGGCCACTCGGGCATCGGCACCACGCTCACGGCCAACCTGCTGGCCATGGCCGCCATGCGCGCCACGCTCAGCGAATTGATGACGCCCGCCGTGTATGCCGGCCTGCACGCCCGCTGCACGCGCCTGGCCGAAGGCCTGCGCGGCGTGATCGCGCGCCACGGGCTGCCCTGGTGCGTCACGCAGGTGGGTGCACGCTGCGAGTTCCAGTTCTGTGCCACGCCGCCGCGCAATGGCACCGAAGCCGAGGCCGCCATGGACGACGCCCTGGAACACGCCTTGCACCTCGCCTTGCTCAACCGCGGCGTCATGATCACCCCGTTCCACAACATGATGCTGGTGTGCCCCGACACCAGCGATGCCGACGTCGAGCGCCTGCTCGCGGCGTTCGACGCGGTGCTGCAGGAGCTGGTCGCCCCATGAAGACACCCGGCCGCGACGGTGACGCGCCGGCGCCCACGCAGCAGGACGCCATCTACGCGCGGCTGCGCCAGTGGATCACCGTGGGCCGCTTCCTGCCGGGCGAGCGCCTGAAGATCCGCACCGTGGCGGCCGAGATGGGCGTGGGCCAGATGCCCGTGCGCGCGGCCCTGCAGCGCCTGGCCGCCGAAGGCGCCGTGGTGAACGTGCCGAACGCGGGCGTGGCCGTGCCGCGACTGTCGCTGCCCGAGTTCGACGACCTGCTGCAGATGCGCATGCTGCTCGAGGGCGAGGCGGCCGAACGCGGCGCGGCCCGGCTGGACGCCGCCGGGGTGCAGGCCCTGGTCGGCATGAGCGAGCGCATGGCCCGGGCACTGGCCGATGGTGATGCCGCCAGCTACCTCGCCGAGAACGAGGATTTCCACGTGATGCTGTACCGCGCGGCCGGCTCGCCGCTGCTGTTCCAGCTCATCGACACGCTGTGGCTGAAGGCCGGCCCGGTGTCCAACCAGCTGTTCGACACGCCGGAGGCGTCCGCCGTGCTCAACGACGCGCATGCGGATCTGGTGAAAGCCCTGCAGCGGCGCGACACCGCGGGCGTGCGGCGCGCGGTGGAGAAGGACATCTTCGTGGCCGGGCAGTTCCTGCGCCGGCGGCTGCAGGCGGCCAGCCGCTGATCAGCGCTCGATGCGCGCCCAGGCCGAGTGGTTGTGGATGGACTCGAAGTTCTCCACGTCCACCACGTAGCGGCCGATGCGATCATCGGCATTGAGGGCCAGCGCGACGTCGCGCACCAGGTCCTCCACGAACTTCGGGTTCTCGTAGGCCCGCTCGGTCACCCACTTCTCGTCTGCCCGCTTGAGCATGGGCCAGATCTCGCTGGACGCGGCGTCCTCGGCGAAACGCACCAGCTCCTGCCAGGCGATGGGTTGCTGGGCGGGCGACTTCAGCTCCACCCGCAGCGTCACCAGCGACCGCTGGTTGTGCGCGCCGTAGTCGGAGATCTCCTTGGAGCACGGGCACAAGCTCTTCACCGGCACGCCCACCTCCATCCACAGCGACGAGCGGCCGGCGCGGCGCTCGGCCACCAGGGCGCCGGCGTAGTCGAGCAGGCTCTGCAGGCCGGACACCGGCGCGCGCTTGCGAATGAAGAAGTGGAAGCGCGCCTCGATGCGGCCCTCGTCGGCATGCAGCTTCTCCAGCATGCCGTCCAGGCCGGTGGCCAGCCCGCCAGGCGTCAGTGCGCCTTCCTGGGCATCCAGCCAGGCCACGAAGCGCGACATGTGCGTGCCCTTCTGCTCCGCCGGCAGGGCCACGTCCAGCGACCACAGGGCCGAGGTGGCCTGCGCCGCGCCCGCGACGTCGAGCGTGAGCGGGTAGCGCACGTCCTTCACGCCCACGCGCTGGATGGCCAGCCGGCGCCCATCGCGTTCGCTCTGGGTGTCGGGGATGTGCAGCGCGTCGGTGAGGTTCGTCATGGTCAGGCGGGCAAACAGGGTGGGCGGCCGACGCAGCGGCGGGGCCGGGCCGCGTAGCTTCTCAGTTTTCAGCGGGCCGCGCTGGCGCGCGGTCTTCCCGATCCATGGCAGCCGGCCCGCCGCGGTCAGGCCGCCGCCGGCTTGACCAGCGCCAGTGCCGGGCCGAAACGCTTGCGCACCGCCTGCTCGATGCCCGCGGCGTCCAGCCCGCACAGCGCCAGCAGACGCGCCGGGTCGCCATGCTCGATCACCTCGTCGGGCAGGCCGAGTTGCAGCACCGGCACCGTGACGCCAGCGGCCGCCAGGGCCTCCAGCACGGCGCTGCCGGCACCGCCGGCCACGCAGCCCTCTTCGATCGTCACCAGCGCGTCGTGGCGGCGCGCCAGATCGAGCACCAGTTCCACGTCCAGCGGCTTGGCAAAGCGCATGTTGGCCACCGTGGCGTCGAGCGCCTCGGCCGCCGCGAGCGCGGGATACAGCAGCGTGCCGAAGGCGAGGATGGCCACGCGCCGGCCTTCGCGCCGCACCTCGCCCTTGCCCCAGGGCAGCACCTCGTCCAGCGTGGCCGAGGCGGCGACGCCGACGCCGGCCCCCCGCGGGTAGCGCACGGCAGCCGGGCCCTCGTGGCGGTAGGCGGTGGTGAGCGCCTGCCGGCATTCGTTCTCGTCGGCCGGCGTCAGCAGGGCCAGGTTGGGCACGCAACGCACATAGGCGATGTCGTAGGCGCCGATGTGGGTGGCGCCATCGGCGCCGACGATGCCCGCCCGGTCGAGCGCGAACATCACCGGCAGGTTCTGGATGGCGACGTCGTGGATCAGCTGGTCGTAGCCGCGCTGCAGGAAGGTGGAGTAGATGGCCACCACCGGCTTCAGCCCCTCGCAGGCCAGGCCGGCGCCGAAGGTGACGGCGTGCTGCTCGGCGATGCCCACGTCGTGGTAGCGCCGGGGGAAGCGCCGCTCGAACTCGACCATGCCCGAGCCCTCGCGCATGGCGGGCGTGATGCCCACGAGGCGCTCGTCCGCCTCGGCCATGTCGCACAGCCACTGCCCGAACACCTGCGTGAAGGTGGTCTTGGGCGCGGTGGCCGGCTTCTGCAGGCCCACGGCCGGGTCGAACTTGCCAGGGCCGTGGTAGTTGATCGGGTCGGCCTCGGCCAGCTTGTAGCCGTAGCCCTTCTTGGTGACGACGTGCAGGAACTGCGGCCCCTTGGCCTGGCGCAGGTTCTCCAGCGTGGGCACCAGCGAGTCGAGGTCGTGGCCGTCGATCGGGCCCACGTAGTTGAAGCCGAACTCCTCGAAGATCGTGCCGGGCACCACCATGCCCTTGGTGTGCTCCTCGAAGCGCTTGGCGAACTCGTACAGGGGCGTGTTGCGCAGCACGTTCTTCGCACCTTCACGCGCCGCCGCGTAGAACTTGCCGCTCATCAGGCGCGCCAGGTAGCGGTTCAATGCCCCCACCGGCGGGCTGATCGACATGTCGTTGTCATTGAGGATGACCAGCATGTCGGGCAGGCCGGCGCCGCCGGCATAACCGCCGTGGTTCAGCGCCTCGAAGGCCATGCCGCCGGTGAGCGCACCGTCGCCGATGATGGCCACGGCCTTGCGGTTCTCGCCCTTGAGCCGGGCCGCGTGGGCCATGCCCAGGGCGGCCGAGATGGAGGTGGACGAATGCCCCGTGCCGAAGGTGTCGTACTCGCTCTCGGCTCGCCGGGGAAAGCCGCTGATGCCGCCCAGCTGCTTGAGCGTGGCCATGGCCTCGCGCCGGCCGGTGAGGATCTTGTGCGGGTAGGACTGGTGGCCCACGTCCCACACCAGCCGGTCGTACGGCGTGTCGAAGACGTGGTGCAGGGCCACGGTTAGCTCGACGGTGCCCAGGTTGGACGACAGGTGGCCACCGGTGCGGCTGACCGTGTCCAGCAGGAAGCCCCGCAGTTCACCGGCCAGGGCCTTGAGCTGCGCTCGGCTGAGCTGGCGCATGTCGCGCGGGGAGTCGATGGACTGCAGCAGGGTGTAGCTCATGGCGGCAGCGTGAGAGCGTTGTCGGAACAGGTGGTGCGCGGCTCAGTGGTGCCGGTCCACCACCTTGTCGGCCAGCCAGGCCAGGCGGTCGGTGTGGGCCAGCCCGCTGCGCGACAGCGCGGCCATGGCCTGGTCACGCAGGGTGTCGGCCTGGCGGCGGGCTTCGTCCAGGCCCAGCACGCTCACGTAGGTGGGCTTGTTGCACTCGCTGTCCTTGCCGGCGGTCTTGCCGAGCGTCTCCGACGCCTGCGTGACGTCGAGGATGTCGTCGACCACCTGGAAGGCCAGGCCGAGCGCGTCACCGTAGGCCCGCAGCGCGTCCCAGGAGGAGGCATCGGTCTGGCCGCAGGCCGCGCCCATCAGCACGCTGGCCTGCAGCAGCGCACCGGTCTTGCGGCGGTGCATGTCGCGCAGGGCCGTCTCCGTGAGCGGCCGGCCCACGCTGGCCAGGTCGATGGCCTGGCCGCCCGCCATGCCGGCGTGGCCGGCGGCACGGGCCAGCAGGGCCACCAGCCGGGCCTGCAGTGCCGGCGCCATGCCGTCGTCGGGCGTCAGCACCTCGAAGGCCAGCGCCTGCATGGCGTCGCCGGCCAGCATGGCTTGCGCCTCGCCGAACTGCACGTGCACCGTGGGTTTGCCGCGGCGCAGCGCATCGTCGTCCATGCAGGGCATGTCGTCGTGGACCAGCGAGTAAGCGTGGATGAGCTCCACCGCCA
The DNA here is from genome assembly GCA_016213265.1 of Burkholderiales bacterium. Lineage (GTDB taxonomy): Bacteria > Pseudomonadota > Gammaproteobacteria > Burkholderiales > Burkholderiaceae_C > Ideonella. Next base: position 97,656 of record JACRBA010000132.1, on the reverse strand, counting down.
CGGCGGCGCGCATGGCCGCTCCCTCGTCGCCGCGCACGGCCTCTGCGGCCGCCAGCACCAGCAGAGGGCGCAAGCGCTTCCCTCCGTCCAGGACGGCGTACCGCATGGCTTCGCCCAGCCCGGCCGGCGTGTTGCTCGGCACCAGCCGGTCCAGCGCCGCCTCCACGGCGCCGAGTTGGCTGGTCACCCAGCCATCCATGTTGTCGTTGTTCATCCGGTCGTCGTCCAAGGCTTCTGCAGCCCGTCCTCGAGCACCTTCACCTGCGTTTCCACGGCCGCCAGCCGTTCGCGGCAGAAGTTCAGCAGGAACGCGCCACGTCGATAGCCTTCCAGCAGGCGATCCAGCGGCATCTGCCCGGCCTCCATGGCCTGAACCAGCGTGTCCAGCTCCTGCAGGGCCGCTTCGTAGCTGGCGGGCTCGTCCGCAGGAGTCTGGGCAGCGGGGTGGGCGCGAGGCATCGTGGGGGGTGAAGGGTAAACGTGGAATTGTAGTCAGCCCGCCCTGGAGAGAGCGCTCCAAAGCCCCGCCTCGGGCCGAGGTGGCCGCCGTTGTGGCTGGGAAGCCGAGCCGGCTGGCCCGGGCATTGCCCGCCCGGCTACAATGCTGGCCCCCGCTGCAGCTCACTTGGGCTGGCAGCGGGTTGTCATCTTTGGCAGTCATGCCCACCCGCGGGGCCACCGGGTGGGGGGTTTACTGACATCCTTTTGGAGATCCTGGGGATCATGTCGGACCTGAGCGTCACGCTGGAAGCTCTGGGGCGCGAAACGCGCTCTCAACTCTCTGTCTCCACCTATTTCGACGAGGACTTGCTCCGCAGGGAGCAGGAACTCATCTTTCAGCACGGACCGCGCTACCTCGCGCACGAGCTGTCCGTGCCGGAGGTGGGCGATTACTACGCATTGCCCCAGGAGGGCGAAGGCCGGGCCCTGGTGCGCACGCCCAAGGGCGTGGAGCTGGTCTCCAACGTCTGCCGGCACCGCCAGGCGGTGATGCTGCGCGGCCGGGGCAACACGCGCTCGAACATCGTGTGCCCGCTGCACCGCTGGACGTACACGCTGTCCGGCGAGCTGGTGGGCGCGCCGCACTTCGACCACGACCCCTGCCTGCACCTGAACAACTACAAGGTGCGCACCTGGAACGGCATGGTGTTCGAGGACAACGGCCGCGACATCGCTGCCGACCTCGCCGGCCTGGGGCCGCGCTCGGCCCTCGACTTCTCCGGCTACGTGCTGGACCACGTCGAGATGCACGAGTGCCACTACAACTGGAAGACCTTCATCGAGGTGTACCTCGAGGACTACCACGTGGGCCCGTTCCACCCGGGGCTCGGCAACTTCGTCACCTGCGACGACCTGCGCTGGGAGTTCGGCAAGCACCATTCGGTGCAGACTGTGGGCGTGCTCGACCAGTTGCAGCGCGCGGGCTCACCCGTGTACCGGCGCTTCCGCGACCAGGTGCTCAAGCTCGGTGAGGGGCGGGCGCCGACCCAGGGCGCGATCTGGCTGACGTACTACCCGAACATCATGATCGAGTGGTACCCGCACGTGCTCACGGTGTCCACGCTGTACCCGCAGGGGCCGCAGAAGACGCTGAACGTCGTCGAGTTCTACTACCCGGAGGAGATCGCCGCCTTCGAGCGTGAGTTCGTGGAGGCCCAGCGCGCGGCCTACATGGAGACCTGCATCGAGGACGACGAGATCGCCGAGCGCATGGACGCGGGCCGCCGCGCGCTGTTCGACCGCGGCGACGACGAGGCCGGCCCCTACCAGAGCCCGATGGAAGACGGCATGCAGCACTTCCACGAGTGGTACCGCCGTGTCATGGGGCTGGGCCGCGCCAGCTGGTGAAGTTGGGGCAGCCGGCCGCGGGGTACCGCGGCCACCCTCCGAGAGGGTGCGCGGCCGCTTCGGAGCGGCCGTGCGCTGGCCGCGCGGTGGCACCCGGCCGCGGGGTACCGCGGCCGTGAGGAAACACTACTCGTGCAGGCCGGTGACCTTGCGCCAGGCACGCACCAGCCAGTGCGGCTGGTGCAAGGTGTAGGCCTTCTTGGCGTATTCGCGCACATGCCACACGGCGCGGGTGCCGGCGTGGAAGGTGGCCGTGTCTCCCGGGCGGATGCTGAAGCGACGGCCGAGGTATTCCACCTCCACGTGGCCCTCGAGCAGGTGCACCGTCTCGTCGTGGCTGAACTGCCACTCGAAGGTGGTCGGCCCCTCGCAGGCCCACAGGCCACTCACCACGCGGCCATCGGGTGAGCGCAGGGTTTCCACGCCTTTGAAGACCGGTTTGCCCGACAGCACCCAGCTCGGGTCGACCTGGAACTCGCCCAGGGGCCGAGACAGCGCCTGTACCGACGGCGCCGGCGCGGCGTGGTGGTAGCGCACCGCGTCGAAGGCAGCCACGGCCGCCAGCGCGAGCAATGCGCCCCCCAGGGCGGCAGCGGAGGATTTCCTGACCATGCACCATTGTGGTCCGCCGCCCGCGCGATCCCCCGCGCCATCCAGGGGATGAGCCTCAACGATTTGTGGAAAAGGCACGCGCGCATCGGCCGCCGCCACCGCCGATAGAATCCGCGCCCCGACGCCCGAGCCCCTCTGCACGCCCCATGGCCGGCATCCACCTGCATGACATCGAGCTGGCCATCAACTGGTGGCGCGAGCGCGCGCCCTCGCCTGACGGCGTGACGGCCGCCCCGCCCGTGCGCGCGCTCGGTGAGGTGTACGCGCTGATGGTGTACGACCGCCGCCAGGAGGTGGCGGAAGACGCGCTGCCTGAGCCGGCCCGCGAGGCCTGGCTGGCCTGGTACGCCAGCACCCCGGACGCGCCGTGCATCGCCATCTGTTCCACCGCCCAGGGCGATGCGGTGTGCAAAGGCTGCGGGCGCACGGAAGACGAGGTGCAGGACTGGCCCGTCTACAGCCCGGCCGAGAAACGGCAGGTCTGGCGGCGCATCACGCTCGACGGCACGGCCTGGCGCTTCAACCGCTATGCCGAACGCGCGCGCGACGCGGGCCAGCCCGCGGCATGACACCCCCCGCCGCGTCCGCCAGCACCGGCCCCCATCGCTTCGGCGCCGACATCGCGCGCATCCTGCCGCTGGCCTGGCCGGTTTTCGTCGGCCAGGTGGCGGTGCTGGCATTCGGCACCATCGACACGGTGCTGGTGGGCCGCCACTCTCCGCAAGAGCTGGCCGCCTTCGCCGTGGGCGCCGCCGCCTACGTGACCATCTTCGTCGGCTTCATGGGCGTGGTGCTGGCCGTCTCGCCCCTGGTGGGCCAGCTGTTCGGCGCCCGCCGCCTGCCCGAAGCCGGCGCCGAGCTGCACCAGGCCGTGTGGCTGGCGCTGGCGCTGTCCGTCGTCGGCTGCGTGCTGCTGCTGTATCCCCAGCCCTTTCTGTGGCTGGCCAAGGCGTCGCCCGAGGTCGCGGTGCGGGTGCGAGGGTATCTGCAGGCCCTGGCGGTGGCCTTGCCGGCGTCGCTGCTGTTCACGGTGTTCCGTGGCTTCAACACGGCAGTGTCGCGGCCCAAGGCGGTGATGCTGCTGCAACTGGCCGGTCTGGCGCTGAAGCTGCCCCTGTCGGCCGCCCTGGTGTTCGGCTGGCCGGCGGCCGGCGTGCCGGAGATGGGCGTCACCGGAGCGGGCGTGGCCACCGCGGTGGCCATGTGGCTGCAGGTGGCGCTGGCCTGGGCCCTGATGCGCCGCGACGCGTTCTACGCCCCGTTCGCCCTGTGGGGCTGCGGCTGGCCCGCGCCCGACTGGCGGGCACTCAGGGGCCTGCTGCGGCTGGGCATCCCGATGGGCCTGGCCATCCTGATCGAGGTCACCGGCTTCAGCGCCATGGCCCTGCTCATTTCGCGGCTGGGCACGGTGCCGGTCGCCGGCCACCAGATCGCGGTCAACCTCGTGTCGATGATGTTCATGCTGCCGCTGGCCCTGGCCAACGCCACCAGCACCCTCGTGGCGCAGCGCATCGGGGCGGACGACCTGGCCGACGCGCGCCGCCTGGGCTGGCACGGCCTGTGGCTGGGTGCCGCGCTCGCGGCCAGCCTGGGCGCCGCCGTGTTCGCAGGCCGCGCCTGGGTGGTGGGTTGGTACACGGGCGACGCGGCCGTGGCCGCGGCTGCCGTGCCGCTGCTGGCGTGGCTGGTGGTGTTCCACCTGGCCGACGCGGTGCAGACCATCGCCGCCTTCGTGCTGCGCGCCTGGCGCATCGCCACCGTGCCGATGTTCATCTACGCCGGCGCCTTGTGGGGCATCGGCCTGGGCGGCGGCAGCCTGCTCGGCCTGAGCGGTGCCGACGCCGTGCCGCCTGCACTGCGCGGCGCCCCTGGCTTCTGGGCCGCGGCCACCACCGGCCTGGTGGCCGCCGCCATCGCGCTCACGGCGCTGATGCGCTGGGTGCTGCGGCCGGCACGCTGAGCACGAAGCAGCTGCCGCCGCCCGCGCGGCTCTCGCAGCGCACGCGTCCCCCATGCGCCCGGGCGATCTGGCGCACCAGCGCCAGGCCGAGGCCCACGCCCCCTTCCCGCTCGGCGTGCCCGGGCAGCCGGTAGAAGGGCTCGAAGATGCGCTCGCGCAGCTCGGCCGGCACACCGGGGCCGCGGTCGCACACCTGCAGTTCGCTGGCGCCGTCGGCCGCCTCCGCGAGCCGCACGCTCACCTCGGCGCCGCCATAGCGGCGGGCGTTCTCCAGCAGGTTGCGTGCGGCCCGGCGCAGCAGCCGTTCACTGCCGGTCACGCGCCAGGGCCCGGCGCCATCGGTTTGCAGCTCCGCGCCGATGCGCGAGGCCTCCTCGGCCACCACGCCGGCCAGGTCCACTGTCTCGCCCAGGTCGTGCACCGCGCCCGCGTCCAGGCGGCTGGACAGCAGCACCTCCTCCACCAGCGCGTCGAGTTCGCCGATGTCGGTGTCGATCTCGCGCCGCAGCGAGGCCTGCAGCGCGGGCGGCGCATCCTCCAGCATCGCCACGGCCATCTTCAGGCGGGCGAGCGGCGAACGCAGTTCATGGCTCGCGTTGGCGAGCAGGCTCTGGTGCGATCGCACGAGCGCCTCCACCTGCGCGGCCGCGCGGTTGAAGCTGGCCGCCACCGCCGCCACCTCGTCGCGGCCATCGTCGGGCACGCGGTGGTGCAGCGCCCCGGCGCCGAAGGCCTCCACGCCCTGCTTGAGCTGTTCCAGGCGCCGCGTGAGGCGGCGCACCACGGGCCAGGCGCCGGCCGCCACGGCCAGGAACAGCAGCGCCAGCAGCGCCACCAGGCCCAGGCTGGTCAGCCAGTCGGACGGGCGCTGCGGCCGCGGCAGGTCGAGCCGCAGGTCGCGCGGCCCCAGCTCGGGCGGCGGCCCCCCCTCGCCCATGGGTGGCCGGGCGTCCGGGTCGCCCGGCGGCGGCTCGGGTGGCGGCCCCGCGGGCCCATCCGCCGCGCCGCGCTGCAAGCGTCCCAGGTGGGGGCGCATGAGCCAGAGCACCCGCCCGTCCTCCAGCCGCACGGCAAAGGCACGCCGGCCGGTGGGCCCGGCGTCCGGGTTCTCCGCCTCACGCCGCAGATACGACTCGGAGGCCGCGATGCGCACGCCCTGCGCGTCGTGCAGCGCCAGGGGCACGCGCAGGCGGCGCGACCACTCGCGCAGGGCCGCGGCCTGCTCGTGCGCAGGCGCCTGCGGCCCCGGCAGCGAAGCCTGGATCATGTCGCCCCAGGCGGCCATGCGCTCGGACAGCACCGAGTCGGCACGCTGGCGCTCCTGCTCCAGGTGGCGGCTGAGCAGCCAGCCCGACACCAGCGCGAACAGCGCCAGCGCGGCCACCACCGTGAGCCAGATGCGGACGTAGAGCGATCTCACGGCGTCGCCGCGCCGTCGGAATCCTGCTTGCGCGCGAAGACGTAGCCGGTGCCGCGCACCGTGAGCACGCGCTTGGGGTTCTTCGGGTCGTCCTCGATCACCGCGCGGATGCGCGAGATGTGCACGTCGATCGAGCGGTCGAAGGCCTCCAGCGGATGGCCCTTGAGCGCGTCCATGATCTGGTCACGGCTGAGCACCCGTCCAGGGCTGCGCGCCAGCACGGACAGCAGTTCGAACTGGTGGTTCGTCAGGTCGCAACGGCGGCCGTCCAGGCGGGCCTCGCGCGCGCCGAGGTCGATCTCCAGCCGGCCGAAGCGCAGCACGTCATCCGACGCCATGTCGGGCGCCGCACGGCGCAGCAGAGCCTTCACGCGGGCCAGCAGCTCGCGCGGCTCGAAGGGCTTGGGCAGATAGTCGTCGGCACCGATCTCCAGGCCGAGGATGCGGTCCATCGGCTCGCCGCGGGCGGTGAGCATCAGCAGCGGCAGCCGGCGGGTGCGCGCATCGGCCCGCAGCTCGCGGGTCATGTCCAGGCCGTCGCCATCGGGCAGCATCAGGTCGAGCAGCAGCGCGTCGTAGCCACCCAGGCGCAGCCGGTCACGGCCTGCGGCGAGCGAGCCCGCGGTGTCGACGTCGAAACCGTGGGCCCGCAGGTAGTCGCCCACCATCGTGGTCAGGCGTGCATCGTCATCGATGAGCAGCAGCTTGGCGGTGGACATGGCAAGGACGGGCTGGCCGATCACGCCGGGCCCCGCCTGCGGGCGCCCGGGTGCCGTCGCGGCAGCATACGCCAAGCTCACAGCAGGCCCACCGTGGCCCCACCGGCGGACGCGGCCGGCTGCGGAGCCGGAAGGCCACCGCCATGCCGGTGGCCCCGCGGGCCACCCCACCCTGCCGGGCCGCGCACGGGCATCTGCGCCATGCGCGCTGCCACCTGCTGGCGCTGCGCCGGGCTCAGCACCTGGGCCGCCTCCAGCAAGGCCTGCGTGATGCGCTGGCTGGCCACCTGCGCGCCGGCCTCGCGGCGGGCCAGCGACTCGCGCCGCAGGCGTTCCACCGCGGAAGCGTCCACCTCGGCCGCCGCGAACAGGGCCACCATGCGGGCGTGGTCGGCCTGGGCCGATTCACGGCCCTTGTCGTGGGCGGCCGCCAGGTCACTGCGCAGCGCGTCGGCGATCTGGCGCAGCCGCGCCCGCTGCTCGGCCGTGGCGCCGATCTCGTCGAACAGCTGCTCGGCCATCGGCCCGCCGAAAGGCAGCCCGTGCCCGGGCGCCCCGGCCGGCCCCATGGCGCGCCAGGCCGCCGCTGGCGGCGCGTCATGCGCCTTCGCCAGTTGAATCAGGCCGAACGCGCCGGCACCGCACACGGCCAGTGCCACCGCCACGGCGCGCATGGGGCGCCGGGTCCACAGTCGGTTCATGGGAATGCCCTCCTTACGGTTCATGGGTGGGATGCTCGGCCCACGCCGTCTCCCTGGCATTCCGCGTGCGTAAAGTTCGGTGAACTCCCACGGCAGCGGCCTCGGCGGGGCGCGTCGTAGAGTGCGGCCATGTGCGCCAACTACATCCCGGTGACGAGCCAGGACCGCCTGCTGAGCTTCTTCGGCGTGGACAAGGCCACGGGCCGCGACGGACCGCCGGTGGATGTGTACCCGCTCGGCACGGCGCCCTTCATCCGCCTGGCCGAGCCAGGCTCGGGCCACCGGGTGCTGGAGTCGGGCATGTTCGGCCTGCTGCCCGGCTTCGCCAAGGAGCTGGCCTTCGGCCGCAAGACCTACAACGCCCGCAGCGAGACGGTGGACCGCCTGGCGAGCTTCCGCACCGCCTGGGCGCGCAGCCAGCGCTGCATCGTGCCGGTGGAGGCGATCTTCGAGTACTGCCACGAGACCGGCTCGGCGCAGCGCTGGTGCATCGCGCAGCCGCTGTCCTACCCCTTCGGCATCGGCGGGCTGTACAGCGTGTGGACCGCCCCCGACGGCACGCGCACCTTCACCTTCACGATGCTCACCGTGAACGCCGACGGCCACCCGGTGTTCGGCCGCATGCACGCGCCCGGCGACGAGAAGCGCATGCCGCTCATCCTCGACCCGGCCGACCACGACCGATGGCTGAGCGGCAGCCCCGACGACGCCAAGGCGCTGTTCCGGCCGTTCATGGGGCCGCTGGAATGCTGGCCCATGGCGCCCGCCGGACGCACCGCCCAGCCGAAGCGCGCACCCCGCCCGCGTCGCCAACCACCCACGCCTCCCACGCCTCCCGCGCCGCCTGCCGACGACGGCGACGCCCAGGCGCCGCTGTTCTGACGCGGGCCCATCAACGCAAACGGGCCCCGAAGGGCCCGTATGGCAAACGGGCCCCGAAGGGCCCGTGTGGCGTGCACGGCGTGCGTGCTGGCGGAGAGGGGGTGCGCCACACCTCCAGAAGAATCAATAGGTTAGCGCACTTTTTGGGTCTGATACCTACAGGATTACTACATGACCAACGAACAGCTCGATGATTGCCCAAGCCCGCGCGACGAAGCGGTCGCCATGCTCGGCGCCCGGCTGGCCAAATCGACCGACAGCATCGTCAACGACGCCATCACGCAGCGCCTCGGAGAAGGATGGACACTCGACTCCCTGCGCGGGCGGCTGACGTGCGTGCACCAGCTGTCGTCCGGCATGGCGACCTTCTGCTTGGACGGCAAGCCGCTGGTGCGGTTCTTCCCAACCATCACCAGGATGGAGGGCACCACCCTGCGGGTGAGCCAGCCCTACAGACTGCTCTAGACTGGACCACCCGACCATGACGAGCCCATTCAATGCGGCCTTCGAGCCGACCGAGAGCGAACTTGCTGCGCACGAGCTGGCACGTTTCTATCACGACACCGCGGAGGCATTTGACCGCACCGTCTGCACCGGCCCCATCGTTGATGGAAGCGTTCGCCCCGCAACACCGCTGGAGGCCGCAATCATCGGCGCCCACGCGGCTCGTCTGCGCCGGCAGGTCTTCGAGGAAGCCAGGGCTCGCGGCGTAGATGCCGCGGACCTCAAGCGCGCCATTGTCCGCTTGGCTTAGACCAGCGCGACCTCGGCCTCACGCCGAAGCACCAGGCCGCGCAGCCGCTTGCCGGCCGCCCACACCCACTTGCGCAGCTCGGCCGGCACGTCGTCCCACCGGCCGGCGTTGATGCGCCGGCGCAGCGTGGAAGCCTGCAGCGCGCCGGAGCCCAGGTTGAACGTGAAGTCGATGATGGCCGCCAGGCGCTCGGGGTGGTCGATGCCTGGGCACAGGCGCTGCACGGCCGGCAGGTAGGTGCGCTGCACCGTCAACAGCAGCAGCCGCTCGGCCGCGGCCTGGCTGATGGGCGGGTCGCTCAGGCGCACGCGCCTGCCGTCCAGGTAGCGCGTCTGCCCGTAGCCGATGGTCGGCACGCCAGCCGGGCACAGGTAGGGCCTGGAGCGGAAGCCCTCGAACCGGCGGATGAGGCCCATGGCAACCGCCAGGGCCAGCTCCTCGTTGCTCACTTCGCCCGCTTGAACAGGTCGCGGCTGGCCACGTAGATGCCGAGGATGGCGCCGATGAGCACCTTGCCGTCGTCGTCCACCTTCAGCCAGCCGGCATAGTCGGCGGTGAGCATGATTACGCTCCACGTCGCCAGGCCAGGCCGGATCACGCCGTTCCACGCATCGACCCACCGCACGCCGGTGGGCTTGGCCACATCGCCGACAGCCTGGAGAAACGCCTGCGCGTCGATCTTGGCCAGGTCGGCACCCGACTGCACCTCGATCATCTGCACGCCGCGCTCTGCCTCAAACGTGGCCATCTCCATGCGCTGCTTGTGCATCTGAGCTTCGAGCCGTCCCTGCGCCTCCAGGCGAGCCAGCTCCTGCGCGTGGTCTTGGCGCTTGGTCCACCAGGCCGACAGTTCGCCCCACACCATGCGAGCGAAGTTCCCGCCAAGGAACGCCACGATGGCGGAGGCGGAAGAAAAGATGGCGGAGATGACTTCCATCACGCGACTCCCTTGAGCTGCCGCAGCTCGGCGTGCAGCTTGGTCACGGTCTGCTGCAGCTCGACGTTGGACTTGCGCAGCTCCAGCATCTCGGTCTGCAGCTCATTGGCGAAGGCGGCCAGCTTGCTGTTCTGTTCGCTCAGGCGCTGAACTTCCGCGCGCAGTAGCTCCACCACGTTCGCCTCTGCATCGGTCTTGATCGTCGCGGCACGGTCGGCCGACCAGGTGCGCAGCATCCGCCGCCACCCCATGACGCCCACGACAATGGCGCCGAGAATGCCGCCCGCCGTCTCGGCGGTCGTGAACTCGGGGGCTGCCATCACGCCAGCGCCGCGCGCAGCCACAGCATCAACGATGGCGCCGTTGTGGCCGCGGCCCCAGCAGCACCGCCCACCATCGTGGCGGTGGCGTCGTCCGGGTCATAGGTTCCGCTGGCTCGGCGGTCGTACAGCTCCTTGCCCCAGGCGGCGGCCGAAGCGGCGAGGAAGCCGACGAGTGCGGCGTTCGCCGACTCGGCACCGAACCCCAGCGCCATGAACGCGGCGGCCAGGTAGATCAGGAAGCCGTAGATCGAGTGGTTGGCCTTGTCGTGAGAGACGAGCGGGATGCGCGGCATGTGCGGCTCCATCGTGCGATGGGCCGCAGTCTGTCCTTGGTGGCCGCCTGTGGCACGAGCCGCATACCCTTCATGCGGCTCAACGTGGTCAGGCCGGGATGGCTCCTCGGAACGGCGCACCCATGAGCCAGGCGCCCCAGCGGGCGATGGCGCGCTTCTGCTCATCGGTCACGGCGTTCTTGCACAGGAACACCAGGGCGATCTGGCCTGTGAACAGGTTGCTGGCCGTCGTCGTGCCACCAAGGCGAGCGCGAGTGAAGGAGGCCACTGAGCCGGCAACGGCGGTTTCGATGGCGCTCTCGCGCACGCCATTGAGCCCGACCCACTTGTTGTTGCCTTCCTTCACCCCGGTGATGACGATGGCCCTGTCGTCGCACTTCGTGATCGACGCGCCGCCAGTGGCCACGTTGTCATCGCCTCGCCAAACCACCTGCGCCTCGTCGCTGCCGACGATGCCGACATACGGGTAGCGCGCGGTCGCGGCAGAGTTGCCGATATGCAGGATCACCCGGTTGGTGTTCCCGGCCGCAGGCCGGCACGCCACGATCACCGTGCAGTCACTGCCCGAGGTGAAGTAGGTGCTGCTGAAGTTCATCCACGAGTTCACCCCGTCGAACTGCATGGCGTAGCCGTTGACCGTCTTCACCAGGGTCGGGCGGTTCAGTGCCGTTGCCTGGTTCACGTTCACGGTACCCACCACCGGATCCACCAGACCCAGCGGCTGAGACACCGCCGTGACCCGGTTTCCTGCCCCGCCACTCGATACCTGGTAGGCGTTGGCCAGGTCGCCCTTCACGTAGAGCAGTTCGCCACCGCACGCCGTCGCGGCAGCCACGGCAGCCGCCTCGATGGCCGCACCGTTCTGCAGCATGTGATAGGCGAACGAGTCGATTTCGTTCTGCTTCGGCGCCCAATTGTCGGCACTGTTCACACCCGCGTTGATCTTCACGTACAGGGAGTACGCGCCGGTGTTCGTGCTGTTCTGGTGGAACTGCCAGTGCGTGAACGGGATGTCGTGGGCGTTCAGGCAGGACAGCACACCGTTGAAGGCGGTCAGGCCGATGTTCTCCTGCGCCGTGCCCTGGCCTTCATCGTCGCTGGTGTTGCGACCCACCTGCTGAACCAGGACGGGGACGTTGTTTGCATCCCGGAAGGAGGCGATGACCTCGATGAATGCGGCGATGTTGGCCTCATCCTCGACCTTGCCGCTGAGCAGGTCCACCGTGTAGAGGCAGTCCGTTCGCTCAGGCAGGTACACCTCATCGAGCAGCAGCGCGTTGTAGCTCGCCCGCGGGCCGATGAGGAACGGGGTGACGGCATCCTCCTCACGGATGGCCGCGATCACCTCTCGGTAGAAGTCGCGCAGCAGCGGCGCGTGGCTGGCTGTGCTGTTGTCGGGCATCGGCTCAGGCAGCGGCTCGTAGCACAGCACGCGCTGCCGGCCGCGGCAGTCGCGCACGATGCGCTTCCACGCCTGCTTGAACTGCGCCTTGTAGAGTTCCTTGCCCGCGGTGTCCGTGGTGTCAAAGAAGTTCCAGTCCGCCGTGCCGAGTCGCCCGTTGCCCGCACCGTAGTTGCTGTCGAACGCCACGATGATCCACAGGCCCTGTGCCTCCAGCCAGTCAAGCTCCTGCTTGAACTTGGCGTAGTTGGCCGGGTTGAGGTAGTCGTTCTCGGGGTTGGGGTCGTAGCTGTCGGTGCCAGCCGAGTAGTCGCCCTTCCAGCGGATGAGGATGCGAACCACCTTGGCGCCCAGCGACTTGATGATCGCCGCGTCAGGCTCATAGTTCTCGCCCCAATTGCCCTGGTTCGTGCCCCGCCAGGTCGTGACGGCGCCTGTCGGCTCAAGGAGGCGCTTCCCACTGACGAGCGGGCGCAGGACCGCCTGGCGGCAGGCCAGCGCGATTTGGGTCAGGGAGAGGCCAAGCATTTCTCAGGGGGTGGCCAGTTGGGCAACGATGCCGGAGGCCGTCGTGCCGGTCGCGCGCACGCGGCGGAAGCGTCCAGTCAGGTACTGACCGGATTGCGCCTGGTAGGTGGAGGCGACGCCGCTCACGCCCTCCACGACGACGGCGCCGCCGGTGCCGACGAACAGGCCGATGGTGAAGCTCGACAGCACCTCCGTGTCGCTCGGGGTGACGTTGGCGAAGTCGTTGGGGATCAAGGTCTTGTCGGACATGGCGGCCTCGTCAGGCGTTGGAAGATTGAGCGGTGAGGGTGATGGTGGCGCTGGCCATCACAAGGCTGTCTGCGATGCGCCGAATCTGCGCGCTGAACACGCAGGTCTTGGTGCCAGCGTTCGTGCCGATGGTCACGGCGAAGAACCGGCTTGTCCCGAGGTTGTAGGTGCCTGCTGAGCCAGAGCTGAAGCTGCCAGAGCTAACGCTGACGATCAGCTCATACTCGCCAGCCTGGGACGAGCCGACGATGCCGCTCAGCCACTGCCCGTCGATGTCGCCGAAGTGCGTTTCCAGAACGCCGTCGTTGCGGAAGCGGACGCTTGCCGTGGCCGGCGCGGTGCCGGCGTTGGAGTCCATCACCGTCCTGTTCGTCAGGACGGGCTGGATCACCTTGCTGGCGAAGAAGCCGCGAGAGCAGAACATGGCGTCAGGCCGGCACCTGCCACCAATTCCCCTCCCAGCGGGACTCGGTGGAGTTGTAGGTCAGGTTCAAGTAGCTCGTGCGGCTGGCGCCGGAGGCGATGGAGCCCTCCACCTTCGCGCCGGCAGGCAGTGCCACAGTGCGGCCGCCGGTTGCGTCTTGCTTGAACCGCAGCGTGATGAACTGCCCCTGGGTGGGGTTGTTGATCGTCAGGCTGGTCACGTTGCCAGTCAGGTTCCCGACAACGAACACGTTGCTGTCGGCGGCGTCCACCACCATCGCAGCAGCGAAGGCCACCGACACCGGCACGGTGTAGGTCTTGGTCGACGTTCGCACGAAGGTCGGCTGCGCCTCCAGAACAGTAGAGCCCTCCGGCATCAGGCGCACCGGCGTGCCGCGCAGCCGCAGCTCCAGGTAGGCGCCGGCCGTCCGGTCGAAGCTCGACACGTAGGAGATGTCCGTGGAGTACCCCAGCTCCAGCCCCTTGCCGCTGGCGGCGTTGGCCAGGCCGGTCGCACGGTAGCCGCCAGACGAGCTGGCCAGGCCGGTGAAGGAGGGGGCCGCAAGCGGCGCGTAGTTCGCCAGCTCCTGCTGCACGAACGCGGTGCTGGCGGCGCGGTTCGTGGTGTTGCCGGCCGCCTGCAGCGGCACCAGCACGTCGCCGGTGAAGCTGGGCGAATCGAGTGGCGCGTAGGCGCTAGGAGAGAGGTTCCCGGAGTGCCACACCGTCAGCCCATCGGCGGACAGGTTGGCGCTCGGCCCCACCTTGAGCGTTCCGTTGTGCGACCCAAGGTAAATTTTCTGGTTGGTCGTGCCGTTGTCCGCCTCGAACAGCATCGCCACCTGCAGCGACCCGGCGGAGGAGCGACGCAGGCTCAGGGGAGTCGCCGTGTTGCCCCCGTCGAGCACGGAGGCCGCATCGCTGCGCAGGAACTTGGCCGCGTCCAGGCCGTCGAGCGTGTCCGCATCCAGGCCGCTGCCGGCGCCGTCCACCGTCAGCAGCTTGGTCAGCAGCTGGGCGGCGGTATCGCTCACCGAGATGGTGATGTCCGACGTGCCGTCGAACGAAACGCCGTTGATCGTGCGCGCGGTGGCCAGCTTGGTGGCGGTCGCCGCGTTGCCGTTCAGCGCCGCGGTGATGGTGCCGGCGGCGAAGTTGCCGCTGGCGTCGCGCTGCACCACGGTGCTGGCAGTGTTCGAGCTGCCCACGCCCAAGTCGGCCGCCAGGGCATTGCCGGAGGCGTTGACGCGCACCAGCTTGCTGGCATTGCCCGTCATGGTCGGCAGCTTGTCGAACGCCTCCTGAAGCGCCGCGAACTCCGCACGGATCACCGCGGAGCTGCCGGCAGAGCGGGTGGAGGGTGCGCCGGTGGCGGTGAAGAATTCGTTGGCCATGTCACGAGCCTCGGGTCAGGCGGCGCGTCGAGTAATGCAGGGTCACGCTGTTGACCGTGAACGAGGGCCACAAGGCGCTCTGTCCAGAAAGGGCGATGGACACGCTCTCGCCAGTGCCTTCCATCTCGATTTCCGTGGGAGCGACCTGCCGGCCGTCCCAGGTGAAGGCATCCCAGGTGAAGGCGTCCCAATAGGCCGGCTTCGTGCTGGAGGCGACGGTGTGCAGCACAGGCTGGTCAGCGTCCTCGCTACCGTAGGACAGCGTGTAGCCGAAGTCGAACTCCGCATACCCGGAGCCCTGCATCTCCAGGCTGCAGCGCCGATACCGCTTGCGCACGCGCGAGCCACCCTGGTCGGCATAAGCCAGCTCCAGCGTGAACGGGATGGCATTGCCGTCGAAGCTGCTGCCCACGTCCATGCGATAGACGAAGCCGTCCGTCGAGCCGAAGTACGTCTCCTCGGTGGAGCCCGGCTCGTTCCAGGCGCACATGACTGGATGATCGAACTGCACCGGCATCGCGCCCAGGAACTCGCCATTGAGAAGCGTGGCGTACAGGCCGGCGCCGTCAGAGAAGAACACGCGGTACTGGCTGCGCTCGCGGTTGAGCACCGCGCAGGTGGTGTTGGCGCGGTGCGCCTGCACGTACTGGCGGATGCGCGAGGTGAGCGCGGCGGAATCGAAGTTGCCGTAGTTCTGGCTGGCAGTCAGGCTGACGACCCCTCGGTCGTTGAAGACGAGGCCCTGCCCGATGTAGCGCGCAGTGCGCGAGTAGGCGCCGGAGCCATCGTCCTGGT
This sequence comes from Burkholderiales bacterium, assembly GCA_016213265.1. Taxonomy (GTDB): domain Bacteria; phylum Pseudomonadota; class Gammaproteobacteria; order Burkholderiales; family Burkholderiaceae_C; genus Ideonella. The sequence goes on along the minus strand of JACRBA010000132.1, from coordinate 82,416 downwards.
CCACCGGCAGCGCCTGCCAGTCGGCCGAGCTGTTGCCGTACAGCATGCTCATCGACCGCACCGTGGTGATGGCCAGCGCGCCGCCCGACTGCGAGCCCGGCATGGGAAGGAAGCCAGTCACCTGGTCGCCCATGCTCATCTCTGCGGCGCCAAGCAGAGGCTGCCACGAGTAGGGCGTTCCCAGGCCGCTGTGCTGGACGCTGTGCTTGAACGAGAAGAACAGGTGCTTCTTGTGAACGATCAGGTGCTCAGGCTTGTCCTCGCCCATGCCGGTGACGATGGGCACCACGTAGGTGCCGTCGAACTCCCAGCCGCGGTTGGCGCCGTCGCAGCCGTACACGCGCCGGCCGTTGCCACAGTCGGAGACGTGGAACTCGAACTGCCCGCCCGGCAAGAAGCTGATGGCCGTCTGCGGCCCGCTGCAGGTCGCGGTGATGCCGGCGGTGAACGCGCCGGCAGAGAAGCTACCCCCGGTGGGCGCCTCGATGATGAGCCGTCCCGCGGCCGTGTTGCTGGACCACGCTCCCGACTGCAGCACCACGCGGCGCACGACCGCGCTGACCGTGCCCTTCGTGACCGTCGCGCCCTCGGCTGGCGGCGTGCCTCCACCGGCAGTGAAGGCGACCTCGTACTTGAACGGGATCGCCACCCACCCAGCGACGCTCGACTTGTAGAGCAGCGCCTGGGTGGCGCCCGCGTTGTTCCGCCACGCATAGACATCGCCACCGAACGCGAACACGCCCAGGATGGGGCCGCTGCCAGGCACGGCGGCGATGTCTGCCCGGTAACGGTTCATGGCCGCCAGCAGGTACTCGGCCGCCTTGGTGTCGTTGATGGACGGAGGCGTGAGGGACGACAGCACACCGAAGGCGGTGGTGCCAACGCGCAGGTTTTCGCCAGCGACGAAGGTGCCGGCGACTTTGGTCATCACCAGCGTGCCGCCGTCGATCTTGGCGACGACCGCGGTGGCGCCGCTGGTCTGCCCGTTGATCGACGCACCCACTGCCGGCGTGGACGTGAAGGCCACGGGGTACGCCTGGTAGGAGGCGAGCGACGGGCTCACGCGGCCGTCGAACCGCTCATAGCCGGCGATGCGCGTGTAGCCGCCGGTGGTGGCGACCTCGAAGTTGTAGGTCGTGCCGCGCGCCACGCCAGGCTGCACCGCCGACATGGGCGTGTGCAGGTCCAGCCCGCCCGTCAGGGCGAATACGGCAACCTGGACGGGCGTGCGTGGGATGTCGCGCAGCATCAGGCCAAGGGGTCGAAGTCGAAGGTGATCTGCTCGCCCTGCGCGGTGATGAGCGCGGTGAGCATGGTTTCGGCCCGGTCGGCGGCGCGCGAGATGACCTCCGGCGCGGCGTCGTAGGCCCCGTACTCGGCGAGCGCGCGCCACACGAGCATGCTGTGGAACTCGCCAGGCATGTCCGGGGAGTCGCCGTCGCCGGCCAGCTCCTGCGGCGACATGAAGTAGTCGGCCGCCACCGTGTACGCCTTGTCTGGCGTGGGGCCGATGAGCAGGCGCCCATCCAGGCCGCTCGTCCAGAACTGCGGCGGGCCGGCCTGGCTCGACACCGCGACGAAGCGGTCGCGGAAAAGCTCGAACGGCAGCCAGCTCTGGCGCCAGGACGAGCCGGAGGCCGGGTCGGTCGCCACCGGCGCATAGTGGCGCGAGGGAGCGAGCCACCGTGAGAACCGATTGCCGGGCGTTCCGAGCAGCTCGTCCAGGCTCCGCGCTGACACGCCGGCCGGGAACTGGCCGCTGGCCGCCCCACGCATCCAGCGCCAGTTGTACGGCAGGAGCTGCACGTCCTTCCAGCAGTCGGCCACCCAGCCCACGATGCGCGCGCTGTCACCCACCGCCTGAGAGACGGAGGCCAGCGCGGCGCCGGGCACGCCCGCCTCGCGGCGCACGCGGTTGACCAGCTGCAGAAGGGTCAGCTCGCCGGCCATGTCAGAACGCCGGCGCCTTGCGCTCGATCACGCGCTTGACCGTGTACGGGAATCGGTGGCGCATCACGGTGACGCTCTTGGTCGGGTCGTTCGGGTCTTCCTCGGTGACGCCGACCACGGCGTTGTCCAGCGCGTGCAGCACCGTGCCCGGCACCTCGACATCGACGCCGCGCTGGATGTGCCAGTCGGTCGTGCCGTCACCGACGAAAATCTTGGCCGGCTCGTTGTCCTTGGCCAGCGTGATGTTGATGACGTAGCGGTTCGACAGGAACTGCATGTGCTCCTGCAGCTTCTTTCGGTCCTCGTCGGACAGCTCGTGCTCGTCGGCCTTCGTGGGGGTCTTGGTCGCCATGTTGCGCTCCATGAGTGGTGTGCCATGAAGCGGGAGCCGGTGAAGGCCCCCGCTGTGGGGTGCCCTCCCGGTTAGGCGTTGACGCCGGTTTCGATGCGCACCATCCAGGCGTCATTCAGGATGACGGCGGTGGAATACATCTTGAAGCCGACGTGGCCGCGCTGCGCCAGCGGGTCGCTGTCGCTGGGCTTCGGGTTCACCACGATGGGGGTGACCGCCTGCGCGCCGGCCAGGGACACGGTGGCGTAGCTGTCGCGGCCCACGATGATGATGGGGTACACGTCGGCGTTGCCGGTGCCGCTGGCGCCGTTGGTCAGCAGGGTCGAGCCGCTGGCGCCGGCCTGCAGCCACGGCGCGTACAGCGTCGAGGACATGAACCGCAGCTCCTTGTAGGAGCCCAGCTCGTTGTCGCCCAGCGGCTGCTGCGTGCCGTAGTTCGCCACCGGGATGAAGCCGGCCAGCGCCTCCAGGTCCATCTGCAGGTCGGGGTGGCAGAACGCGATGAACGACGGCCGGATCGGCTTGGTGTCCACCTTGTCCGACGCCGCGAGCATGCGGGTCTGCGCCTTGGCGTTCTGACGCTTGAGCTGGCGGATCGCGCGGTTCAGCGCGGTCGTGGTGATGGCCGAGTTCACGGTGGCGCGCGAGGTGCCGCCGGAATAGATCACGTTCGTGCCGCCGCGGATGGCGTTGAACACGACCAGCTCCTGCGTCTGGCCGGCCAGCTCGCCCATGATTTCCGCGTACTCGTTGAGCACGGGGTCTTCGTGGGTGTCGGCGATCACGTCGGTGATCTGCGTGCGACGACCGTACTGCGCCAGCGTGGCCGTCACGTCGGTCGAGCTGATGTTGTCGGCCGCGGGCGTCACGCCTTCGGTCAGCGCCGTGGTGCTGGGCGTGAAGCCGTTGTAGCGGCGGAACTTGACCGCCAGCGACTTGTTCTTGGGGATCGGCTGTTGCTGGCCGAACTTGGCCATGCACAGGAACGGCAGGGCGCGCTCCAGCATGGTGGCCGCGGCGTAGGCCGCGGTGCGGGGGGTGATGTCACCGTAGGTGTTGGGCATGATCTACCTCAGAATCAGCGTTGCGTCTTGCGCATCGAGGCGAACTCCGCGAACGAGCCCTCGAAGTCGTCCTTCTTGGCGTCGGGGTTCGGGATCGAACCGGCGCGCGGCGCGATGCCGGCGGCCTGGCGCAGCCGGTCTTGCGACGAGGGCTGCTGCGCTGCGGGTTGCGCAGGGGTCTGCGCGGGCTGCTGTTTCGGGGCGCCCTTGGCGGCGTAATAGAGGCGCATCACGGTCGCGCAGTCATCGAACCCAACCGCGTCCTCGTATGCACGCTGCACGCTGGCGGGCTGGCCGTTGAGCCAGCGCGCGAAGTCGGCGCTCTGCGTGTCCGAACGCCACGTCGGGAACGCGGCGTCGAGCAGCTGGTGGGTCTTGGCGACCTCGAATGCAACGTCACCGCCTTGCGGCTGCGCTTGGGCAGCGGCAGGCTGGTGGCCGTCAACCTCGGCCAGTCGCGCGTTCGCGGCATCGAGTGCGGCCTGAAGCGGCGCAATGGCCGCCTCCACCCGCGCACGAACGGCGGCTTCCAGTTCGGGGGCTTCCGCCAGCACGTCCTGTGCGGCACCAGAGGAGGCGGGGGCGGCCTTGGCCTTGAGCTGCTCCACTTCCTGCTCCAGCGCCTGCACCTTGGTGCGTAGCTGGTTGTTCTCGCGCATGAAGTGGCTCACGCGGTTCGCGCTCGAACGTTCGCGGTGCAGGGCCTCCGCCAGCTGGCGCTCCAGGTCGGGCTTGGCCTCGTCCTTGGGTGCCTCCTTCGGGGGCTGGTCCTTCTCCGACTCGGGCTTCGGCTCCGCGTCAGCAGCGGGCGCGCTGGGCGCCGGCGGCGTGGTGGCAGCTTCTTGCTTGGCGGCAACGCGCTCGTTGAAGAAGCTCTCGAAGTCCTGGTCGTCCTGGGTCTGCTCGACGTTCATGTCCACTCCAGACGGCGTGGCCCGACATGGGCCAGAGGCAGTCGCACGATTTGTGCGTGCAGTCTCTCCATCTGGTTGACCGTCGCAACAGCGGCATACCTCCGCGTGCGGCGCGGCTACACTGCGGCCATGAAAGCGTGGGCGCTATGGGCGTGGCTGGCCGCACTCGGCCTGGCCGTGATGGGGATGGTCGTGGTGGCCGTGGCCTTCGTCGCCGGCAGCGACGACGTGATGCAGCTGGGCGGCATGCTGACGATCCCGCTCACCGTGGTGCTGGGCACCGCGGTGGCGGTGGCCGTCGTCACTGCTCCGGCGGCTGGCTGGCAACGATGGCGGCGTCGTAGGCGCGGGTGAAGGCGTGAAGCGCCTTGCGGCGCAGCGCGTTCAACCGCTGCAGCTGCACGAACTTCTGCGCGTCGGTGAGCGTGTCGTCAGCCAGGTAGGCCAGCTCCGCCTTGCGCAGCTACGCCAGCTGCTGACGCACCGCCAGCGCCTGATCGCCCAAGCTTGCCGTGCGCCCTTCCCGCTCCAGCAGTGCACGCACCTTGTCGCCCCCCATCTTTGAGGCGGCGTCCAGGCGGGCGTCCTTCTCCTCGGCATCCATCAGACGCTCGTAGCCGACCAGGCGGTCGGTTTCGTCGTCGATCACGCCGGTGAGCTGCTTGGCGAACGGGGCCTTGCTCCAGTCCGCGGCGGGCCGCTCGACGGAGTGGCGCACGTACACCACGTTGAGCAGGTCCATGGCGAAGCTGGCCGGGCCTCCGCCATAGCCGCGCACCACGTTCTCGATGCTGGCCGGCGACACGTCGATCAGGCCGGGCGTCACCTCGTCGCCGCCAGTGGCCGCGTTCAGCTCGGAGGCGAGCTGCTGGTACAGCGTGCCGTGCTGCCCGATGAAGAACTGCTGGCTGTCCGGCAGGGCCTCGCTGCGCGCATCGTCGGGCCGCATCTTGCGGCCGAAGGTGTTGAGGTTCAGCGCGTTCTGCACCAGCGGGTTCAGCGCATCGGGCACGAAGGCCAGGGCAGCGGCCTCTGGCGTCTCGAAGGAGCGGCCCACCTCGGTGGCCGGAACCCACGCGCCCATGAAAGCCTGGGCCGCCTTGAGCATTCCCTTGGTCGCGTCGCGGCCGCGGCGCGGGTCTTGGCTGTGGCGCCACACGTCGGCCATCTGGTTGGCCACGACGGCGAAGAAGTTGTAGCCGTAGGGCATCGGCACCTTGATGTAGCGCCCCACCTTGCTGGCCGGAATGCTCTCGCCACCGGACGCGCCAGGCGGCAGCACGATGACCAGGTTGCGCTCCTTCACCTCGTCGGGAATCTTGTCCCACCAGGCCACGCCGTCGTCGTCGTCGCCCATCGAGGCGTTGCGCAGCGCCAGCAGGAACATGCCCGTCATGCCCATGCCGAGCGTGGCCAGCACCTTCGGGCTGCGCAGGGCCTGCGCCACGCGCGCCGTGCCCTGCACCGCCGGGTTGAAGAACAGGAACCAGGCCGACAGCGCGGGCGTCATGGTGCCCTTGCGGTTGAAGTTCACCGTGATGTTCTTCGACATGCGCGCGGCCTGCACGGTGCTCATGCCCGACTGAAGCGCCGTCTGGAAGGCAGCCAGGCGGAAGGCGTTTTCGACGCCTCCGTTGGCGCCCTCGATCACCGCCATGGCGCGATGCCACAGCTTGCGCGGGTCGATGGCGCTGGAGCCGGCCATGTCGAGCATGTCCTGCAGCTCGCGCGCCTGGGCGTCCAGCGTCTTGAAGTCGAAGAAGCCGGTCTTGCCGCCGGACTGCCGGTACAGCTCGAAGTCGGGGTCGATGGCGCCGAACTCGGCCTTGTAGGAGCTGAGAATGGCGCGCGGCAGGTTGGCGTACAGCCGCGGCACGCCCATGAACCCCACCTCGTCGATCACCCCGACCGTGGCCGATTGCAGGTCGCGCGAGGCGTTGAGCACAAGGAACACCGGCGACAGCGCGGTGTAGAGCTTGGACAGCTGGCGGTTCACCCACAGCAGCGAGCCGACCACGCGGCCCACGTTCTCGACGTGCATGTTCTGCAGCTGCGCGCGCAGCCGCTCGTCGTGCACGAGGATGTGGATTTCCTGGCCGGCATCCTTGACCGTGACGACGCGCTCGTCGTCCACCACGGTCATCTCCTCCTCGATGATGCGGTTGCCGTTGGCGTCCAGCTTGGACACCGGCTTGCGCTGCACCGCGTTGACTTCCCACAGGTTCGGGCTGGGGTTGTCGAGCACGAACTGCAAGAAGGTTCGGCCCACCTCATTCTTGCCGGCCCGCATGTAGGCGCGCACGCGGTCCTGGACCACCTGCTCGATGATCTGCCGGGCCTGGCTGTAGCGGCCCTTGGCGGCCTTGCCCTCGGCGCCGCGGATGTTGAAGCCCTGCCCCGTCCCCTTGGCCTCGGGCTTGCCCTCCAGGCCGCGCAGCGGGACGTAGTGCTGGAACAGCGAGGACCAGGCCAGGTACTCGTCGTCGTCGATCAGGCCATCCTGGTAGAGCGAGTCGCGCGTGCCCTGGATGAACTCGTGCAGGCGCGCGACGTGCTTCTCCAGCAGCGGCTGCAGGCCGGACACCTGGGCATCGTGGATGATGTCGGCCGCGTCTTGGTTGCTCATGCCGGAGCCGCCATCGGTCATGGCGGGTCGCTTCATGGCGATCCAGGCGTTGCGCTCAGGCGCGTGCTTGGCGTAGGCGTACAGCGCCACCGAATCAAGGTCCAGGCCGTCGTCGGCAATCTCCTTGACCCACTGCTCCAGCTCAGCCTTGAAGTCGTCCACGCGCGAGCCCACGCGGCTCCAATACCGTTCTTCCGCCAGGTAGAAGTCGTTGATGTCGTTGACGTTGCCGCCCTGCTCGCGCACTGCCTGGGTGGCCTGGCGCCAGCGGTTGTAGCGATCCTGGATCGCCTCGATGGTCATGTCCAGGCGGGTGAACTCGGGCAGCCGGAACGCGCCGGGCTGGCCGCGGCGGCTGTACGTGATCCGCGGGTCGGCCGGGTCGAACGTGCCGCGGTTTCCGATGGCGCTCTTGATCTGCTCGGGGTCATAGACGGCCAAGTTCTTTCGGCCGTCCTCGCGGACGTAGAAGCCGTCAAAGCCCTCGGCGCGGATCGCGCGCTGGAACGCCTCGGATTCGATAACGCCCCAGCCGCCCTTCTTGGCAACCTCGATCCAGTCAACCGCGACGCGCGCCACGCGATCCATCTCTCCCGCCCGGTTTACCGCGTTTGCCACCCGGTACACATGGGAGGTGTTCTCGTAGTCGAACGGGTTTTCGGCGCGCACGTACACGGGCATGACGTTGGGCGCCAAGCCGTCCACGTCCATTGCCTCGATGTGCTGCGCTGCGTCGGTGCCCATGCCTCGCATGGAGAACTCGTTGGCGAACGACGGGGAATCGGTGAGGAAGATGGCGCCGGCAACACCGCGCCGGAACGCCTCGATGTCGTAGCCGGTGCCGCGGTACATCACCTTCGGCTCGCCACTGGAGTCCACCACCCTGCTGTCGCCGAACCAACGGCGGAACTCAGGCGTGTCGGGCGCGCGGCGGCTGAACCGCGGCATGTCGTCGGCAGGCCCCTGGTACTTGTCAGCCAGGAACTTGACAAGATCCCCGTAGCCCTTCACAGTACCGAGCCCCGTCGCCTGGGCTGCAGCCCGGACGAAGGGTGATGCCGTGGAGAGGCCAAGCCGATCTGACCCCACGCCCGTAACCAACCGGGCTCCAAGGTTGATGCCGGGGCGATCCTCACCGCGGAAGTCTGCCGAGTCACTTTTTGCAGGGAAATGGCTGCCGGCCTTCGCGCCGGACGATGCTGCAACAACCTCGGAGGCGGGACGAGCCCGGCCGAACGCACGCGCGACGGTCGGGCTTTTTTCCTCCAGCGCCTGCAGCGCGTCGATGTCGGCGTACTTGACCTGGCGCGAGGCGAGCGCGAGCTGCATCGCCCCCGGCTTCATGAGCTGGTCGCGGGAATAGGCGCTCTTGACCATCGCCGCCTTGGCGACGCCGCCCGGCAGCTGGGCGTCCGGCATGAGCGCGAACATCACGGGCACGCCCTGGCGGTTGACCAGCTGACTCATCAGCTCGAAGTCGCCATTGGCCGCCTTGATGACCAGCGCCGGGCGGTACAGCGCCTCGACGAACTCGCGCGAGGTGACGCCGGTGAAGTCGGCGTCGTGCTTGTCCACCAACACCTTCTTGATGATCGAGGTGGCGATGGCGGTCATCTGCATGGGCGCACCCGCCAGGCGAACGGCATGCGGCATCGGGCCGATGGGCACCTCCATGAGCGGCAGCTTGCCGCCCGACTGGATTTCCACCATCACGATTTCGACGGCGCGCGCCGCGCGCTCGATGTCGGCCTCCAGCACCGACGCAGGGTTGGCCTGCTTGAGCGTCTTGTTGCGAGCGGCGATGACGGTGTTGAGCTGCGCGCGGGCGTTGTCGGGGCGCGCACTGAACCACACGCTCTCGACGAAGATGCCCAGGGCGTCGGGATGCTGGGAGCGCAGCAGCTCGGCCAGCATCTCGCGCTCACCCGCGATGCGCTCCATCATGGTCCGCACCGCGGCGATCTGCTCCTCTTGCGTGGGGTTGTCGCCCAGCAGGTCGAGCAGCGCGTCGCGGTCGGCGGCGCTCATGCGGTTGGCGATGTCCAGGCAGCGGCTCATGCGTCGTCTTTCTGCAGGCGGCGCACTGCCGCGGTCAGCTCGGTCAGGGCTGCCACGACGGACTGCTCCATCTGGCGGATGGCCAGCACGACGGGATCGGGCGCCACCTCGGCGCCCAGGCCGCGCGCCAGGGACTCAAGCTCCTGGCGGTTGGCGACTTGCTTCAGCGACTCAGGCACTCGGCCAGCTCCTCGAACAGCGTTTGCCGCTCGTCGAGCCGGGCCATGGCCTTGGCTGCATCCACCGTCAGCTCGACGGTTTCACCGCTGTCGGCCAGGCGCACCGGCACCTTGAGCTGGCGGTTGGCCAGGCGGTTGTAGCCGTCGCGCCTGGCGCGCTCCAGAGCCGCATACCCGCTGTCGGCCTCGGCTTCAGGGAAGAAGCCGCCGCGCCGGCTGTAGAGCACCGGCGCGGCCACCGTCAGCTCGTCGGGCACATCGACCTGGCCATCGACGGCCTGGAAGGTGACGGCCGCCCGCGCGATGGTCGAGCGCGAGATGCTGACGCGGCGCACGTCCTGGCTGGCCAGCTGGCGGCCCACCCAGGCTTCCGCGTCCTGGCCGGCTTCCTTGCCCTTGCGCCAGGCGAACTTGTCGGCCGCCAGGTCGTAGGACAGCTCGCGCACACGAGGGATGAATTCGGCCACGTTGCGGGCCTGTGCCAGCGCCAGGCGCAGCAGGTTGCTGTCGTGCTGGGCGTCGGTCTTGGCGCCCTTTTCCCAGCCGTACACCCGCTGGCCGATGCCGGGGTTGACCTGGCTGGAGAAGCCGGCGCGCAGTGCGGCCGAGAAGCTCTGGTCGGTGCGGCGGTAGTTGTTCACCCCCAACAGGCCGCTCGGGTCAGCGTTCGTCGGGATGCCCACCTCATGCGAGAAGGCGAGCGCCACCTGGTAGAACGGCTTGCCCAGGCCGGAACCCTGGTCGAAGTCCGAGGCGTGCAAGACGAGGCGGCGATCCGCGCCGTTGACGTACTCGATGTTGCCGGTCGAGACGGCGCCGGTGCGCTTGTCCTGCAGCGTCAGCGTCCACCAATTCGACGCCCCGCCGTTGCCGGCCGAGGCCACGTAGCGCGTGCCATCGAGCAGCGAGTCGGCGATCTGCTGCAGCTTCTGCATGGTGGGGGCGTTGCGGTCGATTTTGGCGCGCAGGCCGAACTCGAATGCGCCAGGCCGCGTGGCCAGCTCGCGCCACGTCTGCACGACGCGCTTGCGGGCCGCGGGCGGGACCGTCTTGGCAAGGTCGAACTTGCGGCGCAGCAGGTCCACGGAGGCGGCCACGCGCCGGTTCCAGTCCTTCGCCACCTGTTCCGACACCTTGGACAGCCCCCACGGCGCACCGGCGCCGATGCCCTTGAGCTTGCCCAGCGGCGTGTGCGAGGCGAAGGTCACTCCAGCGTCATTGCTCGTGACGGAGAAGCCCCAGCTCGACCACGGGTTGTCGCCGATCTGCAGCTGGGCCTCCTGCTTCGAGCCCCACACCTCGCCGTCCGCGTCGCGCATGGCGACCTCGGTGTAGGGGATCGGCTCGTAGGCGTCCTCGGCCATGATGCCGGCCTTCTTCAGCGCCTTGTCGTCGGGCGACGGATAGACGGTGACGGGCGCCTGGTCGGGCAGCTGGGCCAGGCCAAGGGCCTCGGAAAGCTCCGCCTGGACGATTTCAAGCTCGGCATCCGACAGCTCGCCCATGGCGTCGTCGGCCACGACCACCTCGCCCAGCTCCATTCCGTCGAACTCGTCCATGTCCGACATCTGCTGGTCGATGGACACGTACTCCGGCACGTCCTTGTCGGCGGCGTCGAATTCCTCGACCGGCACGGTGCGGCGGCGGCTGGCAACCGGCTCATCCGCGGCAGGGCTGTCCGCGGCCTGGCTGCTGGCCAGCTTCGGGTTGAGCGCCACCCACTCGGCGAACACTCGCTCGGCCACCCGCTTGGCGGCCTCCAGGTTCTTGATGGCCGGGTCGATGTTGTTGATCGACGGGATGCCCGAGCCGCGCAGGGCGGCGATCAGCTCCTTGAGCGTGCTGATCCAGGAGCGCACGAAGTCGCCGAAGGTCTGAGGGTTCTTGCGGGCCAGGTCGCGCCAGAACTGCGCGTCTGCCGCGCGGCCACCCATGAAGTCGGACATCACCTCGTCGCGCAGCAGGCCGGCCAGCTTCTCGTCGGCCATGATGGCCTCGTAGGTCTTGCCGTGCCCAGCGAACAGGAACTGCTCGGCGTAGGCGCGCTTGTGCTCCTCGCTGACCATCGCCCACACCTGGTCGAGCAGTCGCGTGGCGTTCTGCGCCCGCGCGTTGCCGCGCTCGGCCTGCCGGCGGATGACGTGCTGCAGCTCGTGCACAGCCGTGAAGGCGACCGACTTCTGTGGGTTCGCCAGGTTGACGAACACGGCGTCGCCGTCCGAGAAGCCATCCGCGGCGGTGTCGGAGGTGTCCACGTAGGGCACGACGGCGCGGCCGAACTTCTCCTCCAGGATGTCGGCCACCGGCTCGAAGCCGGCAATATCGGGATGGTCGAGCGCCGATTCGAGGGAGTCGATGTGCGCCTGCTTGCGCTCTGCAGCCCCTTCGAGCGCCAGCGCGCCGGCCTCATTGCCCTGCGCCCGCAGGGCGCGCGCCTTCAGCCGGTCGTCGTTGGCGGATCGCTGGAGGGTGGCGACGTGCGCGTCAAGGACGCCTTGGCGACGGCTTCGTCGGTCGCCTTGCGTGCCTTGCGCGCCTCCCATTCCATCCGCGAGAACTCCTCGTCCCACGGGTGGCACGGGCGCCTGATTGCCCTGGCCTCCTTGAGTTGCTCCGCCTCCTGCCGCAGACGCTCCCTCGATGGGGGCGGCGGCGGACTGCGGCGGTTGAACATCCGGTCGGCCAGCTCCTGAGCCTTGAGGAGCAGGCGGCGTGACAGGGGTGTTGGCTTGGGCATCAACCGCAATGGTAGCGCCACCCGGCGTCAGTGCGGCCTGCTGTCGGTCAGCTCCAGCTCGAAGAAGTCCAGCTTGTCCATCGCCGGCCACAGGTGCTCCGGCATCGGCGGGTCGGGCTCCAGGCTGGTCAGCCACACGTCCTGGATCGACCACGCTTCCGCCAGCGTCAGCACCCCCTGCAGCACCGCGCTCTCCAGGTCGGGCGACAGGTGCATCTGGAACGCTGGCATTGGTGGCGGCCTCCTGGGCGTGCTTCTTGATCTGCTGCTCGGCGGCCGCGGCGAGCTGACCGGCCGGGACCGTGGCGATGCCGATGTCGCCGGTCGTGCGCGGCGGAAGCGCGACGGTCGGCGCTGCCGGCGCCTGCGCGCCAGGCTGCTCGGGTGCCGCTGGCTGGGCGGCCGCGCGCTGGGCGGCAGCCTGCTGCGCCATGGCCTGCAGCTCCTCCGGCGAGCGAACCTCCTCGGGCTGCTCCTCGATGCGCGGCGCCACGGGCACGACGCTGCGAACCGTGGCGGCCGGGCTCACCAGGCCCGGATCGACCACCTCACTGTTCGGCGACATGGCCGCGCGGGCAAACTCCTCCGCGCCGCCCGGCATGAAGCGGGTGTCGGCGGTGTCGGCAGCGAAGGCGCGGGCGAACTCCTCCTCGCGGGTCGGCGCCGGCGCCATGCGTCGGGCCACGCCAGCGGCGCCCCCGGTCAGCAGCGACTGGCCCAGCGTCACCTTGGCCGTTTCCGCGGCGTCGCGCAGGTAGTCGTCGAGGGTCATGTCGGGGCGGCGCCCCTGCTCGCCCCACTTCTCGTAGGCGCTCTGCAGCGCCTGCGTCACCTGCTCGCCAACCTGTTCCTTGCCGATGAGGGTGATGGTGTCCTTCAGCAGCCCAGGCAGCTTGTCCGCAGCCACGTCGGCGGCCTTGAGGCGGAACATGCGGCCCAGCTCGGGCAGGCCGAACCGCTCGCCGATCACCTCGGCGATGCCCATGTAGGCGGCGCGGCCGGCGGCCTCGTCGTGCGTCTTGCCGGCGTCGCGGCTCTCGCCATAGTCGTTGGCCGCGGACTGCGCGCCCATGGCGGCCAGCGCCAGGTTGCCGCCGCCCAGCGCCACCATGGCGGGCACGGTCGTGAAGGTGCTCTCGAACACCTGCTGGGTGAGCGAGTCGGGGTCGCTGGGGTTGCCCCATTGCGTGCGCGTCGCGCGCCCTGCCCGGCCGGCCTCACCAGCCAGGCGGGCCACGTCGCTGTCGCCGGCACCCACCACCTCCGCGCCGGCCTGGATGCCCGACCACATGGAGCTGGCCACGCCTGCACCGGCGCGCGCCACGCCGCGGGCCGCGTCGCCAGCGCCCTCGACCAACAGGTCGCCCAAGCCGCGCTGCTCCGGCTTGCGGATGGTCTTGTCCAGCAGCCGCTGCACGACGCCACGCTCGGGCGCCTCGGTCATCGTCACCGACTGCTGCCGGGCCTTCTCGCGCAGGGCGGCGGCCTCGCGCTCACGCAGCGCGGGGGACTTCTGCAGCTCGACCAGCTGCGCATCGGTCAGCGGCTGCTCGGCCGCCAGGCGAGCCTGGACCTCCTCGGGCACGCGGTCGAGCACAGAGGGGCCACTGCCGGCGCGCGGCTTGACCTCCTCGGGCCGGAAGCCGCCGCGAGTGCTGCCCACCAGGCGGGTCTTGGGCCGCTCGACATCCACGCGGCGCGGGTCGGTGGCGGCAAAGTTGGCGGAGCCTCGGCCGCCACCGGCATCGCTGGCCTTGACGCCCGCGGGCAGCTCGCGCTTCGGGTCAGCGATGGGCTCGAACTGGCTCCAGTCGATTCCGCTGCTCTCCGGCTCCTCCTCGATGGGCGTGAACTGGCTCCAGTCGGTCATCACTTCTCCAGCACCGGCTTGCCGCCGCGCACCACATAGACCTTGCCGTCGGGGCCGCGCAGGCGCGTACCCTCCGCGTAGGCCGGCTTGCCGCCGGACGCGGGCTGGGCCGGCTTCCCCTCGCCGCCGCGCGACAGCAGGTTGCCCACAGCGCGCGCCTCCAGGTCCGCGTCGGACGCGCCGATGCCGTCGATGGTCTTGCCGAGGTTCTTCTTCTCGGCCTGGATGAGCGACTGCACCTTCGAGTCGGGGCCGAGCACGCGCTGCGTGCCGTCGCGCATGATGGCCACGCGCTCGCCCTTGGCGTTCACGTAGGTGGACTGCACGCCGCTGCCGGAGCCGCCACCCTTCCCGCCGCCGCCGGACGCGCGCACCTTGGCCGCCTCGACGGTGGCGTCCGCGCGCACCTCGGCGGCGTTCGGGTCTTTGCCCTGGGCCACGAGGGCGGCGTCGCCGGCGCGGTCGTTGCCCTTGGCGTAGTCGCCCACCAGGCGCGTGGTCTGCTCGGTCGATTCCGCCTCGGCCACCTTCTCCGGCGCGTCTCCAAGGCCCACGGCTCGTCGCAGGCCGACGAACGCCTGCTGCATGAGCGCGGCGCCCTCGCCTTGGGCGTACTTGGCCTGCTTGACCGACTGCGGCCCAGCCGCGGCGTCGTCCATGCGGTCGGGGTTGGTGAAGCGCGCGGGGTCCAGCTTGACCTCCTGCGTCGGCGTCTGGCCGCGGATCATGGCCACCGCATCGGCAGCCTGCTCAGGAGGAACCTGGCCGGTCGCACGCAGCACCTGCGCCAGCGTCTCGTCGTCCTGCTTGACGACATCGAACATGGTCATCGCGCCGCGGCCGCGGCCGCCGCCGGTGCCCTGCTGCTGGGCAGCCAGGCGCATCTGCAGCATCTCCTCTTGGGCCTGCTGGCGCTGCCGGTCACGCTCCAGCGCCAGCTCCTGCTCGCGGCGCGCGGCCTGTTCCGCCGCCATGTTGTTGCCCATGGCGACCATGCTGCGGCCCAGGCCCTCGCCCATGCCGGCAGCGATGTAGCTCAGTGCACCAGGCATCTCAACCCCCTCGCGCGAGCGCGCCCTTCGGCTGGGCCGGCTTGCCCAGGCCGAGCTTCTGCGACATGGCATCCACCTCGCCGGGCTTGAGCATGCCGTCCTGCATGTCGAGCTTGGCGTACTGCGCCATGGACTGCTGCAGCACCTCCTTCAAGAAGGTTTCGATCTGCTCATCCGGCAGGTAGCCCTTCTCGTTGGCGATGCTGGCCAGGTGCTTGATGACCTCCATGCCGGCCGCCATCACCACCTCGAAGGGGATGTTGCGCCGCGCACGCATGGCAGCCATGACGACCGTGCGCAGCGACGTGGTGCCGAACTGCACCGCCGCGGCGATGGGGTCGGCGCGCATGGCCGTGTCCAGCTCCTTGCCGACCTTCGACAGCGCATCGAGCGTGCGCGCCACAACGAGCTGGGTCAGCTCGATGGCTCGCGGGTCTTTCGGATCGACGCCCTTGCCGGGCTGGGCCGGCTGGCCGCCGGGCTGGGCCTGCGCCGCCAGGGCGCCTTGCTTCGTCTCCGGGGTCATCCGCCGGTTCCTCCAGTGATCGGGCGACGACGGCGCGCGAGGCGGTCGTCATAGGGGCGGTAGCCGGCGCCGGTGTAGCCGGAGTCGGCAGACGGCCGGTTCATCTCACGCGCGGCCAGGCTCTGCGAGTAGCCGCCGAGGGCGCCTTGCAGCAGGTTGCCGCCGACCTGCAGTGCGGTCGCCCGCCCCTGGTCGGACGCCAGCAGCTTGCTCAGGAAGCTGTCGCTGCCGCCACCACCCGGCGCCGCGGCATTGACCGAGCTGGCGCCATAGCCGGGCGTGCCAACCTGCGACTCGATCAGCGCCGGGTTGCTGGCCGTCGAGTTCGCGCTGGTGGCCGCGTTCGCGGCCTGGCCTGCAGGCGGCTGGCTCATCGGGCTGGGCTGGGCCGGCTGCTGAAGACCAGGAGACACCGGGCCGTTCGGGTTGGCCAGCGCGCCGCCACCACCGGCGGCCTCGGGCGGCGGCCCCATGTAGCCGCTCGACGCCTCGATGGGCGGCCCCATCGAACCGCCCGCGGCGCCCGCGGCGTCGCCCACGGACGGAGCGGCGCCGGCCAGGTCAGCCGGCGGCCCCATCACGTCCGGCGTGGGAACATCGGTCGGCGGCGCCACGGTCGATCCGTCCGGCACCGCCGACTCGGCGCCCGCCGCGCCATCGGCGCCGCCGGTGAACGCCTGGGACGCCAGGAAGATGGTGCCTGCGATGTTGGCCACCTTCACCACGTCCTCGCCGAACACCTTGCTCGCCGCCTTGTTGATCTTGTCGTTGATGCCGCTGGCCTGCAGTGCGGCGCCGACGCCGATGCTGACGATGGCCGAGCCCACAGTGGCGCCCACCGCGGCAGTCAGGCCGATGGCAGCCGAGACTGCCGTGGCCGTGCCGGCGTAGGCCATGATGATGGGGATGGCGATGGCCATGGTTCAGTGCTCCAGTCGCTTGCTCAGGGTGCTGCCCATGAGGCTGTAGCCCCGGCGCTTGGCCATCACGGCTTCCAGGCGGGGGTCGTTCAGGTAGTTGTGAGCGACGACCTCGACGGCGCCCATGCGGTGCGCCCACTCCTCGAATCGTCGCAGCAGTGCCAGGCCGCTGCCATCTTCGGCATACCAGGCGTACTCCAGCGCCACGCGGTACTGCGAGAAGCCGAAGGGCTGCACCAGGCCGGCCAGGTAGCCCGCCTCGCTGACGAACAGCGTGCGGCCGATGAGCGACAGGAACTGCCGGATCGTGTTCTCGGCCGCGTGTGGCTCGAACGGCACGTCGCGCCACTTCGACGCGGCGTGCTCGCGCTCGCACAGGCGCATGATGAGCGGGATGTCCGCTTCGCAGGCGTAGCGCACCATGCGTCAGCCCCCTCCGTAGTCCGGCGTGGGGTCGAACGGCGCTGGAGGGGGTGCCGGCGGCTCGCCGCCAGCGCCGCTGCCCCATTCGGTGTTGATCCAGTCTGGCCACGCCTCGGGCATGTCCAGGCCGGAGAACATGACGATTTCCTGGATGTTGTAGGCCGCGTTCTGGTGGATGGCCTCGATGGCGCGCGCCTTGGCAGCGGCCGACATCTTCTGGTCCGTCTCGATGGCCCGCTGCGCGTCGATGGCCTGCTGGCGAATCTGCCGGATGTCCTCTTGCAGCGCGGTGCGGGCCTGCTGTTCTGCCTGGTCGGCGCGGTCGCCCAGCTCCCGCTCGGACAGGTCGAGCTGCCGGTCGCGGTAGCCCTGGTCGGCCTCCAGCCGGTCGCGGTCGAGCCCCAGCTGGTCGTTGAACTGGCGGTCGCGCTGCGCCAGCTCGTCGCGCGACAGGTTGAGCTGGTCCTGCCGGTACTGGCTGTCGGCCTTGAGCTGGTCGCTGCGCAGGTCCAGGTCGCGGTTCGTCCAGCGGTCGCGGTAGCCCAGCTCCTCGCGGGCGAAGCCCAGGTCGCGCTCCTGCTTGGCCTGGTCGAGCGTGCCCTGGAAGCGCGCGAGGGCGCCCTGCCGGCTGAACTCGTTGGCCTGGCTGGCGAAGTCGTTTTGCGCCGCGGCGTTGTCCCGCTGCGAGGTGAAGAAGCTCTGCGCGTCCTGCTGAGCGATGGGCAGCGCCGACTGGATCGCCGCCAGCTCGCCGGCACTGGCCGTCATGCTGCTGTTGAGCAGGCCGCGCGACGCGCCAGACTGCAGCGCCTTGGTGCGGGCGAGCTGCATGTAGTCGCTGTCCTTGGCCAGCAGCCGGTTCAGCTGCTCGCTGACCAGCGCGTCCTCGCCAGGCGTGTAGGTGGCCGCCTTCTCCATCTCGCCGGCCATGTCGTTGAGGTTGGCCTGCGACGGGTCATTGGCCCAGCCAGGCAGGCCGGAGCCGGGCTGCTGCGGGCCGGGAACGCGCGGCGTTGGCACGTTCGGCCCCTGGGCGGTCATGGTCGGGCCGCCAGGCTGCGACAACGCGCCGCCCTGCGCGCTCATCGTCGGACCCTGCGGCGCCGGGACCATGCCGTTGGTGGACAGAGCGCCGCGGGGCTGCGCCGGCATGCCGATCCCCATGGTGGGGCCTTGCTGCTGAGAGGGAGGACGCACCATGCCGTTCGTCGCCATGCCGCCACCCTGGGGGGCGGGCGGCATGCCGGCGCCCATCGTCGGGCCTTGCGGGCGCGGCGCCGGCGGCATCCCGGTGCTCATCGTGGGGGCGCTGGGGCGCTGAGCAGGCTGGCCGATGCCCATGGTGGGGCCGGACGGTTGCCGCACCGGCTGGCCGGTGCTCATGTTCGGGCTGGGCGACTTCGGGATGGCGGCCTGGACGGCGGCCTGCACGTTCGTGCGCGGCGCCTTCGGCACCGGCTGGATGCCCATGTTCGGGCGGCCTGGCATGGCGGTGGCCATCAGTAAACTCCTCGGGGCTGCGACTCGTGCAGCTCGGCGGTCAGGCGGGTCGCTTCGGGCGCCTTCAGCAGCTCACGAAGCTCGGCGATGCGGGCGGCGATGTCCTGCCGGCGGCCCGCGTCGGTGTTGATGGCGATGCACTCCTCGGTCAGCTCACCGATGCGCGCATGGGCGTACTCGACGACACGCAGCCAGTCGGACGAGGCGCCGTTGACGGGCAGCAGCGCCATCAGATGCCGCTCCCCATCGTGGCCTTGACCGCCAGCTCAGCGTTCGTCTTGCGGGCGTCGTGCGCGCGCTGCTCGCGCTTGTCGGCGACCTGGGCCGCCAGGCGCATCTCCTCGATGCCGTACTTGGCGCGCACCTGCTCGATGGTCAGCTTCTCCTTGGCGGCCAGCTCGGCGACGCGAATCTGGTTGGCCTGCTGGGCCATGGCCATCTCGTGCTCGCGCTGGGCCTGGGCGTCCTGCATCTCGGCCTGGCGCAGCTTCAGCCGCTCAAGCTCAGGGTTCGGCGGCGGGCCGTTTTGGGCCTGCTGCTCCTCCATCTGCTTGACCTCATCGTCATTCGGCAGCAGGTCGTCGGGGTCCAGGCGCATGGCCAGAGCCATCTGGCGCAGCTGGTTGACCATCTTGCGGATCGGGATGCCGGCCTGCTGGCTCATGCCCATGAGCACCTGCAGACGCTGGACCTGGCCCTCGGCTTCCAGCAGTGCGCTGGTCCCGCGCGCCACCGCGTTCACGTCGCCCTTGATGTCGTCGTCGTCGCTGAACTCCATATTCCAGTCGATGAACCCGCTCACCAGCGGCACCGTGATCTGGTCGTCATAGTTCTTGACGGCGCGGCGCATCCAGATGTTCGCCGCGTTGTAGGCGATGGCCATGCCGGTGGCGCCAGCCTGGGCATAGCTCGGGGCCTCGGTGCCCTGCATGGCCATGGCCGGGCCGCCGATTTCCTCGGCCAGCGCCTTGGCGGCGTTGAACACCGACAGCAGCTCGCTCACCCGCGACTCGACCTGGTTGAAGGCGAACACGTTGGTGACGGGCACGCTCGCGTCCTGCAGGCGCCACACCTTGTTCGGCTCGACCGCCCAGCGGCCGTTGGCCGGCACGATCTTCTTGTCGTTGATGACCAGCTGCGGGCCTACCGACAGGCCCATGTTGTCCATGGCCGCGCGGAAGGCGCTGTTGGCCGCCTCCTGCGTGTCCCGAATCTCGTAGGGCAGGCCGTAGCCGAAGATGCAGGACGAGTCGCGCTGCCAGTTGAGCACGCGGTACGGGCGCTGGTTGCCGGCCTCGACCGGGTACAGCATGGCCTTGACGACGTGGCCGGTGAACTCGCTGAACCAGACGACCGCCATGTAGCTCATGAGCGGGTCGTCGGCCATCTCGCAGCCGCACGCGCGCAGCTCCTCGGTCAGCACCGGGCCGGTGTATTCGATGAGGTTGAAGCGGTCGTCGTCCACCCCCACCGTGCCGGCTGCCTCGCGCTGCACGTCCAGGTTCTCGTCGCGCACCTGCGTGCCGATCACCTTGCCTTCGATGATGGCGGCGATGGCGGCGGGGTCGAAGCCGGGCTGGCGCGCGAGGGCTGCCAGCTCGGCCATGTTCATGCGGTGCTTCTCGAAGAAGTCGGCCGACTCGTCCACCTCGGACACGCCGAGCTGGGGGTAGAAGTTCCAGGGGTCCACCCGCTTGACGGTGGCGGTCACGTCCTCGATGACGTGGCGCACCATCCGGCCGGCGGCGGCGTCGTACTTCCAGACGGTCTTGCGGCGGGCCAGGGCGAACGGACCCTTGAGCACGCCCGTGCCCAGCTTGATCGCGTCGTGGATGGCCTTGCGCGCCTCGATGGGGTAGTTCGCCTCCTTCAGCTGGTCATCGACCTTGCGCTGCATGTTGGCGGCCTTGCGCTTGGCCTCCTCGCGCACGTCGCGCAGCGCCTTGATGAGCTGGCCGGCAGGCACCTGCGCGCCGCCGGCATCCACCATGGCGTCGGGCGGCAGCTTCTTGGCCAGCTCCTCCGCATCCGCCAGGTCGGGGATGGGCGACTCCTGCACCACGAAGTTGCGGTCGTCGGTCGGGAACAGCAGGTCGCCCCACCGGGCCTCGACGATGTTGCAGATGCGGCGCGTGAGCGGCACGAACACCTGGCTGCCGAACTGCCGCTCCTTGAAGGCGGCCTGCGTGGCGGCGTCGTACTGGCTGTTGTATTGCTCGATGTCAGAGCGCCAACGCTTCTCGATTTCGCTGCGCTGCCCGCGGCGGCGGTCGTATTCGCCCTTCAGGCGCAGCGACAGCTGCTCCACCAATGCGGAGGCGGCAGACGCGACAGCCTGCGCCTCCTCGGTGGCCTCATCCAGCGGCGACTCGGCCAGCTCGTGAGGGTCAGCCATGCCGGCGCCCTGCCCCAGCTCGTCCAGTTCGTCCAGGTCGTCGTGCATGAAAAAGAGGCCGACTCGCGCCGGCCAAAGCCACTCAGGAAGGCAGAGCGGCCCTCTCGGCGGCTCTACCACGCATCATCGTCAGCAGCCCATGGCTGGCAACGACGGCATACCTGCGGGGTCAGTAGCCCCCGCGCACCGTCGCCCAGCTCGGGCTGGAGGCCGCCATGCCGCCCGGCCGGCGGTCCTCGGCGACCTTGCGGTGCCACTGCGCGAACTGCAGCCAGCTGTCGGCGCCGTGGCTGAACTTGTCGTGCCGCGGGTAGCTGGCCCACTCGCCGCGGTCCTCGTTCCACTCGCGGCTGTAGTTGTCCAGGCAGTCGATGCCCTCGGCGCAGCCTTCCTCGTCGAACTCGCACTCGGGGAAGATGGCCTTGCCCATGGCGATGGCGTTGCGCTTGTCGTCGATGCGCTTGACGATTTCGATGTTGCGAAAGCCCAGCTCCTCCAGGAGCTGCTTGCGGGTGAACAGCTCGTGCCCCATCACCCGCGTGTCGCCGTCGTGTGGCAGGTAGTGCGCGCCCCAGCGCAAGCGGTGCTCCTCGACGCCCAGCTTGGCCGCCATCGCCTTGCGCCAGTCCTCCAGCTTGCGGTGGTAGTAGTCCATCCCCTCGTTCGAGCCGGCGAAGTACCGCACGAAGCGGTGCATCGAGCCCACCTGCTGCTCGACCCAAATGGTGTTGGTGTCGTTGACGCCCAAGTCCCAATAGGAGCGCAGGAGGATGTCGGGCCGAACCGGCACCTTGCCGATGCGGCCGCCCTTGCGCGCCGCGACCATCTGCTTGCCGAAGATCAGGCCCTCGGTGCTCACCTCGAACGCCTCGTCCTCATAGGACGGGAACTCGCGCTTCATGGCCTCGTCGTCCGGCGAGGTGGCCAGCACCTTCACATACCAGGCGCGCTGCTCGCGCGTCAGGCGGCGCTTGATGAGCGACTCGACCCGCTCGAAGTATTCGAGCTGCTCGTCGGTGAAGATGACGGCCTCGGCGTCGCGCTCGCTCAGGCGGTAGGCCGCCTTGCCCCACCAGGGGTAGAAGTGCAGCCGGAAGTCCAGCGGCGTGTCCTTGGCGCCCTGGTCGCGCCGGCGCTTGGCGATCTGGACCTGCTTGTAGAACCAGCCGGAGCGGCCCTCGGCCGTGCTCTCGACGATGATGCGGCCGCCCTTCGTGACCGGCACGGCCCGGAAGGCGCCGTTGACGATTTCCTCGGCCTTGTCCGGGTACTTGCGGGCGATCTTGCCCATCTCGCTGACGTGCAGGAGCTGCACCGTGCCGCCACGGTTCGAGGTGGACACGCTGATGGAGCTGCCGTTGGCGAACACCAGCTCGCTGCTGCTCTGCTTCTTGATGGGCGCCAGGCTTCGCACGAAGGATGGCAGCCGCTCATAGGCGAACAGCACCTTATTGCGAAAGATTTTCTCGGCGTCGGGCAGCGTGTGCGCAATGATCGACGCCGTGAAGTTGGGGTTGAACACGCACTGATCCAGCGCGATCAGGTCCACGAAGGTGGTGAAGCCCCGCTGCCGCGCCTTCAGGATCAGCTCCTGCAGCCACATGGTCATCCAGAAGTGCGCCTGCTCCTCGTTCGGGCGAAAGCGCATCTCCTGCCGGTCGTCGGTGACGATGTGGTACAGGTTGTTCAGGCGCCACCAGGGGTTGCGCCACTTCGCCTTGTCCAGCAGCGGGTCAGGCGTCGCCATGCCACCACTCCAGCCAGGCGGTCACGCGCGGGCCATCGTCCGGCATGAACCGCACCTCGGCGACGTGATCCTCTGCAGCGCCGGAGAACGGCGGCATGTCCCACTGGCTCACGTACCCAGGCCGCACGTCCCCGTTCTGGTGGCGGATGGCTTGGACGACGGCCAGCTTCTCGCCGCGCTCCCAGCCCGCAGGCACCCAGCCGATGTCGAACTCGGCCATCAGGCTTCCCTCATGCGGCGGGCGTACTCCCACATCAGCTGCTGCGCGATGGACTGCACGCTGTACGCCTCGAACTCGGGCGACGGGTCGTGCTCGTTGATGCTGCGGCGCACCTTCTGCCAGATGTGGACCGCCTCGTGGACCAGCAGGCCGGCCACCGACACAGGGTCGATGCCGGCCGGGGCGCGCAGGCACACGATGCACACGTCGTCCTCGCCCTTGCGCTCCAGGGTGTGCATGGTGGCGTCGGCGCCGTCCCTGACCCATGGGCCGTCAGGTTCCTGCTTGAACTCGCGCAGCACCTTCAGGTACTCGCGCTCGCTCAGGCAGAGCGTCAGGTAGGGCGCCACGACGAGCGCCCGGTTCAGCCAGGTCGTCATCAGAAGGTGGACGGCTGCGCGATGCCGCGGATGACGGCCATGAACCCCTGCTGCAGCTGGGTGGCGCCAATGCTGATCCAGCGTTGGTCCAGGCTGGGCATGGCCGGGGCGTTGTCGGCGGCATCGGTCATGAACGGCACGCCGTCCGGCCCGGTGGCCGGATGCTGGTGCAGCTTGGCGATGCAGGCGCCGACCTGCTCGGCCAGGGCCTTGCCCTCGTTCATCAGCTCGGCCTCCGCGGCGGAGAGCTGGCGGTAGCCGGTGATCTTCGGCTGGGTCATGGTGTCCATGGTTCTCCTCGGTGGGGTCAGTCGTTCAGCTCGGGCCAGTCGCTCGCGCGGCGCAGAGGGTGCTGCGGCCGGTCGATGACGGGTCGCGCACGCTCTGCCAGCGCGCTCATCGGGCGCGTCTCGCCCTTGTCCTCGAAGGGCTGCTGCGGATTGGCCGCCGGATCGCGGGCGGTGGGCGGCTCACCGGCGAAGGCGGCGAAGAAGGCGCTCCGGCCGCGCACCTTCTCCAAGTCGGCCTTGAGCTGCTCGCGCTCGCGCTTCTCGTCGTCGGCGGTCTTGAACAGGGGGTGGTAGCCCGGCGTGGGCGGGCGCAATGTCGGCTCCGGCATGCCGACGAAGACGCCAGACGGTGTGCCGGAGCGCCTGAAAAGCGGGCGCAGCTGCTCGGCAGTCACGGCGGGCGAGCCGCCGCTGATGGCACCAGGCGCCACCTCCTCCTTGCGCATGTCTTGCCAGCGCACGAGGCTGTCGATGGCCTCCTGCACGTCGCGCGCCGCGTCCTTGTGTCCTCGGCCGCCGGCCACCAGCAGCTTCTTGACGGCGTGCTGGATGCAGGGGTCGGTCACGCCGAACATGGCGAGCACGCGGTACACGTCAATGTGCGTGGCCTGCGGCGGGATGGGCTTGTGGTAGTGGCTGTGCTTCATGACTCTGCTCATCGCTGACGAGCACCTCGACGGTGCTGTACCTGTGGCCGTTGGCGCACTGCCTGCGCCGGCGGCCTCCCCTCGTCTCCAGCACCTCGGTCCATGCGTTGCATGTCGGGCACCTCGTCGCCCCGTAGGGCGGGCTCCTGCGTGGCATCAGTCGCTGGTGGTGCAGGCCCCGCTGTCGCAGGGCGAGGAGCTGTCGCTGGTCACGTCGCACGCAGTCGGCGGGAAGGCGTAGAGCTGGTTGGCCGACACCGCCTGGCAGCGGACATCGCCGCTGTCGCTCACCTGCGTCGCCACCCCGGCGGTGCCGTGCATCGTGGCGCTCAGCATCGCCATGGCCGCAGCCTGCTCGACGGAGCTGTCGCTGTCGTCTCGCCGACGCCCGGCCGCATCCCCGCTGCCCGCCAGCGCGCGGGCCAGGTCCAGCTCGGCCTGCAGCTTCTGGTGGCGCTCGACGGCGTGCGCCGTGGCCTGGGAGAGCTTGTCGTTGCGGATCGCCTGCTGCAGCAGCCGCTGGCGCGCTTCCTTCAGGGCGGCCTGAAGCTCTTGCGCCTGATTCCACCAATGGCGACCCTCGTGGAAGTGGGCGTTGGCCCGCTCACGCTCGGCGAACAGGGCATGCGTGGTCCACAGACCGTAGATCGCCATGGCGATCAGGCAGGCGTACAGGCCGACGATGATCGGCAGGCTGGGTTCCAGGAAGCTCATTTCTTCTCCTCGGGTTGATGGACGGGTAGCGGGTCGGAGCCGCCGCCCAGCAGGAACTGGCGCAGCTCCTCGGTGGCGTCGTGCGTGTGGTTCATCTCGCCTTCCACGCGGTCCTTGAACAGACCGTGGTGGCGGCCGATCTGCAGGAGCGCCTCGAACTGGCTGTGCTGCTTGACCTCGATGCCCTGCTGCGTCACCTTGACCCCGGCGTACAGGGCGGCGCCCTTCTCGCTCAGCTTGCGCGTGTCGTGCACAAACGGGCGCTCGATGCCCTCGCCGAAGCACTCGGGGCAGTCAGGGTGCGGCGGGTTCTTGATGTGGTAGCCCACCCCGCCCGCGAAGTCTGGCCGCTGCGGCTGAGGCAGGTCTTGCCGGCGCGCGTCGTCACACGCCCGCTCCCACTTCTCCTCGGCACGCTCCTTCTCGGCGGGCGTCCATTGGTAGCGGTGGTCGATGCCGTGGCAGTAGCGGCAGCACACGCGCCGGTACTCGATCAGCTCGCGGCTGTCGGCCGTGGCCACCAGGGCGAGGCGCCGCAGCACCTCGTCGGCCTCCATCTGCACCCGCTCCCCGCGCTCCTTCATCGCTTGGGAAACTGCAAGCTGAATTTCAGGAAACGTTAATAGTTGGTGCCCGATGACGCCGGCCGTCTTCGCGCTGTACCCCGCCTGCCGGGCCGCCTCGCTGGCGTTCAGGCTCACGAGGTAGTGCTTGACGAACAGAGCCCGCCGCGGCGGCAGTTCGCCCGGCTTGCGCACAGGCGCCTTGCGTGCGGTCTTGGCTGCCGGCTTGGCCGCCGCCTTCGTCTTACCCGCCATGCGGCACCTCGATCTTCGGCTGACGCTTCATGCCCTCGTTGAAGGCGATGGTCAGCAGGCTCACCATCTGGTCGTAGGTGAGGCAGATGGCGCTCGTCCGCGCGACCATCCCTTCCATCTCGTCGGAGATGGTGATGAGGCCGCGTCGCACCAGCATGTCGGCGAACTCCCCGGAGAGCTTGCGTGCGCAGATGTCGCGCAGCTCGTGCACCGCCTCGTCCGGCTCAAGGAATCTGCGGCTCAGGACATCGCTCCACCCAACCTGATGGCTCACGCTCAGGATGGGGAGGGTGGCGGCGATCTTCCGCACCTCGTAGGGGACGCTCACGCTCACCTCTGCTTCAGCTTGCCGCGAGGGCGCATCCAGTCGCTGCCGCCCACATGGAAGCGGTGGCAGCTTCGGCAGTGGTACGGCTGGACATGGGCGCTGTCGCGGTCACGGTTGGTGTTCCTCGCCATGCGAGCGGCGGTGGACCAGGTGGCGTAGGGACGCTTCCCGGAAGGGCACTCGCCGCTCATGGCTCACTCGGGTCGACCCGGCCCTTCGACCGGATCGGCCTTCTCGGGGGGCTGCAGTTGCGCCTGCGCCTGGTCGGTGATGCTCTTGACCAGGCCGTTGACCTCGCGGTACGGGCGCTCCGCCAGCACCTGCAGCACGTAGTTCACGCTCTGCAGGGGCAGCGCCAGGCTGATGCTGGGGTTGTCCATGGCGTCAGGCGTCGCTGTAGGCGGCCTGCTGCTCGGGCGTCAGCAGGTCGTAGTGCACCAGGCGCGGGTCGGTGCGGTTGACGGCATCGAAGGTGGCTCCGAACGCCCAGCCGTGGGCGATCTGCTTGGCGCACCAGATGTCGTGCAGCTCCTTGGGCGTGGCCAGGCGCGGCTTGTCGTCGGCCGGCGGCTCGGTGGGCACGTCGGTCAGCGGCGAGTCGGGCGCGGGCAGGTCGCCAGCGGCCTCCTGCTCGGCGGGTGACTGCTCGGGCAGCGGCGGGGTGCCGGTGGCCTCGGTGCCATCGGCATAGGTGACCGTCTCGGGCTGCGGGCCGCTCTCGGCGACGACGCCATCCGCCGGCGCGGGCGACTCGACGGCTTCGGGTTGCGCCTGGGCGTCCGCGGACGGCTCGATGGGGGTGGATTCTTCGGTCATGCGTTGGTCTTTCGACGGGTGGGGATCAGTCGCCAGCCGTAGGCCAGCGGGTTCGGGTGGCCGATGGCGTCGGCCATCACCTGCGGCGAGGGAAGGTCAGGCACCGACAGGACGGCTCCGATGGCCAGCTCGACATCGCCCATGTACCGGCGCGGCTGCGTCGCCTGGATGGCCTGCGCTGACCGCAGGTACACGTCCATGCACGCCTGTGTGGCCGCAATCGCGGTGCGGGTGTAGCGGCTCATGCCGCCCCCTGTTGCGCAGCCGCCTGCCGCTCGCGCCGCTCCGGCGCAGCCGCACGGTCCACGGCGGCGCGCTCGTGATGCCAGGGGCCGCGCACGACGTACCACTGGCCCGGCTCCAGGTCGCTGTCGATCACGACGCGCTCGGGGCTCTTGAGGGCCAGCAGCTCGTAGGTGCTGATGCGTGCCTGCTGCGGCACGAGAACGTCGTCAACCTTCATTGGACTCGACCCAGGTGTAGGCGTAGCCGCCGCAGTACGGGCCGCGGCTGGCGATGGCGTGGAACCTCTTGACGCGCCCGGCCTTGATGAGCTTGGCCAGGCACGCGCTGATTTCGTTGGCCGACCATCCGGTCGCCTGTCGCAGCTGCCCGGCCGTGGCGGCGCGGGGGCGAATGGCCGCGAGGACGGTGCGAACGTCTTGCATGCACGAGCGCCGCGTGCTGTGGACGACGACGCCCAGCTCGCTCACGCGCACAGCTCCAACAGGCGCTCACGCCGGCCTGTGGCGGTCAGCTGCGAGCCATCGGCCAGGCGCACGAGGCCCGCACGCTGCAGCTCGGGAAGGCGCTTGCGCACCTGGTAGGCGTCCAAGCCCGCCTGCTGCGCAATCTCGCTCGCGCCGGCCACGCGGATGAGGCCGCCGGAGGCGATCTGCCCCATGGCCTCGACGATGCTGCGGTAGTGCGCGCCGGAGAAGCGCGCGACCTTGGACGCCGCATCGCGGCTCGTTGCCGGGTCCGTCCTGCGGGCCAGTGTGTGCGGAGAGGGAGAGTCAACCTGCTGCATAGGGGTCGATTCTCCCCTTTTGGTTGACTCCTTGCAACCCCCTCGGGGCAGCCGGAGCCGGCACCGCCGGCGACGAGGGTACGAAGTACCCGATATGTATTCTCTATCTCTATCTCTATATCTCCCCCTCGTAACAGGACAGTTGATAGCCCTGTTAACAGGCCAGTCGATAGGCAAAGTGGGGGCAAAAGCCTTTCATCAGTCCTGTCATCAGTCCTGTTAACAGGCTCCTGTAAACAGCCCTGTTAACAGGACGATTCGGGCGTGTTTGTTACACCGATCGCGCCCTCCGCGCCCACTTCGAGCGCGCTCAGTGCACAGCACGTTGCGCCCTGGCTCACACCCTCCAGCGCATCACAAGCGCCATGCGGGGGCCGCCAGGCACACAGGCAGGTAAGCCGAAGGCTTGGGCTTCCTGTTCACGCGCACAAAGCCGAAGGCTTCACCCTTCAAGGTAGTCGGATATTCCACCCTTTAGGGTGAGTCGCTGCTTGACTGACCGCTTGACGGCTTCAACCTTTCCGGTTTACAGTTCGGCCCATCGGTTGACGGCGACGGCCTTCTCCCGACGCTCTTTGTAGCCAACGGCGAGCCTGCGATCGCCGGACCCCCGCGAAGGTAGCGGGCAACAAGATGCCGACCGAGTAAGCCCCTGCGGTGTGTAGCCGCGGCAGGCCCAGGCGGGGACCGCAATGAGCTGGCCGATTCCTACGTGGCCAGGGAGCGCGAGAGGTCAAGTGCCTGTACGCCGAGGGCACACCAAATCGGCGATCTGGAACCCATACGAGCTTGGGGATACGCCAGAGCTGCCGTGAGGCAGTCACAGGGTTGCGAGCCAGCCCTGTGCCCACCTCACTCAACGCAAGGAAGCAAGTCATGCAAGAAATCACCGCCAAGGTTGCCCGTGTCCGCCCCGCCGCCCGCGGCATGAACGAACAGGACATCCGCCACCTCATCCACGGCACCGGCGGCTCGCCGCGCCGTGCGAAGCGCGCCATCAAGCTGGGCATCGCCCCGATGCTGGCCGACGCCTACAAGGCCGCGCTCGACGACGGGCTGGCCCACGTCCAGGCCGTTGCCCGCTGCAACGAGCTGTGGGCCGACCTGGTGCCCGCCAACGAGCCCGCCGAGCCGGCCGACGCCGAGCCCAGCGACGAAGCCGCCACCGTCCACTGACCGGAGGACAGCGCCGATGCGCCGCACCTACTCCTGCCTCGCCATCGCCCGGCGCCACCCGGCGCTGTTCGCCCTGCTCAACCGCCAACAAAGGGCCTCATGAACCACGAGCTGACGACCGAGGCGTGGCGCCAGTGGCGCGACGCACTGAACGGAGCCATCAACACCAGCCGGCCGATGAGCTGGCTGTGGTGGAACGTCCCGACCTACTGACCGTAGCGGCGCAGCGCATCGAAGGGTGCGCTGGCCAGTGCGATCAACCCGAAGGAGAGCCGATGAACCTGCTCGACAACCCCGCCGTGCCGCTGGAGCTGCGCACGGCGGTCGCCGACGCTGCGCTGGCCTACGCCAATGCCGCGGCGGTCAACATGCTGCACTGCAGCCTCGACAACGCGGCAGCCGCGGGCCAGGCGCACCGCCGGCTCGACCAGGCGCTGCTCATGGCGGTAGCCAGCCTGAAGCCCCGCCGCTGGGCGCCCGCCGCCAATCCCGTTGCCGAGCCCGGCGGCGACCTCATCTGCCAGGAGGGCTGACATGCAGGTGGACATCAAGAGCTTTGGCGCCGACCGCCACTACGCGACCATCAAGACGGACCAGCGAGAGCACAACGTCTGGCTGATCGACGCGAAGAAGCCGGCCGACAGCCTGGAGCACTACGCTGCCGAGATGTTCCGACGCGCCGAGGACATGCGGCGCCGCGCGCTGTTTGCCCTGGATGGCGCCGACCATCTGCGCGGCAAGCCTCGCGGCTACACCTTCGACCGCGACCTGTCGTTCCCCGGCTTCACGCTGAAGATCGACACCATGGCCGGCTACGGCTACTTCGAGCGCGACACCGGCGGCGAAGGCGGCCTGCAGTTCGAGAACCGCGAGCTGATCGACTACGACGGCGCCTACTTCCTGCCCACCCCTGTCGGCCTGGCGCTGCGCCGAGCCGGCTACAAGGTGGGTGACGAGTGCTTCAACGACCCGCCGAAGGAGGCTGCATGAAAGTCAACGTCAACCTGTTCACCCCTAGCGGCAAGTGGAAGTACGGAGGCATCGTCCAGCTGAACGAAAAGAACCAGCTTGGTGATAGCGCACACAAGCAGGAGTTGATCGACAACCAGAACTTCGTGGTCGATGGAACCTTCGACCACTACATCGTTGTCGTCACGCACCGCGATGACTACGACGCCGACCCATCGCCCTACTTCTGCCAGCAGCTGTACCCGGTGGGCGCGTTTGCTGGAATGCGAAAGACGAACCAATGAGCCAACCCAACCGCATCAGGATCGTCATGGACGGCGGCACCGCCGAGGTCTATGGCGACATCTTCGCCGACATGCTCACCAGCTACTACCTGGCGCTCGGCGACCGGCAAAAGAAGGCGCAGCAGGAGCTGGCCGACATCAAGCTCAGCGACGACTTCCGCACCGAAAAGTTCAAGGCCGCGGCCTTCAACTACGACGACGCGGACTCGCGCATGCAGATCGTCGATCAGGTGGAAAAGGTGTTCAAGAACGGATCGACGCACGGCGGCACCCGCGAGGTCGTGCCCATCAGCTACGTGCAACCCGAGCCGCCGAACTAGACCCTCCGCACCCCGCCACACAGCCCGCCACCCGGCGGGCTTTTTCATTCCCGCATCAAGGAGCTACGCATGAGCCAGTCATCCCTCGAACAAGCCGCTGCCCAGGTGGCCAGCATCGTCGAGCTGATCGACGCCTACGACAACGCCGCCGACAGCGATGCGCAAGAGCAGGCGCTGAACGACATCTACCAAGACCCGCTGGAGGTCAGCGTGCGCAGCGGCTGGCACCTGCCCGGCGTCGAGTCCGACGACGCTGAGTTCCGCATCGTGCTCTGCACTGGCGGGCCGCACGTCGAGCTGCGCGGCGACCTGGACGAGCACGGCTCGCCGGACAGCGTGAAGGTGCTGCACAACGACTGGTTCGAGGGCTTGACCGATGCGGTCATGTCCGATGGCGACCAGGCCAAGGTGCTGCGCTACTGCCAGATCCTGCTCGGCAGCTGACCTTCGCTTGCCTGCCTGTCAACCCTTTCGATCACCCTGTCACCCGAGGAGAGAACATGGAATCGACCCCCATCAGCCGCGAACTGGCGTCCAACGTGGTGCTGCTGTGCGACGTGCTCTATCACAGCCGCCCTTGGCACAAGCGCGAGCAACTGGCCGCCGGCCTGCACCCCGCGGTGGTGAAGGTGATCGACAAGGGCCTGCGGCCGACCGACTGGCACCAGCTGGTGCTGGAGTGGCCGCACCTGAGCGAAGACGGCAAGCGCCTGGCGTACACCAAGGACGACCGTGCCGGCGAGGCGGATCGCCAGGTCGTCACCACGCCGGGCAAGTACCTCAAGCGCCACTGGCCCAGCCTGCCGGATCACGTCATCCGCGACATGGTGGAGCTGTCGTCCAACAAGAGCGGCTTCGCTCTGTGGGACACCATGGACGGCATCATCCGCGGCGTCGAGCAAGGGCCGCGGTCCTGCATGCGGTGGGACATCAGCGAGCCGACCGCCGAGTGCGCCGAGCAGAGCGGCCACCCCTACCTGGCCTATGCCCCGGAACACGGCTGGCGCATGGCGGTGCGGTTCAACGACGACGGCCGGATCGACGGCCGGGCGCTGGTGTATGTCGGCGATGCCTTCGTCGCCAGGCACGGCGAGGAAGATGCCAAGGGCTGCTATGTCCGCACCTACCGCCGCTGCTTCTGCAGTGATGGCGTGACCGAGGAATACAGCGAAGCCGATCATGGCCTGGAGGCTTGGTTGGACGAGCAGGGCTACGTTCACCGCAGCAGCTGGCCCCATGGTGCCACGCTGGCCCGCATCGACGCCAGAAACAGCAACGGGTTCC
The DNA here is from genome assembly GCA_016213265.1 of Burkholderiales bacterium. Taxonomy (GTDB): domain Bacteria; phylum Pseudomonadota; class Gammaproteobacteria; order Burkholderiales; family Burkholderiaceae_C; genus Ideonella. The sequence goes on along the minus strand of JACRBA010000132.1, from coordinate 50,827 downwards.
GCGCCCCGTACATCGACGGCGGCAACGATCAGGTCAACGAATACAGCAGCTGGCTTGAAATCACCGACGACGGCGAGTTCACCTGCGACAACACCGATGGCAGCGCGTCGCCGAATGAGCGACACGAGTGCTCGCACTGCGGTGAGATGCACAGCAGCACCGAGCACGGCCTGTGGGCCGGCTACCACGAGGAGAACTTCGTTGGTCCGTGCTGCAGCGATGAGTTTGTCCAAGCGACCGGCCGCAACGGCATGGACTACTACGTCCACCAGGACGATGCGGTGGATGTGAGTGGCGATTGGTTCCACAAGGACTACCTGTCCTACAACAACATCGTGGAGCTTGCCGACGGCGACTACTGCCGCGAGGACGACGCCATCCACTGCCCGATCCGCGGCAGGTGGTATCACTTCGACGACTGCCGCGACACCGAGGACGAGGGCTATGTCCACGATGACGAGGCGTGGCAGTGCGAGGGCTCCGGTCGCTGGTACTCGACCAACATCGAGCCCATCGACATCGACGGCGACACCTACCACCCGGACAGCGATGACATCACCCAGCTCGCCGATGGAAGCTGGTGCCTGAAGGCAGATGCCTGGTACTGCGAGGGCTCCGGCCAGTGGTTCCCCGACAGCATCGAGCACGTCGAAGTGGACGGCCTGCTCTACCACCCCGACAACGCTCCGGCCACGGCCGAGGAGGAATGACATGACCACTCCCCAACACGTCCTGATGGACACCCTGCGCCGTGCCCTGTCCCTCAAGCGGCCCTACGGCAGCCGCGAGGAGGGCATGCTGTTGGCGGCGCTGGTCGACCACGCCCTGCTGGACCGCACCTGGATCGACGCAGCAGGCAACCTGCACATCGACCTGCGCTCCGAGCGTCGCCACACCACGCTGTTCGTGGCCCACGTCGATACGGTGCACACGAAGGGCGGCATCAATGCCTTCGACGATTCGACGCCAACCTGGAAAGCGATCCCTGCCGGCCCGCAGGTTCCCAAGCTCGGCCCCAACGGCATGCCGATGGTCGGGAAGAAGACGCGACGACCCGTGTTCGTCAGCACCCGAGACAACGCCCTCGGCGCCGACGATGGGGCTGGCGTGGCGATCCTGGCTGGCCTGATCGCCGCCCGCAAGCCGGCCTACTACGTCTTCACCCGAGGCGAGGAATGCGGCGGCGTCGGCGCCAGGCACCTGGCTGACTTCCACGCCGAGCTGCTAGCCGAATTCGACCGCGCCATCGCGTTCGACCGGCGCGGCACCACGAGCGTCATCACGCACCAGGGCCGCGGCCGGTGCGCTTCGGAAGCATTCGGCGAGGCGCTGTCCACTGCGCTGAACGACCAGGGCATGCTCTACATGCCCGACGACACCGGCATCTACACCGACACCGCCGAGTTCACCGACATCATCCCCGAGTGCACCAACGTCTCGGTGGGCTACGAGAACGAGCACGGCGACCGCGAGAGCCTGGACACGCAGCACCTGCAGATGCTGTTCGGCGCCGTGCTGGCCATCGACTTCGATGCGCTGCCCACGGTGCGCGAGCCGGGCGACGATGACCTGCAAGAGATGCCCATGCTCAACGGCTGGGGCGGCCTGGGCATCACGGCCGAGGACGTGGCCGACACCGAGCCCGGCGACGACTTCGACCCCAATGACCCGTTCGCGGTGGACCCTGACGGCGCCAAGTTCCGCGAGTGGTTCCGCAAGCAACACGCCTGACCTACGGAGGACACACCATGGTGGAAGCCATCAAGCGCCTGCTGCGCACACCCACTCCCATCGAGATGCTGCAGCGCCAGCTCAGCGACGCCGAGCGAGCCCGCGTCGAGGCGCTGGCAGAGCGCGAATACATGGAGCACGCTGTCGCCATGCTGGATGCCCGCATCCAGCGCATCCGCGGCGAGCTGCAAGGGGGTGCAGCATGAGCGCCGCTCACACGCCGGGGCACGGCCTCACACACCGCACCATTCGGGTCGCAGCACTCCTTGCTGAGCGCTTCATGAACCCCGACGTGGCCGCATACAACCGTTCCAACGGCGGCGGTCGTCACCGCGCTGGCCGATACATCGTAGCCCCCAGCACGCCACGCCGAGAACGGTTTTGGTTCGGCGTCGGCAGCGCACTGACCAGCGCCTACTGCGGGCGAGGCGTCCGCACCGACTACGAGCGGGCTGTGCTGCTCGCCATTGAGGACGCCCGCGCCGCCATCGCCAAGGCCACGAGCGGAAAGGGATCAATCGCATGAAGCTCTACTACCTGCGCTGCTACAACTGGCAGGGCAACTACATGACGCGGCTGCTGCTTACCGCGAGCAGCGAGGAGGCCGCATGCAACGCCGCCAGGCTGCAGCTGACGCCTCGTGACCGCATCGAGGAGGTCCGCGAGGTGTGCCCGGCAGACGACGACATCTACATGGAGGTTTCGTGAACAAGATCCCCGTCGCATTCGACCCCCGCATGGCGGCCACGACCAGCTCGTTCTCGCCGAGCGCCGCCAAGCCGGCCGCGGCGGTGCTCGACTGGAGCACGCGGTTCCCGCTGCACATGCTCAAGGTGCGCCCCGCCTCGGAGCACACCATCGCCCTGGCGCACGACCTGGCCTATGTGCGGGACGTGCTCGCCGGCCGGGTGGCCAACGGCTTCGGCAACACCAGCCCCGACGTGGCCGCCTCGCTGCCCTACACCGTGGGCTCCATGCTCTCCGCCGCCCGCTTCGTGATGGAACTCTGGCGCCGCGGCAACCACAGCGTCGCCGCCTGCTCGCCGACGAGCGGCTTTCACCACGCCCACTTCGACCGCAACTACGGCTACTGCACGTTCAACGGCCTGATGGTGACGGCCGTCCACATGCTCAAGTTCGAGGGCGTGAAGAAGGTGGGCATCCTCGACTTCGACCACCACCATGGCGACGGCACGCAGGACATCATCGACCGTCTTCGGCTGGGCAACCGTGTCATGCACTACAGCGCCGGCGCACAGAAGCGCACGCTGACCCCCGGCGAGGCCGCGCTGCAGCTGAAGCTGATGGCCCGCGACGGCTGCGAGCTGGTGCTGTACCAGGCCGGCGCCGACCAGCACGTCGATGACCCGCTTGGCGGGCGCTTCACCAGCGACGAGCTGAGCCGGCGTGACCGCCTGGTGTTCCGCACGGCGCGCGACTACGACATCCCCTTGGTGTGGAACCTGGCCGGAGGCTACCAACGCGACCTGGCTGGCAGCATCGAGCCGGTGCTGGCCATCCACAGGCAAACCATGCAGGGGTTCCACGACATCTACCTGAAACGGGAGGACGCATGAGCACGAAGACCTGGCGCGTCGTTCGATATGCACGAACGGGCGGCTTCGGCATCCGCCGCGGCGACGAGCACGGCATGGTGGGCGGCGGCCTGTTCGTCGCCCCCACCTACGATGAGGCGTTCGCCGAGGCCAAGGCGCGCAACGCCAGGATGATGACGCCGGCCGCGTTCGAGGAGCACACAGCGCATGTGCCGATGCGACCCAACACGAAGGACGCGCTGCGCGCCATCCTGGTGGACGGCTCAACGTGGGCGGCGGCTGCCGAGCGGTTCGGAATCACGCAGTCTGGCATCCTGCGGGCGATGCGCCGCGTCAAGGAGCTGAACGTGGAGGCGGCGGCTTAGAGCCGGCTCGGGTTCCACACCAGCACGACACGGCCCAGCACCCGCAGGCCGGCCGCCGCCGGGTCATCCACGTCCACCGCGGCGTAGCGCGGGTTGTCGCTCAGGAAGGTGACGCCCTTCGCGCCGATCTTGCGCTGCACACGCTTCACGTACAGCGACTCGCCCTGCACCATCACGTAGATGGCATCGGACTTGATCGAGGTGACGCCTCGGTCAACGAGCATCAGCGCGCCCTCGCCGATGGTTGGGGCCATGCTGTCTCCGGCGGCTGTGAGCACAGCCAGCGCATCGAACGAGGTGGCCGGCACGTTGGCCCTGATCCACTCGCGGTTGGCCCGCATCATGTTCACAGCCTGGTCGTGCTCGCCCTTCGCACTCAGCGGCATCGAGCCCAGCACGTCGAGCGCAGGGATTTCCACCACGCCATCGGCCGGAGCGACTCGGGCCGAGTGGTCCGCGTCCATCCACCCCGCCGGCATGCCGAACACCTCCTCGATTCGGCGCGCGACGTTGTGCCCGATCCCCTTGTCGGCTTTCTGACCAGCGATGCGGTAGGCGTACTGCTTGCTCAGGCCCAGCTTGATGGCGAACGGCGTGACACCGCCCACCTGGGCGGCAAGGGACTGCGCATTGGTGCGCCGGGTGTGCTCGATGGTCATGTCATGTATTCAGCTAGTAGATGTTAGTGGACTGATTGTGTGCCTCATAGGTTGACCGTGCAATCCCATGTACGAAGTCAAGGATGGATGCCTGGTCATCCTTTTCGGTAGAATGTGCAGCATGAACTTCCGAGACATCTGGCTTCGCATGAAGCACGACGAGCGTGTGGCGCTGGCCGAAAAGGTCGGCTCCACCTACCTGTACCTGCAGAAGATCAGCGGCGGCTTTGCTGTGCCTTCGCTGGCCCTCGCACAGCGCCTCAAGGGCGCGCTCGGCAAGCGCCTGGCACTCGACGGCTTCCTCTCCGAGCACGAGCTGGCCGGCAAGCGCCGGCCTCGCAAGCAGTGAGAAGCGTCGAGTCGCAGCATCAGCGCGCCTTCTTCGAGTGGGCGCGCATGCACCCCATCTGCCGCCGCTTCTACGCCATCCCGAATGGCGGCAAGCGCGACCGGATCACCGCGGCCATCATGAAGGCCGAGGGTGTGAAAGCGGGTGTGCTTGACACCTTCTTGCCCTACCCGGCGCACGGCCGGCATGGGCTCTACATCGAGTTCAAGGCGGGCAAGAACGTGATGACGCAGGAGCAGCGCGACTTCGCTGCCCAGGCCATCGCCGATGGCTACGCAGTGGCTGTCGCCTACAGCTCAGACAGGGGCATCAAGGCGGCGCTGTCCTACCTCCACGGCGCCGACGACTTCTCCCAGCCGCTCGTCCTGCGTTAACCCGTTTCGGTTGACGCTACACCTCGACAGGTATAGCCTTTCGTCAACCGGAAGGCTGGCCCCTTCCAACAATCTGTTTCGAGAGCCCCGCGCTTCGCTGTCCCGCCGACCCCGGCGGCGCCCCGGCCAGGGGGTGTGGCGGTGCCGGGGCTTTCACTTTTGCACCCGCCATGACAAAGCCTGCAGCACCATACGTCGCGCTCTACCCGACCGACTTCCTGGCTGACATTGGCCACCTGGGCAACACCGAGCTGGGCATCTACTTCCGGCTGCTGCTCATCTACTACCGCGACCAGCGCCCGCTCCCATTCGACACCGACCGTTTGCGCCGCCTGGCCATGACCTTCAGCCCCGAGGAGGCGAAGTCGCTGGAGCAGGTGATGGTCGAGTTCTTCGAGCTGGCGACCGAGCCTGACGGCAGCCGCTGCTGGCGCCACCGGCGAGCCGACCAGGAAATCGAGCGGGCCAACAGCCGCATCACCAACAAGCGCGATGCCGCGGCCAAGGCCCGCGCCGTGCTCGCGGAGCGCAAGACGCTGATGACCTCTGCGCTCGCCAAGGACCAGCTGGATGGTCTGCTCGACGGCATGGCTGGCGGGCAGCTGCCGCTCGGCGACGACCCCCAGCCTCCCAACAACGCGAAGGTGCGCAAGGTCCGCACCGTCCCGACGTGCCCACAGCAGCAGCTCATCGAGCTGTACGCCAAGCACCTTCCCATGATGCCCGTGCCGCGCAAGTGGGACGGCACGAGGGCCAAGAACATGCGGGACCGCTGGGCCTGGGTGCTCACCGCCACCCGTGAAGACGGCACCCGCTACGCCACCACCACCGAGGAGGGCTTGGCGCAGTTCGACAAGTTCTTCCGCATCGCCGCGGCCAGCGACTTCCTAACAGGGAGGGACGGGCAGTGGCCGGCTTGCGACCTGGAGTGGCTGATGAAGGACGCGAACTTCACCAAGGTCATCGAGGGCAAGTACCGCAACAAGGAGAAGGCATGAAGTATTCCGTCGCCGGCCACATGACTGTGAGCTGCTACACCATCGTCGAGGCCGACTCTCCCGAGGAGGCGAAGCGCATTGCCGAGGATCGCGCAGTGGCAACGCTGTGCTACCGGCCATTCTGCGACGAGGAGGATGAGTCCTGGCACTTCGAGAGCGACGGGGAGCCCTCGGTGACGGAGGTCATCGAGCTGTGACCCCCTCGCAATCCATCGAAGTCGAGCAGTCCCTGCTGGGGTGCCTGCTCATCCGCAACGACCTGATCGACGCGACCGATGGGCTCACGCCTGAGCACTTCAGCGCCGAGCACCACCGCCCCATCTTCCGTGTGCTGCAGGCCGAGCTGCTGGCCGGCAAGTCGGCCGACGTGCTCACGGTGTTCGACGCCCTGCAGCGCACCGGCGAGGACCGGGTTGTCGGCGGGCTGCCCTACCTGAATGACCTGGCGCAGAGCGTGCCATCCATCAGCAGCTTCCGCCGCTACGTGGACATCGTGCTGGAGCAGCACAAGGCCCGCCGCCTGAACGCAGCGGGCCAGCGCATCTCCGAGCTTGCCAGCGACAACGCGCTGCCTCTGGATGACCGCATCGAGATGGCCGCCGCCGAGCTGACGCGCCTTGTCGAAGAAGGTGCAGCAGACGACGAGCCGGAGCTGCTGTCTTCGATCATGGTGCAGCACATTGACACGCTGGAGCGCCGCGGCGAAGGCAAGTTCGACGTGATCCCCACCGGCATCCACGGCATCGACAGCATCCTGGGCGGCGGCATGCGGCCCGGCGAGTTCATGATCCTCGGGGCTCGGCCGTCGCAGGGCAAGACGGCCATGGCGCTGACGGTGGCGCTGAACGTCGGCGCCCACTCGGCAGCCGGGTTCTGGTCTGGCGAGATGCCCAAATCGCAGCTGGCCGACCGCGCCACGTCCCAGCTGGGGCGCATCAACCTCCGCGACGTGCTGCGCCCCGAAGGGGTGGACAACGAGTTCTGGACTCGGGTGTGCGAGGCATCGGAGCGCAGCGCCAACATTCGGCTGCTGATCGACGACCGGCCCGCGCTGACCATCGCCGCTATCCGGCGCAAGGCCCGCGCCATGAAGCGCAAGCACGGCATCCGCCTGCTGGTCGTGGACTACCTGCAGCTCATGTCCGGCACCGACCCCAAGGCCACCCGGAACTACCAGCTGGAGGACATCACCCGCGGCCTGAAGGCGCTGGCCAAGGAGCTTGGCATTGCGGTGCTGGCACTGGCGCAGCTGGGCCGCGACGCGGAAGGGCGTCTGCCGATGCTCAGCGACCTGCGCGACTCCGGCGCCATCGAGCAGGACGCCGACATCGTGCTGTTCCTGTACCGGCCCATCCACACGAAGCCCGACCTGGGTGAGCAGTGGAAGCACTACGCCCAGGGCTACATCGCCAAGAACAGGCAAGGGGAAACCGGCCTGGTGGACCTGCACTTCGACGGCGCCCACACCAGGTACAGCGACTGGAGCGGCCCAGCGCCCAGCGCGCCGAGCGGCATGGCCAAGCGCCGCACCAGCGACATCGAGTTCTGACAAGGAGGCTCACACCATGAGCGACGTGATCGAAGCGGCTGCCATGCGCTGCCGCACCATGGCCGATGGCACTTTGCGCATCGAGGTGGAAATCGAGCCGGTGCACGCCACCCAGGCGTTCACCCTGTTCGGCAGGCCGGGCGCCCCCGTTGCGCTGGCCGCACTTCGGGCCGGCTACGCCGCCGCCGGCAATGACCCGGCGCCCAGCTACGAGGCGCCGCAGTCGAAGCTGGCGCTCGGCTCCGGCCTGGCCAGGCTGGCGGCCATGTGGTGCAACAACGAGAAGTTCCAGGCGTGGACGCGGCGCTCGTTCCCGTTCCTGTGGAGCCAGGTGACGGGCGAGCTGGGCGAGGAGCTTCCTGCCAGCGAGGTGGCCGCGGAGGTCGTGCGCCGGCACTGCGGCGTGGAGTCTCGCGCCGAGCTGGACACCAACGAGGTTGCAGGCCGCCAGTTCAACGAGGCGTTCCGCCTGCCCTTCCGCGAGGTGCTCGAACGTGGCTGAGCGCATGACCGACCAGGAGTTCGTGGCCCGCGTCAAGCGCATGGGCTGCAGGCTGTGCAAACGCCTGGGCCACCGCGCCGAAGGCCCGAGCGACGCGCACCACATTCGGGTCGGCGTCGGAGGCGCAGAGCGCCAGCACGACTACCTGGCCATCCCGCTGTGCAAGGAACACCACCAGGGCAAGACGGGCATCCACGGCAGCGACCGCGGCCTGTGGCGTCTGCTCAAGGTGGACGAGCTGGACCTGCTGGCCGACACCATCAAGGAACTCTCAGGGAGGTGAACACTTCAACCCACCGGGGTTGACTTTGCCGTCAACATTGCATACCATTTAGGTTGAAACATGCAGCACTGATCGAAAGGACAGCACTGTGAGCATTGCCACTCTCATCATCGGCGAGTCGGGGACCGGCAAGTCCACCTCGCTGCGCAACCTGGACCCGCAGCGCACGCTGATCGTCCAGGCCGTCAAGAAGCCTCTGCCCTTCAAGTCGAAGGGCTGGAAGGTGCGCATCTCGCTCAAGAGCGAGGGCAACGTCATCCAGACGGACGACCCCGCCACCATCGAGCGAATCATCCGGCAATCGCCGCATGACATCGTGGTCGTGGATGACTGGCAGTACGTGCTGGCCAACGAGTTCATGCGCCGCAGCCAGGAGACGGGCTTCCAGAAGTTCAGCGACATCGGCCGCAACGCCTGGAACATCCTCATGGCCGCGACCGACGTGGCGCCGCACCGGCGCATCTACATCCTGGCGCACTCCGACACCAACGAGCTGGGCCACACCAAGGTCAAGACCATCGGCAAGCTGCTCGACGAGAAGATCACCGTCGAGGGCCTGTTCACCATCGTGCTGCGCACCGTGGTGCGTGATGGCCAGTACCTGTTCGCCACGCAGAACAGCGGCAACGACACCACCAAGAGCCCGATGGGCATGTTCGCCGAGCCGTTGATCGACAACGACCTGGCCTCGGTGGACAAGGCCATCTGCGAGTTCTACGACATCCCTGACACCCAACCCGTCAAGCAAGCCGCCTGACACCAACCGCAAGGAAGCCATGAGCTACACCCTCGACACCAACTCCGCCCGCAAGGCCGACCAGCGCGGCGCCTACATCAACGAGACGGGCAAATACATCGGCAAGCTGACCCGCGCCGAGGACATCAAGACCACGGATGGCGCCAAGGGCATCGACTTCTCGTTCGTCGCCAACGACGGTCGTCGCACCCGCTTCTCGGTCTACACCGTGAGCAAGCAAGGCGAGCGCATCAACAGCGGCCACGGCTTCGTGATGGCGCTGATGACCTGCCTGGGCGTGCGCTCCATGGAGCCTCAGCAGACGAAGGTCAAGAAGTACGACTTCGACACCAAGAGCGAGGTCGATGCCACGGTGCCGTGCTACCGCGAACTGATGGGCCGGGACATCGGCCTGCTGCTGGAGAAGGAGTCCTTCACCAAGAGCAACGGCCAGGCGGGTGAGCGCATGCTGCTGGCCGGCGTGTTCCAGGCGGGCACCGAGCTGACCGCCAGCGAAATCCTCGACCGCAAGACCCACCCCGAGCAGCTCGGCAAGCTGGTCGATACGCTGCGTGACCGCGTGGCTCGACCGCAGGGCGGGCGCCCCGCCGCCAGCGGCAGCGTCAGCCGACAGTCCAGCGGCGGCCTGGGCGACATGGACGACGACATCCCCTTCTGACCGGGAGCCCGCCATGAGCAATCAAGCACTGGCGGTGCGCGGCCCCTCGCTGTTCGAGGTGGCCGCGCAGTACCGCGACGACATCGAACGCCTGCTCGACCTGGACCTGGACGAGCAGACGCTGGCCGACACGCTCGACAGCCTGGGCGGTGAGCTGCAGGTCAAGGCGCAGAACACCGTCATGGCGGCGCGCAGCCTGGAGGCGCTGGCCGAGGCCATGGGGCGTGAAATGCAGCGCATGGAGCAGCGGCGCAAGGCGGTGCAGGCTCGTGCTGCGAGCCTTCGTCGTTACATCATGGACGCCATGCAGCTGGCCGGCGTGAAGCGGATCGAGTGCCCAGCATTCCGCATCCGCACGCAGGCCAACCCGGCATCGGTCGAGGTCTTTGACCCCGATCAAGTGCCGGACGCCTACCGGCGGCAAGCTGCTCCGCCTCCGCCGGAAATCAGCAAGAGCGCCATCCACGATGCCATCAAGCTCGGGGTGGAAGTGCCGGGCGCCCGACTCGTCAAGACGAGCCGGCTGGTCATCGAGTAGTAGCTGGGCCGCAAGGCCATCAGGGACCATGGACGAGAACACAAACCAAGCCGCAGAGCCCGCTCTGCTCAACGAGCTGGCGATGGCCAAGGCCACGCTGGACGACCTCATCGCCGACATCAGGCACAGCCGCCGGGTGGACAACCGATGGCTGTTCGCCGGAGTCCGGCACCTGCAGTCGGGCATCGACTGCCTGGCCAGCGCCACCGAGTCCTGAGCCTCACGCAAGGCGGCCCACCCTGGGCCATTTTTTTCGCAAGGCATTCAACCATTTCGCACTGTATGCAAACCAATCAAGTCTCCATGAAGGTTCGCCTGAGCAGCCCCACCGCGACGGCGCCGACCTACGCCACGCCGGGCTCGGCCGCGCTGGACTTCTACGCCGACATGCCGGGTGCGTCCCGCGGCGTGAGCCGGCACGACCCGCTGAACGTCAGCCTGGGCGTGCAGGTGGAGGTGCCGCCCGGCCATGTGCTCCTGCTGTTCAGCCGCTCCGGCCACGGCTTCAACAACGACGTGCGCCTGGGCAACTGCGTCGGCGTGATCGACTCGGACTACCGCGGCGTGGTGTTCGCCCGCCTCATCTGCGACGCGCCACCGGCCAGCCCCCGCAAGCGCCTCATCGTCAAGCACGGCGACCGCGTGGCGCAGGGCATCGTGGTCCCCATCCCTCGCGTGAACGTGGAGCTGGTGGATGAGCTGTCGCCCACCGAGCGCGGCGAAGGCGGCCTCGGCTCGACTGGCGCCTAACAGGAGAAGAACATGGCAACCAAACTGACCAACGCCTACAAGCTGCGCCAGAAGTTCGGCCTTGGCGAGCACGTCGTCCGCGGCATCCTGGAGGCGCTGACGCCGAAGGCGGAGTACCCCTACGGCCGCGGCGTGCAGCGCATGTACGACGAGGCCGAGGCGTTCGCCGCGTGCCGCGGCTACATCCAGCGGCAGGCCATGGCTGAGGCGCCGCAAGTGCCCACGCCTCCCACTGACATCGGCCTGGTGCTCAAGGCCATCGACGCGCTGAACAAGCGCCTGGATGACGTGGCCGAGGACATGCGGGCCATGGACTCCAAGCTGACCGAGCAGGCCCGCCTGTCGTTCAAGCAAGGCGAGGCCGTCGCCGCCGGCGTGTCCAAGCTCGTCCAGGGGCTCGGCGCCTGATGGATGACGTTGCCGATCCGCAGGTGTGGTGGCGTCGCCTCGTCGATGCCGTCATCGCCTACCGCCTCGGCATGAAGGAGATGGTGGTCGATTACCTGCGGTGGGTGGAGTCCCACCGCGGGCGAGCGGTCGCCGAGATGGCCCGCGACAACATCAAGGCATACGCCAGGGCCGAGTCGTGGGACAACGTTCACCTCTGGCCAGCATGGGGATACCAATGCAAGGAACCGAAGACCGAGGCACCGGAGAAGAAGGGGCGCAAGCGAAGGTGACGCGCGAGATGGTGCGCGCCGAACGCAGGGCGCGCAAGGCGCAGCTCATCGCCCAGCTGCGGCTCGCCACCAGCCGGCTGCAGTTCGACATCACCAAGGCCGGCGCGGTGCAGGTGGCCGCGTGGAAGGTTGCCTGCTCAGAGGCGAAGGCCGTGGTGGCGCAGCGCCGCCCGAGGGAGCGGCGCATGGCCAGCGCGCTTGCTCTGCTCAACGAGTGCAAGACGGCCTCGCCGGTGCGGCTGGCCAAGATCGCCTACGGGAGTGATGCATGACCGCCAACACCAACACCCAACCCGATGCGCTGCGCCTGGCTGACCTGATAGACCAGTACAACACTGGCGTCTGCTCGCAGGCGATCTATGAGGACTACGCACGCGCGGCCGCCGAACTGCGGAGGCTCCACGCCGAGTGCGAGGCGCTGCGCAGTGTGGTTGACCGCCTGCTGTCGATGGATGTGCGGGGCTACACGCTCGCTGACCGGCTGCAGTTCACCACCGCTGGTCGGTCGATTTTGGACGCGGCCCGCGCCGCAGGAGAAATGCAGTGATTTACACCACGCTCAATCGCATCCGCGAGCACTCGCCGTGCGCCGCCGGGTGGAAGAAGCTCCTCGCTCACCTCGGAAAAACAGCCGCCGATGATGAGCCGCTCGCACTGTCCACCGTGCTCGACAGCAACGGCACCAACGATGCGCTGTGGTGCCTGCGCGCCGAGCCGCAGCACTCCTCAATCTGGCGCCTGTTCGCCGTGCGCTGCGCGCGTCGGGTGCAGCACCTGATGACGGACCCGCGCAGCGTCGCTGCACTGGATGTTGCAGAGCGCCACGCCAGGGGGGGGGCGGCTGACGACGAGCTGGCCGCCGCCAGGGACGCCGCCTGGGACGCAGCCTTGGACGCAGCCTGGGCCGCAGCCTGGGCCGCAGCCTTGGACGCCGCCTGGGACGCAGCCTTGGACGCAGCCTGGGCCGCAGCCTGGGCCGCAGCCATGCGCGAGATCGGCGATGACCTGCGAGGCGTCCTCAACCACTACGACGCCGAGCCGGGAGGACCGATCACCGGATGGCGCGATGTTGGCGCGGCCCGCGCCGCAAAGGAGCAGAGCAAGTGACCCCGCGCATCTGGAACTTCTGCGTCGTCGTTGGCGGGCTGGCGCTGTTCAGCGCCATCTTCTACGCATTCACTGGGCTTGGCCTGTGGGCACCGACTGGCGACGGCGCTGAAGGCGCTGGCCGCTCGGCCTTGCTCATGATGCTCCACGCCATCGGCATCGCGGCTGGCATCTCGGCCATCGTTTTCGGAAAGGACGACCAATGACCACTACCCCCACGCTGCGCGAAGCGGCGCAGCAGTTCGTGCAGGACTACGAGAACGGCGACCTGGGCGACCTGAAGCACTACGCCAGATCCATGCGCGCCGAGCTGGCCGAGCAGGCCGCCGAGCAGGCGGAGCCGGTGGGTTGGACAGATGCTGATGCAGATGCCGCGAGACTGGCGCTGGAGCTGGAGTGCCTGCTGACCGACAAGGACATTCCGACGCCTGCTGTCAGTCGTTGGTGGGATTCGGCAACGGAGGCGCTCGACCTTCACAGAAAGCGGATGGCCGCCAACCGAGCCGCCCCGCCCGCTCCTGCGCCGACGTGGCCGGAGTGGGCTGAGCAGATCCTGAAGACCGTTCGTGAGTTCACGGGCTATGACGGCTACGACGACACGGACGGCGTGGACCTGCCCAGCGAGGTGCGGGAGGCGCTGGAGGAACTCGCCGCGCAGGCAGATCGGCTGAAGGCGAAGACCGCAGCACCTGCGGCACCTGCCGCGAGCGCGGAGCCTGTGGCTGTCGTCCGCTCCGTCGCTGGAGCTGGTAGCGATGCAGTGAAGGTGACATGGATGGGCGGGTTCCCGCAGGTTGGCATGCGCCTCTACGCCGCCCCTGCGGCACCTGCCGCGCAGGCCGAGCCGCAGAAGTACGACGACACGCTGATGCCGTTCCTGCACTTGATGCGCGGCGAGCTGCATGCGAACGCCGCAAAGGGGGATCGGCCTGGGTGGCTCCAGATGGACCGCAACACGGCGCTGCTGGAAATCTACTGGCACACCGCCAAACTGTCGGCCGCCATGAAGAACAACGACACCGCGCGGATCGCGGAGCACTGCGCGGACGTGGGCAACATGGCGATGATGCTCGCCGACGTGTGCGGCGTGCTGCCGGAGTACGCCCCGCCCGCTCCTGCGCGCCAGGAGCCGCTGACGGAGGCGCGAGCCAGGCCCCTCGATGCGCGCCGGGCAGCTCGGGAGGCCCAGCCCGGTGACTCGGGGAGGGAGGGCGGGTGATGGCGCCAACACTCGATCCTCGCGGCCCCACCGCCATCATCCTGCGCGCCTTGGAGGAGGCTGGCCCGATGTCCGCGCAGGAGCTGCACGCCACCTACCTGCCGCACCTGCGTAGGGATCAGGTGTCGAGCGCACTGGTTCGCCTGAACCGCGAGCCGTCCGGCCCGCGCTCGGCTCCCAAGCGCGTCTTCATCTGCCGATGGGAGCGCGACAAGGGCGTGGATGGCACGCGCTTCTACCCGCGCGCCATCTACGCCAAGGGCGATGAGCCGGACGCGCCGAAGCCGCCGCCTCTGACGCAGACGCAATACAACCAGCGGCGCCACGAGCGAAAGATGCTCAAGCGCAAGACGCCCGTCAGCGTGTTCGACCTGGCGCGCGTGGTCCGTATCCGCAAGACAACCAAGCCGGCCAACAAGCCGACCATAAGGAAATCAGCATGACCACCAACGACAACAACCCCGACCGCTTCATCATGCGCGACGAGCTGGCCAAGGCCCTCGGCGGCGTGTGCAGCGAAACCATGCGGCGCTGGCTCAAGGCGAAGAAGCTGCCGCCACCCGACGTAGCCCTGTCGCGCAAGACGAAGGGGTGGCGGCTGTCCACACTACGCGCTGCCGGGATCAACCTGGCATGAGCGGCGACGGCGAGCCGAACATCACGGTGACGGTGCGCTGCGCCGACTGCGGCCATGAACAGCAGGCGACCAGCGCCGTCGCATTTCGCCGCCCTGACGGCGCTGTCTCCTACTACTTCGGCAGCGCGTACAGGTACTGCTCGGAGTGCGACGGCCCAACCGTTGAGCTGCCGCCGGCCTGAGCATCCAGCCAGTCGGCCCACTCCTGCATCATGCGCGTGCGTTCGGGGAGGTAGGCCGCCTGGTTGTACGTGGCGCGCACCTCATCGTCGGGGGCGTGCGCCAGCTGACGCTCGATGGCGTCAGGGGTGAAGCCGTGCTCATTGGCCCAGGTCGAGGCGACCGTGCGCCACCCGTGCCCCGTCATGCGGCCCTTGTAGCCGATGCGGTGCAGCAGGTACAGCACGGCGTTCTCCGACATGGGTCGGTCGGTGCGGCGGTCGCATGGCCACACGTACTCGCTGCCGCGGCAGCGAAGGCGCTGCATCTCCAGGATGGCCAGGGCCTGCCGAGGCAGCGGGACCATGTGCGGCCGGCGGCGCTTCATGCGCTCGCCGCCCAGGCGCCAGGCCGCGCCATCCAGCTCCGACCAGCGCATCATCCTCATCTCGCTGGTGCGGGTCCAGGTGTAGGCCAGAAAGCGGCAGGCCAGCACCGACTGCAGCTCGCCCTCCATGGCCAGGCGCTGCATCAGCGCCGGCACCTCGGGCAGCGTGAGCGCAGCGAAGTGCTGCACCTGCGCGCGCCCGAAGGCCCGCTCCGGCTTGATCGAGGCACACGGGTTGGCGCCGCAGTGCCCGCGCTCGATGGCCCAATCGAACACCTGGCCCAGCCACATGCGGACCTTGCGCACGTACACGTAGAGGCCGGAGGCGTCCATCACCTGCAGCACCTGCATCACGTCGTCGCGCGTGACCGCGGCGATGGGCTTCGAGCCGAGCCCCGGCAAGACGTGCATTTCCAGGGCGCGAACCGCGTTGGCCAGGTAGCTCGGGCTCAAGTCGCGGCGGCCCTGCCAGTATTCCTCGCACGCCTCGCGCAGCGTCACTCCAGCACGCACGGCGCGGCGCTGCTGCATGGGGTCTTGGCCATCGCGCAGCTTGGCGCGCTCCTCGGCCAGCCGCTCGCGCGCCACGCGCAGCGACACCTCGGGGTAGGGGCCGAAGCCCATCGTCTGCGCCTTGCCTTGGTGGCGGTAGTGCCAGCGCCAGGTCTTCGCGCCGGTGGGGGACACCCACAGCGCAAGGCCGTGGCCGTCGAACAGCTTGTACGCCTTTGCCTGCGGCTTTGCCGCGCGGGCCTGCGAGTCGGTTAGCTTCTGCGTAGGCATCGTGCACACTCCGGCGCGGCGGTGCCTACACCGGAACCTACCCAAGCCCCGCGCAACATGGTGCGCTTGTGTGGGGGTGGTTGGTTCCGGGTTGACTGTCAACCGCGCCAAGTCGTTGAAACGGCTGGGAGTGTAGCGCGGTCAGGTTGACTTCGGTGGTATAAAGTCAACCAATCTTGGCGGAGAGGGGGGGATTCGAACCCCCGATACGGGAGGACCCGTATGCCGGATTTCGAATCCGGTGCATTCGACCACTCTGCCACCTCTCCTGCTATGCGGCTCACCTGTGGTCTGCGTAGGTGAAGCCGCGCATTCTAGCCATAAATCGCGGCCTCACTCGTACAGGCGCGCGGTGGCGTCGTCTTCGCGCATCAGCGCCACCAGTTCGTCGGCGGGCGGCATGCGCGCCGAGCCGTCGGTGCCGTCGAGCAGGCGCTCGGCCAGCTCACGCTTGTCGCGGTGCAGGGTGAGGATCTTCTCCTCCAGGCTCAGCGCGTTGACGAGGCGGTACACGGTGACGGGCCGCTGCTGGCCGATGCGGTGCGCGCGGCCGCTGGCCTGGTCCTCGGCGGCGGGGTTCCACCACGGGTCGGCGATGACCACGTAGTCGGCCACCGTGAGGTTGAGGCCGAAGCCGCCCGCCTTCAGGCTGATGAGGAACAGGTCGCCCTGCCCCGCCTGGAAGGCATCGACACGCTGCATGCGCTCGGCCGCCGGCGTGCTGCCATCGAGGTACAGGTAGGCGATGCCGGCCTGGTCGAGCGGCTCACGCAGCAGGGTGAGGAAATCGACGAACTGGCTGAACACCAGCGCCTTGTGGCCGTTGGCCACCAACTCCTGCGCCAGCTCGGCGAAGGCCTGCACCTTGGCGCCGCGCACGCTCAGGTGCGGGCTCACCAGCCGCGGGTCGCAGGCGGCGCGGCGCAGCCGCGTGAGCCCGGCCAGCACGTTGAGCTGCGCCTGACCCGGCGCGTCGCCGCTGAGGCTGCGCTCGGCGGCGATCAGGGCGTCGCGACGCAGCGCCTCGTAGTGCGCTGCCTCGGCCTCGTCGGGCTGCACGCGCAGGACGAGCTCGGTGCGCGGGGGCAGGTCGTCCAGCACTTGCGCCTTCGTGCGCCGCAGCACGAAGGGCGCGATGAGCCGGCGCAGCGTCTGTTGCGCATGCTTGTCGTGCTGGCGTTCGATGGGCCCGGCGAAGCGCTCGGCAAAGCGCGCCGCGCTGCCGAGCAGCCCCGGGTTCACCGCCCGCATCACCGACCACAGCTCGGCCAGCCGGTTCTCCACCGGCGTGCCCGACAGCGCCAGGCGGAACGCCGCATCGAGCGCGAACACCGCCTGGCTGCGCTTGGCCGCCGCGTTCTTGATGGCCTGGGCCTCGTCGAGCACCAGGGTCGCCCAGGGGCGGCGGGCAAACGCGGCCGCGTCGATCTGCAGCAGGGGGTAGGACACGAGCAGCAGCGTGCCCGGGCCCGCCGCCTCGATGAGCCGCTCGCGCTCGCCAGGCGGCCCGCCTTCGGCATACACCTGCACCCGCAGCGAGGGCGCGAAGCGCAGCGCCTCCGCGCGCCAGTTGCCCACCAGCGAGGTGGGGGCCACCACCAGCGCCGGCCCCTGCGCGGCGCGGGCCAGCAGCACCGCCAGGGCCTGCAGCGTCTTGCCCAGGCCCATGTCGTCGGCCAGGCAGGCACCCAAGCCCGCATGGGCCAGGCGCATGGCCCATTCGAAGCCCTCTTCCTGGTACGGCCGCAGCTGGGCCTGCAGGGTGGCCGGCAGGCGCGGCACGAGCCGGCGTGCCTCGTCGAGCCGGGTCAGGCGCTGGGCGAAGGCCGGGTCCACGTCCACCTGCGCACCGGCTGCGCCATCGAGCAGCTGCTGCAGCCAGGGTGCCGCCACGGTGGGGATGCGCAGCGTCGCCAGGTCGGCGCCGGCACGCGCATCGGCCACCGCAGCCAGGTCACGCAGCCGGTCACGCAACTCGCGCGTGAGGGCCAGGAAGCGACCCTCGCCCAGCGGCACGAAGCGGCTGCCCGAGCTGGCGGCGCCGATGAGCTGCTGCATGCCCAGCACCAGGTGCTCGTCCACGCGCAGCTCGCCCTCGACGGCCAGCCATTGCTGGCGCGTGTGCACGCGCACGGCCAGCTGCGAAAAGCCGGCCGTGTCCACGCTGAGGGTGCGGCCCTGCGGCCACTCCAGCGTCACCGCGCCGGCCAGGCGATTCAACGCCTCCACCGTGGCCAGCGCGTCCTGCGGGTCGTCCAGCTGCCATTCGCAGGGCGCGTCGGCGGTGGCGGGCAGCACGAGCTGCGGGCAGGCATCGAGCACCGCGTCGCGCAAGGCACGCTCGGCGGCGAGGTCGCGCGTGACGGCCAGGGCCTCGCCGCCCAGGGTGGCGACCACGCGCGCACGCCCGGCGCCGGGCACCAGCCGGGGGCCGTCGCGGTGGTCGGGGCCGAAGGGCGCGGCCACCAGGCGCAGCCGCAGGCCGGGCCCCACGGGCGTGAGCTCGCCCCGCAGCCGGGTGGTGGCGCTCACCTCGCGCGCCGAGGGCGCCGCCACGGCCGCGTCGTCGGCATGGATGCGGAAGTGCGCGCCCAGGCCGGTGAGCACCTGCTGCAGCTGGGCCGCGCCTTCGCGCGGGATCTCCAGGCCCTGCGGCCCCAGCAGCTGCGCCACACGCTTCTGCGCCGGTGTGAGACGCACCAGTCGCGCCTCGGTGGGGCCGTCGCGCCACACACACACCAGGCGCAGGGCGTCCAGCTCCTGCTGCTCCTCGGCGCTGGCGGCCCAGCGCGGCGCCGCGGCGTCGTGGCCGACCGCCATGGCCGGCCACATGCGCACGCGCAAGAGATCGCCCTGTGCCTGCACATCCAGCTCGGGCGCGCCCTCGACCAGCCGCACGAGGCGGTCCGGCGCGTCGACGAAGGCCACGGCCGGGTGGCCGACCAGGGCCGCGGCGGCCGCGGCACGGTCCAGCCGGTGGGTGGCACCGTAGCGCGGCTGGCGGATGGCACGCGCCACCGCGGCATCGTGCGGCGGCAGCGCCTCGGCCTCGCGCTGCAGGCGCGACAGGGGCACGGGCCGCGGCTTGCCCGAGCCGCGCGCGCCCTGGCGCTGCTCGTGCGGCAGCACCTCGACCAGCCGGCCGTCGGCCTCCACCTCCAGCAGCCACAGCAATCGCGTGGGCGCCTCGGGGCTGGGGGCCGCCGCAGGCGCGGGGGCCTGTACCACAGCCCCCAGCGCAGCCAGGGCCGCCTGCCACGGCGCGGCCGGCCCGGGCACGAAGAACCAGGCCGGGGCAGCCTCGCCTGCCAGCACTTGCATGGCCGCCTCGAACTCGGCGCGCCGCCGGTCCAGCCCGGCCTCGCGCAGGCGCTCGCCCAGCCGCCCCGCCGCCTCGGCCTCGGCGGCCGAGAGCGGCTCGGGCACCGCCCCCTGCTTGAGCCAGGCACGCATCTGCCAGCGCCAGAAGTCCAGCGGCGACACGTAGGCCGAGCCGCCGCTGCGGGCGGGCAGGAACGGGCCCAGCTGGCGGGGCCGTTCACCCTGCTGGATGAGGATGGCCAGCGCGATGAAGCCGAACGGGCTGTCGAGCTGCGGCTCGCGCTTGCCGCCCTCGCCGAGGGCGAACTTCAGTGCCTGCTCGTCGGCGGCCGGCGTGCGGCGGCCCAGCAGCGCCGTCAGGTACAGCAGGGCCAGCGGCACCGGCAGCAGGCCACGGCGTCGGCCGGTGGCCTGGCGCAGGGCAGCGAGGGCCGCCTCGAAGCCCGCCACGGCCTCGTCCCAATGGCCCGCCTGCGCCGCCGCGGCCGCACGGTAGGCAGCGCGCACCGCGCGGGCCTCGTCATCCAACGCCGGCTCGTGCGACGGCGGCAGGAGTGCCTCGAGCGCGGCCACCTGTCCGCTGGCCAGCAGGTGGTCGGCACGCGCCCAGCGCAGCGGCTCCAGCGCCGCAGCGCCCAACGCCGCCCCGGGCCCGTCGGCGGCGAGCAGCCGGTCGGTGGGTGGGCCGGGGTGCCAGCCGGGCGGTGGCTGCCAGGCATCGGCCCAGGTGCGCCAGGCACGCTGCAGCTCCACCACCTGCCAGGCCGGGTGCAGGCGGGCGAAGAGGGTGTCGTCCAGCCCGTCGGCCAACGCCGGCTCCACCAGCACCTCGGCCTGCAGGCCCCAGGGCAGCCGCTGGTCCAGCGCACGCAGCTGGTCGGGCGCACTGGCGGCCAGCAGCTCCAGACGCACCAGGGCGATGGCGGCCTCTCCATGTGGCACTTTCGGTGCACCGTAGCGGGTGGCCGGTGTGAGACCGGCATACCCATCGGCGGCGGCCAGGGCGTCGCGCAGCCGGTCCACCGGCACCCGGCCGAGCAGCTGGCGTGTCACCCAGGCCAGCGCCGTGGGCGCCACGGCCCAGAAGCCCGGCCGCCGCGGGCAGCTGGCCCAGCCGCCCTGCTGCAGGCGGCTGAGCGCACCGCGCACCTCATCGAGGCTGGCCCGCACGGTGGCCGCCTCGCGCAACGCCGGCATGGCCAGCAGGGCCGCGACGGTGTCCCGCGTGCGTGGCTGGAAGGCGAGCGCGAGCGCGCCCAGCACGTCACGCTCGGTGGGTGCGAGCGCCGCCCAGGCCGCCGCCAGGGCGGCGGGGTCGTCAGGCAGGGCGGAAGGCATGGCCACCGGACGCGCGGGCGGACGCGGTGGCCGGGCGCCGGGGCCTCAGGCGGCGAGGACGGACTGGCCGCCGAGGTAGGGCCGCAGCGCCTCGGGCACCTCGATGCTGCCGTCGGCGCGCTGGCAGTTCTCGAGCACGGCCACCAGTGTGCGGCCCACCGCCAGGCCGGAGCCGTTGAGCGTGTGCACCAGCTCGGTCTTGCCCTGGGCGTTCTTGAAGCGCGCCTGCATGCGGCGCGCCTGGAAGGCCCCGCAGTTGGAGCACGAGCTGATCTCCCGGTAGGTGCCTTGCGCGGGCAGCCACACCTCCAGGTCGTAGGTCTTGGTGGCCCCGAAGCCCATGTCGCCGGTGCACAGCAGCATCACGCGGTAGGGCAGGCCCAGCTTCTGCAGGATGGCCTCGGCATGGGCGGTCATCTGCTCGAGCGCCTCGTCGCTCTTTTCCGGGTGGACGACCTGCACCCTCTCGACCTGGTCGAACTGGTGCGGGCGGATCATGCCGCGCGGGTCGCGGCCGGCCGAGCCGGCTTCCGAGCGGAAGCACGGGCTGTGCGCCGTGAGCTTGATCGGCAGCGCGTCGGCCGCCAGGATCTCGCCGCGCACGGTGTTGGTCAGCGAGATCTCCGAGGTGGAGATGAGGTACTGCTCGGCCTGCTGCTCGTCACCGCCGCGCAGCACCCAGAACATGTCCTCCTTGAACTTGGGCAGCTGGCCCGTGCCCTCGAGCACCTCGCGGTTGACGATGTAGGGCGTGTAGCACTCGGTGTAGCCATGCTCCTGGGTCTGCACGTCCAGCATGAACTGGGCGAGCGCGCGGTGCAGGCGGGCCACCGGCCCCTTCATGAAAGTGAAGCGCGAGCCGCTGAGCTTGGCGCCGGTCTCGAAATCCAGCCCCAGCGGTGCGCCCAGGTCCACGTGGTCCTTGACGGCGAAGTCGAAGGCGCGCGGCTGGCCCCAGCGACGCACCTCCACGTTGCCGGTCTCGTCGCTGCCCACCGGCACGCTCTCGTGCGGCAGGTTCGGGATGCCCATCAGCAACCTGGCCAGCTCGGCCTGCAGCGCATCGAGCCGCTCGGCGCCGCTCTTCAACTCGTCGGCGATGCCGGCCACCTGGGCCATCAGCGGCGCGGCGTCCTCGCCCTTGGCCTTGGCCTGGCCCACGGCCTTGGACACGCGGTTGCGCTCGGCCTGCAGCTCCTCGGTACGCACCTGCAGCCGCTTGCGTTCGGCCTCCAGCGCGGTGAAGGCCGCCACGTCCAGGAAAGGTTGGGGGTTCTTGCGCGTGGCCAGGCGGGCCACCACGGCGTCCAGGTCCTTGCGCAGCAGGGTGATGTCGAGCATGGGATGGGTCTTTCGGGGTTCGGGCGATTGTAGGAAGGCAACAAAAAGGCGCCGCATGCGGACATGGGCGCCTGACCGTGTGGGGCGCTTCGTCAGGATCGGGACGCGGCCACCTCGGCCATCGACTTGTCGCCCAGGCCCTTGGGCAGCGGGAAGTGCACGGTCTCCTCCACGCCGGACAGCTTGCGCACCGACACGGCGCCCAGCGCACGCAGGCGTTCGACGATCTGGTTCACCAGCACTTCCGGCGCCGAGGCACCCGCCGTGAGGCCCACGCGGGGCCGGCCATCGAGCCAGGCCTCCTGCAGGTCCTCGGCGGCGTCCACCATGTACGCGGGCGTGCCCAGGCGCTCAGCCAGCTCGCGCAGGCGGTTGCTGTTGCTGCTGGTGGGGCTGCCCACCACCACGACCACGTCCACCTGCGGCGCCATCACCTTCACCGCGTCCTGGCGGTTCTGGGTGGCGTAGCAGATGTCCTGCTTCTTGGGCTCGCGCACCTGCGGGAAGCGGGCCTTCACGGCCGCCAGGATCTCGGCGGCATCGTCCACGCTGAGGGTGGTCTGCGTGACCACGGCCAGCCTGTCGGGCCGGGTCACCGGCGCCGTGGCCACGTCAGCCACGTCCTCCACGAGGTAGATGCCCTCGTGCAGCTGGCCCATCGTGCCTTCCACCTCGGGGTGCCCCTTGTGGCCGATCATGATGAACTCGTAGCCTTCCTTGGCCAGCTTGGCCACCTCCACGTGCACCTTGGTGACCAGCGGGCAGGTGGCGTCGAAGACCTGGAAACCGCGCTGCGCCGCCTCGGCCCGCACCGCCTGGGACACGCCGTGGGCCGAGAACACCAGCGTCGCGCCGGGCGGCACCTCGGCCAGGTCCTCGATGAAGATCGCGCCCTTGGCCTTGAGGTCGTTCACCACGTAGGTGTTGTGCACGATCTCGTGGCGCACGTAGATGGGGGCGCCGAAACGCACCAGTGCGCGCTCGACGATCTCGATGGCGCGGTCGACGCCGGCGCAGAAGCCGCGCGGCTCGGCCAGCAGCACCTCATGCGGTTGCACGGCCATGCGCTCGCCCCTCACAGCACGCCGATCAGCCGGACCTGGAAGGTCACGGCCTGGCCGGCGAGCGGGTGGTTGAAGTCGAACAGCAGCCAGTCGTCACCCAGCTCGCGCACCACGCCCGCGAAGCGGCCGGTGCCGTCGGGCGTGGGGAACTCCACCACATCGCCCAGCGTGTACTCGGCCTCGGGGTCGCCGTGCTCGGCCAACAGCGCGCGGCTCACACGCTGCAGCATCTCGGGGTTGCGCTCGCCGAAGGCCTCGCCGGGGGCGAGCTCGAAGCTCGCCTCCGCGCCCTCCTCCAGCCCGATCAGGCGGCGCTCGATGGCCGGAGAGAGCTGGCCGGCCCCCACGGTGAGCGTGGCCGGCTGGTCGTTGAAGGTGCTCACCACATCGCCCCCTGCGGGGCCCGCGCGGCGGTAGTGCAGGGTCAGGAACGAGCCGGGCTGGACGGCGGTCACGGGCAGGGCCTTCACGAGGTTGGATGGGCGCCGAACCGGACGCCACGGGGAAACCCCGATTCTACCGGCCGCCCCTGCGCCGGACCTGGCACTCCCCTCTTGGGGTGATGGGCGAGGGCCGCAGGCCGGCCTATCGTGCCGCAGCCCCCGTTTTCAGCCCGGAGAACCCACCGATGAAGGACCTGCCCGCGGCCGCGCGGCCGCGCGAGAAACTGCTGGCGCACGGCCCGGCCGCATTGGCCGATGCCGAGCTGGTGGCGCTGCTGCTGCGCACCGGCATGAAGGGCAAGGGCGTGCTCGCCCTGGCCGACGAGCTGGTGACCAGCTTTCGCGGCGTGGCCGGCCTGCTGCACAGCCAGGCAGATGACTTCCGCCGCATCAAGGGCCTGGGCCCGGCCAAGCGGGCCGAGCTGGCCGCGGTGATGGAGCTGGCGCGCCGCGCGCTGGCCCAGCAGCTGCGCCACGCGCCCGCGTTCGACAGCCCCGCGAAGGTGAAGGATTTCGTCGGCCTGCAGCTCGGCCAGCTGGGCCACGAGGTGTTCGCGGTGATGTTCCTCGATGCGCAGCACCGGCTCATCGAGTGGCGCGAGCTGTTCCAGGGCACGCTCACCCAGACCAGCGTGTACCCGCGCGAGGTGGTGCGCCACGCCCTGGCGCTGAACGCGGGCGCCGTGATCCTGGCCCACAACCACCCGTCGGGGCTGGCCGAGCCCTCGCGGGCGGACGAGTACCTCACGCAGTCGCTCAAGGCGGCGCTGCAGCTGGTGGACGTGCGGGTACTCGACCATCTCGTCGTCGGCACCGGCCACGTGGTCAGCTTTGCGGAGCGCGGCCTGCTCTGATCGGCCGAAGCCGGGACAATCGTCCCACCGTGAAGTCGTTCAAGTCCAACAGCCTGCAGGACCTGGGCATCCTGCGCGACGCCATGCGCCGGGCCGAGGCCGAAGCCGCTGCCCGGCGTGCGAAGGAAGCCGCCGAGGCCGCCCGCCGCGAGCGCGAGCGCCATGCGTTCGCCCATGCGGTGGGGCCGGTGCAGCCCTTGCGCGCGCCCGTGAAGGCCGCGCTCGCCCGCGCCCTGCCGGCGCCCGAGCCACGCCAGCGCGAGCTCGACGAGCAGGCCGCCCTGCGCGAGGCGCTGTCGGACGAGGTGGACGTGGAATCGCTGCTGCTCACCGACGACGGGCTGAGCTTCCGCCGCCCGGACATCGGGCCCGACGTGCTCACCCGCCTGCGCAAGGGCCAGTGGGCCATCCAGGGTCAGATCGACCTGCACGGCATGCGCCGCGAAGAGGCCCGCGAGGCGCTGTCGGCCTTCATCCGACAGGCGCACCAGCAGGGCCGCCGCTGCGTGCGCGTGGTGCACGGCAAGGGCCACGGCTCGCCGGGCAAGACGCCCGTGCTCAAGGGCAAGGTGCAGCGCTGGCTGGCCCAGCGCCGCGAGGTGATCGCGTTTGCCCAGGCGCCGGGCCCGCAGGGGGGCGCCGGCGCGCTGGTGGTGTTGCTGGGGTCGCGCTAGCGGCCCCGCGCGTTCAACGCACGGCGGCGCCGGACGCGAATTCCTCGGCGCTCAGCGCGCCATCCTTGTCCTTGTCCAGCGTGTCGAACTTCTCGGCGATGGCGGGCAGGGTCTTCACCTCGTCGCGCGAGAGCTTGCCGTCGCGGTTGGCGTCGGCCTTCACGAACATGTCGGCCGTGGGGTTGGCGGTGGCCGACATGGCGGCAGGCGCCTGGCCCTGGGCCCGGGCGGCCGTGGCCACCAGGCCGCCCAGGGCGACGGCCATGCCCACGAGGGCGGCGGCACGAGACACGGACACGCGGCGGGCGGAGGCGAGGCGGATGCGTTGTTGCATGGGTGAGGCTCCTTGCGTCATGCAGTTGAGGGAGCCGCCAATCTAGCCAGCGCCCCTTGCCTCACCCAGCACTCTTTCCCGGCGTTGCGCGGCTTACCTCAGCCCGCGTCGGCTTGCCTTCGCTTCCCGATGGACACCGGCGGTTGCTCACGCTGCTCACCGCCGCTCACCTGCGCTCACCCTCCGGCGGACGCCAGCGGCGCGGCGGCCGGGTGACAGGCGTTGACCGCATTCACGCTGGCGCGCCAGGCGCGCGGGGGCTGCCCCGGCCAGCGGGTGCAGCGCAGGCGGCGTTCGGCGCCGGGGGCGAGGTCGAAGTGGTCGTCGTCGGCCAGCCAGCCTTCCACCTCCAGGTGCACCCCACGCGCCGCGGCGCGCGTGCGCACGGTGAGTTCCACGGTGTCGGCGTCGAGCGCCCTCGCCTCGGCGGCGAGGCCGATGTCCGCACGGACCAGCCGCTCGCCGAGGAACAGCACGCGCTCCACCGTGGCGCCGGCGTCGGCCTGCCAGCGCAGCACCAGCGTGTCCGCCGGCCGCGGCCCGAAGCGGTAGGCCCAGCTCGCGTCGAAGAACCCGGGCAACACATCGGTGAGCGCCAGCGCCCGCGCGCTGCGCGCGGCCAGCACGAGCTCGAGCTGCCCGTCGGCCACGGGCCATTCGCCCTCGCGCAGCAGCACCACCTGCATCCGGCCCGCGATGGGCCGGTCATGCTCGTTCACGGCATGCAGCGTGAGGCCGTTCAGGCCATCGTCCAGCACAGCCCAATGAAGCGGCTGGCACGCGCGCGACAGCGCGTGGAAGGCCGCCTTGGGCAGGCCCTGGTCGTCCAGCAGGCCCCAGCCGGGGCCCGCCCACAGGTCGCGCAGAAACCACACCAGCGCGCCGCGGCAGGCCGAGCCCGCGGCGCGCCAGCGGTCGAAGGCGCCAACGGTGGCCTCGACGGCGGCGGCGCGGCCGAGCACCAGATGGCGTTGCGGGTCGGTCTGGCGCAGCTGCATCGGATCTTCGCCGAACAGCTGCTGCACATAGTGGTCGCGCACGTCGTCGAAGTCCCAGCCCGCGCCCAGGTCGCGGCAGGCGCGCGACTTCCACAGGGGGTGGGTGGCGCGCAGCGGCAGGCCATCGTTGAGCGCCCGCAGGCGGGCCAGGGCCGCCTCGGTGGGCACCTGGGCGAAGGCCAGGCACTCGGTGGCGAATCGCAGGCCGCTGTGGCGGGCGTCGTCCAGGCCGCGGCGGTAGGCCCCCACGCCGTAGTACGAGGTGGTGCCGTGGCGCGGCTCGAAGGGGAACGCACCGCCGTGGGCGCTGGAGGGCCACCACACGCAGCCGGGCAGCGCCGCCCCCACCGTGCGTGCGATGTGCCCATGGAACAGCGGCGGCTGCCATTGCTCGCGCGGCGCGCCCCACATGGCCGCCTGCTGCTCCACCTCGGAGTTGCCGCAGACGACCACCACGCTCGCGTGCCGGGCCCACAGGCCGAGTTGGGCCACCAGCTCGGCATCCACGTCGTCGAGGAAGTCGGGGTCCTCGCCGGGGTAGTCCATGCTGGCGAACATGAGGTCGTGCCAGACCATCAGCCCCAGCTCGTCGCACAGCGCCAGGAAGTCTGCCGATTCGTAGGCCATGGTGCCCGGCACGCGCACGAGGTTCAGCCCGGCATCACGCAGGCGCTGCAGCACCGGGCGCAGCACCTCGGCCGGCGTCTGCAGGCGCAGCGTGTCCAGCGGCGTCCAGCACACGCCGCGGGCGAACACCGGCTCGCCGTTGACCACCAGGCCGAAGCCGCCGCCGGTGGTGTCGGCCTGCACGGCGCGGAAGCCCACCGGCCCGAGCGGCAGCAGCTGCTCC
The DNA here is from genome assembly GCA_016213265.1 of Burkholderiales bacterium. Taxonomy (GTDB): domain Bacteria; phylum Pseudomonadota; class Gammaproteobacteria; order Burkholderiales; family Burkholderiaceae_C; genus Ideonella. The sequence goes on along the minus strand of JACRBA010000132.1, from coordinate 23,568 downwards.
TGCCCGTGTCGCGTGACGACGAGCCACGCGGGATGGCGCACCGGTTCGCCATGGGTATGCGGCCACCACAGGCGGGGCTGTTCGATGCGCAGGGTGCCCGCCCATGTCTGCGTGGCGCCGCCGGTGGCATCGCCGGATGGAGCGTCGGCCAGCCCCGCGGGAACCAGTGGCTGTTCATGCCGTTCACCGGCATGGTCCAGCCGCACGCGCACCGCCTGCACATCGGTGCCCGCCGGCCAAGCCACGCGCACCGCCAGCTCACCGACGCCGCCGTGCACACGCGCGTGCCAGTGCAGATCCTCCGGCGATCCGTCGGGCGCGCACGCCAGCCAGATGGGCCGCCAGGGGCCGACCACCGCCGCCGGCGGCGACCAGCCGGGGGTGCGGCCCAGCAAGGTGGTGCGAAACCAGCGCAACTGCTGCTGCGCCAGCATGGGGGTGCGCCAGCGCGGCCGGGGCCGGCGCACGGCCAGCGCATCGGCCAGCGGGTCGAAGCGCAGCCAGAGCTCATTGAGACCCGCGCGCAGCTGCGCGCCCACCGGCACGCGGTGGGGCCGGAACATGGACCGGCTGGCGAGGAGGGGCGCCCCGTTGAGCCAGGCCTGCGCGAGGGTCGCCAGGCCATCGAAGCCCAGCTCGGCACCGTCGCGCGTCTGGTCGGCCGCCACCTCGAAGCGGCAGCGGTACCACCAGCACTCCTGGTCGAAGTCGCGCGCCGGGCCGTCGAGCGACCACTGCCCCGCCTCGCCCAGCGCGGCCGCCACCGGCAGCGGGCCAGGCACCGGCAGCCAGGCGGCATCGGCCGGCGGCTCGCCCTGTGCGGGTTGCCCTGGCGCGATGGCCCACTCGCCCTGCAGCGGCAGGCGGCCGACGGGCACGGGAGTCACTCGGCAGTCCTCGAGGTGGGTGGCGTCGGGCCGGGCGCGGGGGCGCGGCCCGCCACGCTCATGCCTGGGCGGTGAGTTCCTCGACCGCGGAACGGATGGCGCTCACGCTGGAGAACACGCTGCGCGTGAGCATGTGGTCGGGGAACTCGATGTCGAAGGCGCCCTCCAGGGCCAGCATCACGTTGACGCTCGCGTGCGAGCTCATGCCGGCCTGGTACAGGTCGGCGTCCTCCGGCAGCGTGGCGGCGTCCTTGGCGAGGCGGGCATGCTGGGCCAGGATGGCCCGGATACGGGAGACGGTGTCGGTCATGGTCGCTGTCGTGAAGAAGAGGAGGCGAAGAGATGGAAACTCGGTGGAAGCGGCTCACGCGTCGGCCGGCGCGCCCGTGGCGATGGCCAGGGCACAGGCGTGCCCCGCCCGGTGGCTGAGCGACAGGGCCCAGGCCTGCACGCCAGCCGAGTCGGCCAGCTCGGCCGCCCGGCCGTGCAGTGCCAGCCGCGGCCGCGCGTCGGGCCCGCGCACCACCTCGATGTCGCGCCAGGACACCCCGGCCTCCGCCCAGCCCATGGCCTTGATGACCGCCTCCTTGGCGGCAAAGCGGGCGGCCAGCGCCTGGCAGCGCGCGGCGTGCCCGGCGACAGCCCGGCAGTCCGCGGCCTCGCGCTCGGTGAACAGGCGCTGCACGAAACGTTCACCCAGGCTGTCCAGCGACTCGGCAATGCGGGCCACCGCCACCAGGTCGATGCCCGTGCGCAGCCCCGCGGGCGCCGCAGGCAGCGAGGGCAGGTGCGGCAGGGGCAATGGTTCGGACGTGCGGGCGCTCGGCATGGGCGGGCAAGGCGGGGCGCCGCCGGTGGCGCCCGGGGGCGGAGAAACTGCCCGGATGATACCGGCGCACCCTCTGGCGGGCGCTGCCCGGCCGGGCATCGTTCACGGGGTGACGCGGGGCGGCCCCCTAGCTTGCGCGCTGCCCTGCCGAGGCCAGCCGCGCCAGCACGAAACGGCGCAGGGCACGCCACACCACCAGCGGCATCTCATGCCCCCCCTCGAAGGGCAGCCAGGTGACGGCGGCGCCGGCCTCGTGCAGCAGATCGCGCAGGCGCTCGCCGGCGGAGAACGCCAGGTCGGCGTCCTGCCGGCCGTGGGCCACCAGGGCGGGCAGGCCCTGCAGGCGCGCCAGTTGGGGCCGCCATTCGTCCAGGGCGATGCAGGTGGACGACAGCAGCACGATGGCGTCCACATCGGGCTCGCCCTGCAGCAGCAGGTGGTCCATCAGCAGCATGCCGCCCTGGGAGTAGCCCACCAGGATGAAGCGGCAGCCCGGGTGGGCGCGGCGCGCGGCGGCCAGCGCCTGGGCCAGCACCGCCCGGGCGGCCGGCCGGGCCGCGGGGTGGCGGTCGAACAGGTCGCTCGGGCCGGCCGCGAGCCGGGCCGCCCGGTGCGCGGGGTCTACCGCCCACCACGAATGCGTGCCGTCGGGGTGCCGCACCGGCCCCGCGGGGATCACGGTGGGCACGGGCAGGGCCAGCGCGTCCACCATCGGCCGCAGCACCGCCGGGTCCATCGTCAGACCGTGGAGGAAGATCAAGACATGGGATTCTGGGGGGGTTGACACAGCAGGGTTTCCGGGGGTGCCTGTGAGACACTTTTTAACGTTCGGCGCGGGCGACGATAACGCCTGCCCGAGCGGCCCCGGCCTGCCCGGCCACCACGCTGTCACACCTGCCATGAGCCACACCGCCCCGAGCTTCTCCGAACTGCACGATGCCGTGCGCCGCATCACCCAGGACGTCGCCGCCGCCCACGCCGACGACGTCGACGCCAAGGCCCGCTTCCCCCACGAGGTGGTGGCGGCCCTGCGCGAGGCGCAGGCCCTGTCGGCCCTGGTGCCGCGCGAATACGGCGGCAGTGGCCTGACGATGCGCGAGCTGGGCACGCTGGTGTCCACGCTCGCCCAGGTGTGCGGCTCCAGCGCGATGGTGCTGGCCATGCACTACAACCAGCTGTGCTGCGTGGCTCGCCACCACGCCGGCAGCCCCTTCTTCCAGCAGTTCCTGCGCGACATGGTGCAGCGCCAGTGGCTGATGGCATCCATCACCTCCGAGGTGGGCACCTGGGGCAACACGCGCACCAGCATCTGCGCCGTGGAGCGCCAGGGTGACCGCTTCTCCCTCACCAAGGAGGCCACCACCGGCTCCTATTGCGCACACGCCGACATCATCGTGGTGACCGCGCGGCGCGACGCCGAGGCCGGCGAGAGCGACCAGGTGCTGGTGCTGCTGCGCGAGGGCGACTACACGCTCGAGCAGACCACCAGCTGGGACACGATGGGCATGCGCGGCACGGTGAGCCCGGGCTTCAAGCTCGTCTCGGGCGCGCCGGCGGAGCAGATCTTCCCCGTGCCCTACGGCGACATCGCGGCGCAATCCATGGTGCCGTTCTCGCACATCCTGTGGTCGGCCCTGTGGTACGGCATCGCCGCCGGGGCCCACGGCAAGGCCGCGCAGTACGTGCGTGGCGTGGCCCGCAAGAACCCGGGCACCACGCCGCCCACCGCCGTGGCGCTGGCCGAGCTGACGGTGGAGCTGCAGACCATGCGCCACCACTGGCAGTCCATCGCCGACGAGTTCGACGCCATCGCCGCGCGCGGCACCGATGCCGAAGACCTGTCGAAGATCGGCTGGGCCCTGAAGATGAACAGCCTGAAGACCGCCTGCTCGAACGCCGCGCCGCGCATCGTGCACGGTGCCCTGCAGATCGTGGGCATCCTCGGCTACAAGAACGACAGCCCCTTCAGCATGGGCCGCGCCTACCGCGACGCGCTGTCCGCCTCGCTGATGATCTCCAACGACCGCATCGCCGCCAAGAGCGCCGCCATGCTGCTCGTCTTCAAAGACGAATGAGCCCCCGCGTGACCGCCATGCCCCCCACCCACTACGACCCCGCCCTCTTCCACGCCGAGCTGGTGGAGGCCGGGCTGATCCTGCCGACCACGGTCAAGGGCGGCTACGGCCGCGGCGCGGTGTTCGAGGACATCCTCGAGCGCTTCGATGCGCTCGTCATGCGCGAGGCCGCCGACGATGGCGCCGAGCCGCTGACCTTCCCGCCCATCGTGGCGCGGCAGATGATCGAGCAGCTGGGCTACCTGGACAACTTCCCCCAGCTGGCCGGCAGCGTGCACAGCTTCTTCGGCAACGAGCTGCAGGCGCGCGAGCTGTCCGAGCGCGTGAAGAACGGCGAGCGCTGGGAAGACCTGCTCGACATCACCGAGGTGATGCTGCTGCCCGCCGCCTGCTACCCCGTCTACCCGGTGTTCAGCGGCCTGCTGCCGCAGGGCGGCCGGCTGGTCACGGTGAAGAACTGGTGCTACCGGCACGAGCCGTCCGACGAGCCCACGCGGCTGCAGTCGTTCCGCATGCGCGAGTTCATCCGCGTGGGCGCGCCCGACGCGGTGGAGGCCTGGCGCGACGGCTGGCGCGACCGCGCCATGGCGCTGCTGCAGCGCCTGGGCCTGCCGGTGGTGACCGACGTGGCCAACGACCCCTTCTTCGGCCGCGCCGGCCGCATGATGGCCACCAGCCAGCGCGAGCAGCGCCTGAAGTTCGAGATCATGGTGCCGGTGATCTCCGAGCAGAACCCGACCGCCATCTGCTCGTTCAACTGGCACCAGGAGCACTTCACCGGCAAGTTCGGCATCCGCCAGGCCGGCGGCGAGGTGGCGCACACGGCCTGCCTGGGCTTCGGCCTGGAGCGCTGCACGCTGGCCCTGCTGAAGACCCACGGCCTGCGGCCCGAGGCCTGGCCGGCCGAGGTGCGTGCGCTGCTCTGGCCCTGACGACCGACGAGAACCGCCCGCCCCCATGCCCTTGTCCGACACCCGCCGCCGCGCGGCGGCCCTGCCCGGCCTGGACCCGGCCAGCTACCGCCGCCATGCCCTGCACGACGACGCCGCCGGCCCGCTGCATTGGCCCGAGAAGAACTGCTACATCGACCTCTGGATCGAGCTGGTGCATGCCGTGGGCGGCGACCCGAACGCCATGCTGGGCCACACCCTGCCCGTCGATTTCGAGGGCGACCAGTGGACCTTCTTCAAGCCTTCGCATGACCAGCTGCGTCGCCTGTACGGCATCGACGTGCAGGAGCTGACCATCTGGCGCCCGCTGGCCGAGCATGCGCTGGAACACCTGGCCGCCGGCAAGCTGGTGAGCGTGGAGGCCGACGCCTGGTGGCTGCCCGACACCGCCGGCACCGACTACCGCTGCAAGCACACCAAGACCACCATCGTGCTGGCCGAGATCGATCTCGACGCACGCCGGCTGGTGTACTTCCACAACGCCGGCTGCTTCGCGCTGGAGGGCGACGATTTCGACCGCACCTTCCGCCTGGGCGAGCCGCACGACCCGGCCTACCTGCCGCTGTTCGCCGAGTTCGTGCGGCTGGACCGCCGCGTGCAGCGCCCCCTGGCCGAGCTGCGCGCCGCCGCCCGGGCCGAGCTGCCGGAGCTCTACGCCCGCCGCCCGGCGACCAACCCGGTGCGCCGCTTCGCTGAGGCCGTGGAGGCCGACCTGCCGCTGCTGCGCGAGCGTGGCCTCGACCACTACCACGCCTGGGCCTTCGCCGGCACCCGGCAGCTGGGCGCCGCCGCCGAGCTCACCGCCCGCTGGCTGGCCTGGATGGACGACACGCCGTCGCCCGAGGCCCAGCGCGCCATCGCCGCCTTCGACCGCCTCTCGGCCGGTGCCAAGGCCTTCATCCTCAAGGGCGCGCGGCTGGTGTCGTCATCGCGCCCGGCGGATGTGCCCGCCCTCTTCGCCCCCATGGCCGAGGCCTGGGACGAGGGCATGGCGGCGGTGGGGGGGGTGGTGGCGCAGGCCTGACGGCCTGAGCAGGGGGCCCTTCGACAAGCTCAGGGAGAACGGGAAGAAAGTGCCGTTCGAGCCAGGCCCCCGACCTCGGCGATCAGCTCCACCGAGCGCAGCCGCGCCGCCGGGTCGAACACCGGCGACACCACCATCAGCTCATCGGCCTGCGTGCGCTGCACCAGGTCGTGCAGGCCCTGGCGCACGGTGTCGGGCGAGCCCACCACCGAGCAGGCCAGCATGCCGCTGGCGTGGTGCTTCTCGGAGGCCGTCCAGTAGCTGTCGATCTGGTGGATGGGCGGCGGGAACAGGCCGCGGCGGTTGCGCACCATGTTCGTGAAGGCCTGCTGCAGCGAGGTGAACAGCCGCGTGGCCTCGTCGTCGGTGTCGGCGGCGATCACGTTCACGCCCACCATCGCATGCGGCTTGGGGTGGCGCGCCGAGGGCCGGTAGTTGTCGCGGTACACCCGCAAAGCCGAGTCCAGCGCGGGCGGCGCGAAGTGCGAGGCAAAGGCGTAGGGCAGGCCCAGCGCCGCGGCCACCTGGGCGCCGAAGAGGCTGGAGCCCAGGATCCACAGCGGCACCTGCAGGCCGGCACCGGGCACGGCGCGGATGGTCTGGCCCTCGCGCACCGGCTCGAACAGGGCCTGCAGCTCCTGCACGTCCTCCACGAAACGGTCCGCCGCATGCGGGTCGCGCCGCAGCGCGCGCCAGGTGGCGCCGTCGGTGCCCGGTGCCCGGCCCAGGCCCAGGTCGATGCGGCCCGGGTACAGCGACTCCAGCGTGCCGAACTGCTCGGCGATGACCAGCGGCGAGTGGTTGGGCAGCATCACGCCGCCGGCGCCCACGCGGATGCGCTGGGTGCCTCCCGCGAGAAAGCCGATCACCACCGAGGTGGCGGCGCTGGCGATGCCCACCATGTTGTGGTGCTCGGCCACCCAGTAGCGGGTGTAGCCCAGGCGGTCGGCCGCCTGGCACAGGGCCAGGCTGCGCTGCAGGGCCTCCGCCGGCGTGCTGCCCTCGGTGACGGGCACCAGGTCGAGCAGCGACAGCGGCGGCAGGGGCGAAGAAGTCGAAGCGGTCGTCATCGCCGACAATGTAGGCCTGACACGCCATCCTTTGCCCGCACGTGGACTCGACGACCCCTTCCCCTGGCGCCCCTGACGCCCCGGCCGCCCCCGCCGACCGCCCCACCCTGCCTGACCGGCTCTCGGTGGACCCGCGCAGCCCGCACCACGTGGCCGCGGTGTTCCAGCACGACGTGGGCATCCGCTTCAACGGCAAGGACCGCTTCGACGTGGAGGAGTACTGCCTCAGCGAAGGCTGGATCCGCGTGCCCGCCGGCAAGACGCTGGACCGCAAGGGCCGGCCGCTGACCATCAAGCTCAAGGGCCAGGTCGAGGCCTTCTACCGCTGAGGCCCCGGGGCCGGGGCCGTCGGCCTTCAGCCCAGCACCAGCGACTGGTGGGCCGCGATGCCCGCCAGCGCGCCCTCGCCCACCGCCAGCGCCACGCTGCCCGAGGCACGCGCCACATCGCCACAGGCCCACACCCCGGGCACCGACGTGGCCTGGGCCGCATCCACATGGACGTGGACGCCCGTCGGGCACTCGGACATCTCGCAGCCCAGCGCCTCGGGAATGGGGCTGGCCACCCGCGTGTGCGTCTGCGTGAACAGCCCGGCGAACATCAGCCGCCGCCCATCGGCCAGCTCCACCGTGGCGTCGTGCAGCAGGCGGTCGGCAGGCACGTCCTCCACCGCCACGTCCCGCGTCTTCAGCCGCGCCAGCTGGTCCGCGTCCGGCTGCCAGCCGGCGCAGGGCAGCACGGTGATGCGGCCCCAGTCGGTGAGCAGCAGCGCCTGGTGCACCGCCGTGTCGCCCGCCGCGAGCACCCCGATGGCGGGCTCGGCATCGGGCCGCCGCGCCAGCTCGTGGCCATGGCAGTAGGGGCAGTGAAAGACGCGTCGGCCCCAGCGCTCGGCCAAGCCCTCCAGCGCCGGTAGCTCATCCACCACACCCAGCGCCAGGATCAGGCGGGCCGCGCTCACGCGGCCGGCATCGGTGTCCACCACGAAGCCGTTGTCGCTGCGCGCGGCCGCCGTGGCCCGGCCTTCCACCCACTGCACGCCCGGATAGGCCAGCAGCTGCTCGCGCCCCTCGCGCGCGATGTCGCCCGGCGGGTCGCCATCGCGGCCCAGGAAGCCGTGGGCATGGCGCGCCATGCGGTTGCGCCGCTCGCCGGCATCGACCACCGCCACCGCGCGCCGGGCACGGGCCAGCTGCAGCGCCGCGGACAGGCCGGCGTAGCCGCCGCCCAGGACGGCGACGTCGAAGTGGCTGCCTGCGGCCAGCGCCATGGGATGCTCCTTGCTCGTCACGCCGGCGCGCGGACGCACGTCGGAGCCGGGCTCAGGGCAATCCGCGTGCGTCGCCCCCGGGGGCCCGCACCCACTGCAGGCCGAGTTGCTCGCCGATGTGGGCCTGCAGCGTCTGCAGCGACACCGGCTTGGTCAAGAACACGTTGACGCCGGCCTGCAGGCAGGCCGCCCGGTGCTCGGCGGTGGCGGAGGCCGAGACCGCGATCACCGGCACCGCCGCCAGCTCCGCGTCGCGGCGCAACTGGCGCGTGGCCTCCATGCCGTCCACCGACGGCATGTGGCTGTCGAGCAGCACCAGGTCGGGCCGGAAGCGCCTGGCAGCGGCCAGCAGCTCGCTGCCGTCGCTGGCCTGCGCGACCTCGAAACCCACGTTGGTGAGGAAGTCGCACATCAGCGCGCGGTTGGCCGCCACGTCGTCCACCACCAGCACGCGCCGCGGCGGCCCCACGTAGCGCGACAGCCCGGCCGGCTCGTGCGGCGAGGCCTCCGCCCGCGGGGCCACGGGCAGGGGCAGCTCCACCTGGAAGCAGGTACCCCGACCCGGCTCGCTGCTCACCTGCACCTGGCCACCCATGTCGCTGACCAGCGCCCGCGTGATGGCCAGGCCCAGGCCCGTGCCGCCGCTGCGCCGCTGGGTGTCGCCCACCTGCTGGAAGGGCTCGAAGATGCGATCCAGCTCATCGGGCCGCATGCCCACGCCGGTGTCCTGCACCTCCAGCCTCAGCAGCACCTGGGCCTCGCCGCGCGGCTGTGCGCTGGCACGCAGGGTGACGGTGCCCCGGTCGGTGAACTTGATGGCGTTGCCCAGCAGGTTGAGCAGCACCTGGCGCAGCCGGCGCTCGTCGGCCATCACGGCCGGCGGCAGGCCGGTGCCGCCGTCGAAGACGAAGTCCAGGTGCTTCTCCTGCGCCTTCACCTGCATCAGGCTCACCACCGTCTGCAGGAAGCCGGCCACGTCCACCGGCTCCGGGTGCAGCTCGCTGCGGCCGGCCTCGATGCGCGCGAGGTCGAGGATGTCGTTGATGAGTGACAGCAGGTGCTTGCCGCTCTGGTGGATGGCGTCGAGGCCGCGGGCCTGCCGAGGGCTGAGGCTGCTGTCCATGCTGAGCAGCTGGGCGTAGCCGAGCACGGCATTCAGGGGCGTGCGCAGCTCGTGGCTCATGCTGGCCAGGAACTCGCTCTTGGCGCGGTTGGCCGCCTCGGCGGCATGCCGCGCGTCGCGTTCGGTCTGGATGATGTCGCGCTGCAGCCCCGTGGCCGCGGCATGGCCCCGCTCCTGCGCATCCAGCTTGGACAGGATGGCCTGCACCTGCGCCTGCACCGCTGCCTCGTCCATCCCGAGCGCGCGGGCAATCTCGGGGTAAGCGTCGCCCTGGGCGATGTAGCGCAGCACCTCGATCTCGGCGGGCGTGAGCGCGTCGTCGGCGATCTCCTCGGCCCGCTGGTACGACAGCTCGGACGGCAAGGCCTTGCGGCCCCCATGCACGCCCCGGATGGCGTCGAGCAGCTCCTTGTGCAGGGCGTTCTTCCACAGGTAGCCGCGTGCGCCGGCCTGCAGCGCCCGCTGCGCCAGCGCATCGTCGGCGTAGGTGGTGAGCACGATGATGCAGGCGTCGGGAAATTCGGCCCGGATGGCGCCGATCGCGTCCAGGCCCCCCATGACCGGCATCTGCAGGTCCATCAGGGTGACGTCGGGCCGCAGCGCACGGAACTGCTGGATCGCCTCGCGGCCGTTCTCGGCCTCGCCCACCAGCGTGATGTCGTGCTCCACACTGAGCAAGGTGGCGATGCCCTGCCGCACGATGGGGTGGTCATCGACACAGAGCACGTTGATGGCGGGCGGATCTTCGGTCATTGTCCGGTCTCGCTCGACGACAGCTTCTTCTGGAACCACCGTGATCTGGCAGGCGGCACACGACTGTACGCCCGTTCGGCCGGCGCCTGGAACTCCACGACCGTGCCCGTGCCCGCAGCGCTGCGCAGCTGCAACGTGCCGCCGGCCAGCTCGGCCCGCTCGCGCATGCCGCTCAGGCCGAAGTGGCCCGGCCGGCTGCCCAGGCGCAGCACCTCGGGCTCGATGCCCTTGCCATCGTCGCGCACGCGCACGCGCAGCTGCCGCTCGCCATAGTGGATGCTCACCTCCACGCGCCGCGCCTCGGCGTGGTGGAAGGCATTGCGCAAGGCTTCGGCAGCGATGCGGAAGGTCTCGTCGCGCACCAGCGGGTGCAGCGCCTGCGGGGTCCCCTGCACCTCGACGTTCACCTGCACCGCCTGCCCGCCCTTGGCGGCCAGGTCTTCGGCCAGCCCGCGCAGGGCATCGGCCAGGTGGTTCGACTCCACCACCGAGGTGCGCAGCGCGTGCACGGTGTCGCGCCCTTCGGTGATGGCCTCGGCCACCTGGTCGATGGCGCGCGCCAGCACCTGGCGCGATTCGCGCGGCCGGTCCGGCAGCAGGTTGAATGCGGCCTGGAACTGCAGCAGCAGCCCATGGAAGCGCTGCAGCAGGGTGTCGTGCAGGTCGCGTGCGATGCGCGTGCGCTCGGCCACGCGGGCGTCGAGCGTGGCCTCGAACTCGCGCTGCAGCCGCCGGATGCGCAGGCGCAGCCACAGATGGAACCCCGCCCACGCCAGCCCCAATGGCACCAGCACGCTGGCCACGCGGAACCAGGTGGTCTGGTAGTAGGCCGGCTCGATGGAGAAGGCCAGGCTGGCGCCCTGCTCGTTCCACACGCCGCTGTGGTTGGCCGCCTTGACCTGGAAGCGGTAGTCGCCCGGGGGCAGGTTGGTGTAGCTGGCCACGCGCCGGTCCACGGCCTCGCGCCAATCGGTGTCGTGGCCCTCCAGTCGCCAGCGGAAGCGCGTGCTCTTGGGGTCGGCCAGGGTCAGGGCGGCGAACTCCACGGTGATGTCGCGCACGAGCGGAGGCAGGCGCAACCCGTCGGCCACCGCCTGCGGCTGGTGGTCGGCCACGAGGCTCACCACGTACACCGGCGGCGGCACGGGGTTGTACGGCATGTCGGCCGGCGCGACGAGGTGCACGTCCGCCCCACCCACGAACCAGATCCGCCCATCGGCGCCCTTGGCCACGGGCGGGTGGTGGTAGCCGGCCGGGGTGAGCTGCAGCGGCACGCCCTCGGCGGCCGTCCAGACCTTGGGCGTCACCCGGTGCGTGGGGTCGGCCACCCAGGCAGCGACGTCGGCGGCGGTCAATCTGACCAGCCCGCATGCGGTGAACATCCACAGCGCCCCAGCGTTGTCCACGATGGACCAGTGGACGAAGTTGCACGGCAGCCCGTTGGCCGTGGACAGGGAGGTGATGCGCCCGCCCTGGATGCGGCTGAGCCCGCCCTTGCCGGTGCCGGCCCACATCACGCCGTCCTCATCGAGCCGCATGCCCATGACGATGCCCTCGCCCAGCCCCTGAGCGGCGGCATAGGTGGTCTCGATCACGCCGTTCTTCAGGTAGGAGACGCCGTCCGTGTCCCAGAAGGACATCCACAGCCCGCCCCGGTCGGCGATGAGCACCTGCGCCGGGCGCTTGCGGCCGAATGCAGACCACGGGGTGTTCTCGACGAAGCGGCCGCGCTGCAGGTGGGCCAGCCCCTGGTTGCCGGACAGCCAGAGATTGCCGGCCGCATCGCCTGTGATCACGTAGACCTCGGTGCTCGGCCCGGCGGCCACGGGCACGAAGCGCTCACCCGCGAGGTAGGCCACGCCCTTGTCCGTGCTCACCCACAGGCGCCCGTCGGCGTCCTCGTACAGCGCGCGCACCTGCGAGCCGGGCAGCCCGTGGCGGGCCTGGTACACGGCGCGGCTGCCGTCCTTCCATCGCGCCAGCCCGTCGTTGGTGCCGACCCAGATGCTGCCGTCGGTCGTGGAGAGCACGGAGTGGATCACTTCGCCGGGCAGCCCCTGCTGCGTGGACAGCGTGGTCACGGGCAGCTTGCGGAACCGGTCCAGCCCGCGTTCACTGCCGAACCAGATGTTGCCTTCACGGTCTTCGAACAGGCTGCAGGCGATGTTGCCGGACAGGCCCTCGGCCCGCGTGAGCGTGTCGGCCTGGCCGTCCTTGACGTGAATCAAGCCGTTGCCGCTGCTGCCGATCCACAGGCCGCCGTCGCGGTCACGCAGCAGCTTGTTCGACTTGATCTCGTCGCCGGCCATCCACTGGCCGGGGGCGCCCGCGCGCTCGAAGCGATGCGGCACGAGCCGGTCGCCTGCCAACGCCATGAGACCGCCGCCGTAGACGCCGGCGAGCACCTGGCCGTCGGCCGTCGTGGTGAGATCGCCCACACGCAGGCCGGCCATGGGGTAACGCCGCGGTTCCCCGGGCCGCCACTGCCACACGCCGGATTCGGCGCCCACCCAGAGCCGGCCCTCACGGTCTTCGGCCAGGCTCCAGACAAACGAGCCGAAGCGGCCCTCGGCCGTGGTGCATTCGATCTGGCCGGCGCGCGCAGCGCACAGGCGTGAGGGCTCGCCGATGATGCCCGCCCACACCGTGCCCTCGCGGTCTTCCAGCAACGAGGTGACGAAGCCCATGCCCACCTCGGCATGCCGGCGCACGAACCGCTGCCCGTCCCAGCTGGACAAGCCACTGTAGGTGCCGATCCACAGGGTGCCATCGCTCGCGGCGACCAGGCTGTACGGGCCGCTGGGCAGGGTTTGCCCATCGGGTGGCTGCCACAGCTGGAACTGCAGCCCGTCGAAGCGGAACAGCCCCCCCGAGCCGGCGATCCAGAGGTAGCCGTCGGGCGTCTGCGCCATGGCGAGCACCAGGCCCAGCGCCGCACCGTCACGCGGCGTCCAGGCGGTGTGCGCGTACTGCGACATCTGCAGCGGCGGCTCGAGCGGCCGGGCAGCCGCTGGCGGGGCCCACCACGCCAGCGCCCATGCCAGCAGCATGGCGGCCACGGGCCCCCACCCACTTCGCTGCTCGCCTGCCACCGGAGCCCGCATCCGACACTTTCCGTACTGCCTGGAACACCCGGAGCGTAACGCCAGATTGACCTGGCGCAGAGGCCGCAATGCACACCCCCGGTGCACCCCCTTCCCACACAGATGGCGAAGTGGCACGCTGATCAGGCGTACAGGGAGACCCATGCCCCGGGGGGCATGCATCGGCACGGGGCAACGAGGCCGCGCTGCACAGAGAATGCCCCCGATGGAGACCACCATGCGCACGCTGCGTCAGCTCGCCGTGTCATTGGCCGCGGCCCACAGCGCACTGCTGGGCTCGGCGCCCGTCTGGGCGCAACCCGCCGCAGCCGGCAGCGGCGCGACCGATGCGAGCGACGCAGCCGGTGTGGAACGCGTCGTCGTCGTGGGCCAGCGTGAGGCCATGCAGTCGGCCCAGCGCATCAAGCAGACGGCCGAGGAGCTGGTCGATTCCATCGTGGCCGAAGACATCGGCAAGCTGCCCGACAAATCGGTGAGCGAGGTGCTGCAGCGTGTGGTGGGCGTGAGCATCGACCGCACGATGTCCAACGTGAAGTCGTTGAACGACGGGGTGGAGAAGTTCTCCATCGTCGGCGCGGGCGTCTCCATCCGCGGCCTGAGCTACGTGCGCAGCGAGACCAATGGCCGCGAGTCGTTCTCGGCCAACGGCGGGCGCGCCATCAGCTTCGAAGATGTGCCGCCCGAGCTGCTGGCAGGCGTGGACGTGTACAAGAACCCCTCGGCCGCCCAGATCGAGGGCGGCATCGGCGGCCTGGTGAACCTGCGCACCTGGAAGCCCTTCGACTTCCCCGGCTCGCGGGTGGCCGTGTCGCTCAGCGCGGAGGAATCGTCCCTGCGCCGCCAGCCCGTGCCATCGTTCTCGGGCCTGGCCACCCACCGCTGGCACACCGATCTGGGCCACATCGGCGCGCTGATCAGCTACTCGCGCTCGGCCATCCGCGACCGCACCGACGCCTTCCATGTCGAGCCGTACTTCCCGCGCACCGACGCGCTGGCCGGCGACACCAGTGGCACCACCTACTGGGTGCCCTCTGGCGTGTCGTGGCGGTCCATTGCCTACGACCGCGAACGCGAAGGGCTGCACGCCACGCTGCAATGGCGCCGCGGTGATGTGCAATCGTCACTGGGCTACGTGGAAGCCCGCCACCGCCTGGCGTGGACGGAAAACGCCAGCTACTTCTACGGCGACCGCTGGGCCACCACGCTGGACGCGGGCGCCACCTTCGGCCCGACCGGCGCCCTGCGCACCGGCGTGCTGCATGGCGTGGTGCTCGGCACCGACGTGCGCTACGCCGACTCCACCTCGCGCACCCGCGACCTGGCCTGGCACCTGCAGTGGGACGCGTCGGACCGCTGGACGCTCAGCACCGACCTGCAGCGCACGCAGGCCGACGTGGCCGGCTACGACAACACCGTGGGCCTGAAGACGCTGCCGCTGCCCAAGCAGCAGGTGGACCTGAGCGGCTCGGTGCCGCGCCTGAGCTTTGACCAGGCGGACCGCGACTTCCTGGCCGACCCGGCCCATTACTTCTGGAACTTCACGCAGGACCACCGCGAAGACAACACGGCCGAGATGACCGCCTGGCGCGGCGACGCCACCTACCAGTTCGACAGCCACCCCGTGCTGCGGCAAGGGCGCGTGGGCGTGCGCCTGACCGACCGCCACGCCGTCTCGCGGCAGACCGACGGCGGCTACCACTGGGCGCCCATCACCGAGTCGTGGCTCGCCCCCGGCGGCCAGCTGGCCATGCTGAGCGACCCGCGCTTCGCCCAGGATGTGGAGCTGCACCGGTTCGACCGCTTCTTCGGCGGCGCCGCCGGCATGCCCGCCAGCGTGCTGGTGCCCCAACGGCATCTCGTGCAGAACCTGCCCGGCAGCTTCGAGAAGCTGCACGCCTACCGCGACGCGCTCTGCCGCGACGCCTACCCCGACCCCGCCGAGGCGCAGGCCTGCATCAACCGCTACAGCTGGGTCACACCCACCGGCGCCTTCGGCACGCCGCGCTGGTCCAACCCGCAGACCGAGCGCACCCAGGCGCTGTACGGCCAGCTGAACTTTGCCGCGCCGCCGCCGTGGCAGCTGCCCCTGGAAGGCCATGTGGGCGTGCGCGTGGTGCGCACCGAGGTGGGCGCGGTCGGCCGGCTGGTGTTCACCCCGCAGCCCGTGCCCGGCGCGCCGGTGTTCGACCCCATCGACCCCGACACCGAGGTGAACTACCGCAGCACCTACACCCGCGTGCTGCCCAGCCTGAACCTGCTGTACCGCGCGAGCGACAAACTGCAACTGCGCGCCGCCGCCGCCCGCGCGATGGCCCGGCCCGACTTCTACCATCTGCAGGGCTACATCCAGCTCAGCCAGAACATCCCCACCGGCTACCCCAACACGAGCGAACCCATCACCTACTCGGGCGACGGCAGCCGCAGCAACCCCTTCCTCAAGCCCACGATGGCGCAGAGCTTCGACCTCTCGGCGGAGTACTACTTCTCCAGGGCCGGCTCGTTCACGGTCGGCGTCTTCCACAAGGAGCTCAAGGACATCGTCGTCGGCCGCACGTCCGTCTACACCCTGGAAGACACCACCGGCACGCCGCACGACTTCATCGTCAGCTCCCCCATCAACGGCGCGCGCGGCCACGCCAGCGGCGCAGAGATCGGCTTCCAGCGCTACCTCGACATGCTGCCCGGCTGGCTGGCCGGCTTTGGCCTGCGGGCCAACGCCACCTACATCGACAGCCGCCAGCGCCTGTATTCCCCCCTGCAGCCCACCTACTGCACGGGGCTGGACGACACCACCGCGGCCATCTCGCTCTCGCTCAACGGCTGCGACACCGACGGCCGCACCTTCGGCAACCTGCCCCTGCAGAACCTGTCACGCCGCGCCTACAACTTCGCCCTGCTGTACGACCAGGGCCCGCTCTCGGCGCGCCTGGCCTACACCTGGCGCGACAAATACCTGCTCGCGGCCAACGCCTACGGCACCAACGGCTGGGGCGGCCTGGACACCAACCCCGACAGCCCCACCCGCGGTGAGCGCAACGTGGCCTGGGCCCTGCCCACCTGGGCCGGCGCCTACGGCCAGTGGGACATGGGCATCTTCCACCAGCTCAACAGCCGCGTGACGCTCGGCTTCGAGGCGCAGAACCTCACCGACGCCACCTTCACCCAGACCATGCAGCAGCACATCGGCATGATGCAGCGCGCCGCGTGGTCCAGCGGGCGCCGCTACGCGCTGCGGCTGCAGATGCAGCTGTGAGGGCGAGGGCGGGCTTCACCCGCGGCCGCTAGACGGCCATCACGCCACCATCCACGAAGAGCTCGTGCCCCGCCACGAAGCGGGCCTCGTCAGAAGCCAGGAACAGCACCGCGCTCGCGATCTCGGCCGGCTCGGCCAGCCGGCCGAATGGAATCATCTGCGTCAACGCGCCCTCGGCGCCGGCATGGCGCGCCAGGTATGCGTGCATGGCCGGGGTCAACACCATGCCGGGCGAGACCACGTTCACGCGGATGCCGCGGCTTTTCAGATCCGTGGTCCAGGTGCGCGCGAACGAGCGGATCGCCGCCTTGCTGGCGCTGTAGACCGAGAGCGCGCCCAGGCCCACACCGGCCGCCGGCGGCTGAACCCGCGAGCACCACCGCGCCGCCGGTCGTCATGAGCGGCAACGCCCCCTGCACCGTGAACACGGTGCCCTTCACGTTGGAGGCGAACACCCGCTCCAGGTGGGCCTCGTCGATCTCGCCCAGCGCGGCCGATTCGGAGAGGCCGGCGTTGGCGAACACCACGTCGAGCCGCCCATGGTCCCGGCTGATGCGGGCATACAGCCGCTCGACGTCCGCCCGCTCGCCCACGTCGCCCTGCACGCCCACCGCGCCACGCCCGATCTGGCGCACGGCATCGTCCAGCCTGTCCTGCCGCCGCCCCGTGACATACACCTGCGCGCCCTCTGCGGCGAATGCTCTTGCCGTCTCGAGCCCGATGCCCTCTGTACCGCCTGTGATGGCGACCACCTTGCCTGCGAATCGATCAGTCATCTCGTTGCCTTCCAAAAGTGGAGTGTTGCTCCGCTTAGTATGCGGAGGTAGTCTCCACTTATCCCATCATCCCGAGGAAGACCCCTTGGCCGACGACACTCCCCTGCGCGCTGACGCGCAGCGCAACCGCCAGCGCCTGCTCGCCGCGGCCGAAGAGGTGTTCGTCGAGCGCGGCGCCGATGCATCCATGGAAGACGTGGCCAAGCGCGCCGGCGTGGGCATCGGCACGCTCTATCGGCGCTTCCCCACGCGCGAGGCCCTGCTCGCCGCTGCTTACAGCGAGCGCTTCCTGCGGCTCGCAGCGGACAGCCAGGCCCGCTCCGCCGCGCTGACCCCCCTCGCCGCCCTGCGCGCCTACCTGCACGACCTGGTCGTGCAGACCACCGTCTACCGCGGGCTCGCCACCTCACTGGGCGCGATGCTGCAGAGCGGCACGCCTGGGTGCGACGCCACCAGCAAGGAGGGGCGCCGGCTGCTGAGAAGTGCGCAAACGGCCGGCGCCGTGCGGCGCGACGTCACCTTTGATGACCTCGTCGTCGTGGCCACCGCTACATCATTGGCCACCGAACACGCCCGTTCGCCCAAGCCACGCACCGAGCATTTGATCGGGCTGTTTCTCGATGGCATTTGCCCGCGCGGTGGGCGGGAAGTCGAGGCAGCGCCTCGAACGCGAGGTCACTAGCGATCTGGAATCACCGACGGCTGCCGGTGTTCTGCTCGCGCGAATGAGCTGACCAAGCCGCCACGGACAGGAGCTGAGAGAACGACGGCTCTGCAGCGGTTGCGGTCCTTCACGTCGGTGGGCCCTGCGTCCGATATCTGTCGCTTTGCGATCACTGGGTACGCCAGGTCTGATTGTGTCCAGGCGAACGCGTGCGTTGACTTGCTAACATCGAATCGCGCCGGTACCTGCATTGCGATGTCGACGGTAGGTCTGGCGTGCATGAACAACAAAGGCCACCAGGGAGCGGTGCCAATGCATGTCGAAAGCGTCACCATCACCGGGTTCCGGTGCTATGGCCCCGTCCCCACGGTCGTTCATCTCAGCCCCGGCCTGACCGGGTTCGTCGGGGCCAATGCCTCCGGCAAGACAGCAGCACTCCAAGCCCTAATGCGCCTGTTCGGGGTGGCCCGGGCACTGCGCACGGTCGTCCTCTCCGACTTCCATGTGCCACCCACCGAGACCGAGCGCCCCAAATCGCGGGCGCTGACCATCGATGTGCGGCTGAGCTTGCCGGAGTTGGCGGACGGTAGTGCCACTGCGGCAACGGTGGCTCCCGTATTTCGTCATGTACGGGTGGAGCGACCGGGTGGTACTCCGCTATGCCGGTTACGGCTGCGCGCTCGCTGGGATGATGACGGTACGGCCGAAGGTACTGTCAGCCAGGAGCTGAGCTGGATCGGGACCGCCGAGCCGATCGTCCGCGACGACCAGGCCTTCCCTGTGGCGCCCGCTGACCGTGGCTTGATCCAGTTGTTCTACACACCGGCCAGCCGCGATGCAGCTACGCAGATCCGCGCCACGACAGGAGCTCTGGCCGCTCGGCTGCTCAGGGCGATCGAGTGGTCGGCAGGGACGCAGTCAGCGGTCAATGCCGCCACGGAACAACTGACGACTGCCTTTGGTGGCGAGAAGGCCATCCAGGCGATCAGCCAAGCCCTGTCCCATCGCTGGGACGCCCTGCACGAGGGCGACATCGACTGCGCGCCGGAGCTCAGCTTGACGAGCCGACGCTTCGAGGAAGTCATCGCGCGCATCGGTGTGATGTTCAAGCGCGGCCCGGCGGGCCAGGACCGTGGGCTGGAAGCCTTGAGCGACGGGCAGCAGTCCCTCTTCTATTTCGCGTTGGCGGCGGCCGTGTTCGATGTGGAGCGGGCTGCGGTGGCAGGCCGGATCGAGGGGTTCCGCTCCGAGGAGCTCAGCGTGCCTGCCCTGACCCTCTTTGCGGTCGAGGAGCCGGAGAACCACGTGACTCCGTACTACCTGTCACGGATCCTGAAGCAAATCCGTAGTCTCGTGGAGACTGGTGCCGGGCAGGCCTTCGTCAGCAGCCATGCGCCCTCGGTGCTCGGGCGCATCCCGCCCGAGGACGTGCGCTACTGCAGACGTGATGCGGCCAGCGGTACGTCGACCGTCCAGCACATCCCGGTGCCCACCGGAAGCGTCGAGGCGATCAAGTTCGTCCGCAATGCCTTCCTGGCCTTTCCTGAGCTGTACTTCGCGCGTTTCGTTCTGCTGGTCGAAGGTGACTCCGAGCGCATAGTGCTGCCTCGGCTGGCCGAGGCCCTGGACCTCCTGGTTGATCCGTCCTTCGTGGCCATCGTGCCGCTCGGTGGTCGCCATGTGAACCACTTCTGGAGGTTGTTGAAGGGACTGGGAATTCCGTATGCGACTCTGCTCGACCTGGACCTCGGGCGCGACGGCGGTGGCTATGGCCGCGTCAAGAACGCGCTGCAGCAACTGCTTGCATTGGGAACGCCTCGTGAGCAGATCCTGGCCTTGTCTGACGGCTCAATCCTGACCGACGAGTGTCTGGCAACGATGGATACGTGGGACGGTGCGAATCTCGAAGGCTGGCTCGACTATCTGCAGCGCTCGTCATCGGTCTTCTTCTCTTGGCCCTTGGATCTCGATCTGGCCATGCTGCACGCCTTCCCAGCCGCCTATGCAGCCACCATCGAGGGGACGGGACCGCGCATGACCAACGAGGCTGCCGCCGAGGTGGTTCTGGGAAGGGCGGGACCCGGCCTGACCGGCTACACCGGTAACGCGCAGCCTTTCTGCGCTCACATGGCCGCCTATCGCTATCACTTCCTGACTCAAAGCAAGCCCGCCACTCACCTGCGCGCCCTGACGCACATCGATCTGCCCGCATTGCGTGCCGGCATGCCACCGGTACTCCAGCGGGTGCTGCAGCACATTGCCGCGGAGGTGTCACAGCTGTGAGCATGGCCTTGCCGCCGTGGCGCATCCCAGCGGCCGACTGGCTGCCGGTGGGCGTTGACAGCCTTGAGCCGAATGCGCTGACTGTAGTGCGCTCCAGCGAGCATTGTTCGGTGCTTGCCGGACCGGGCGCCGGAAAGACGGAGTTGCTGGCGCAGCGGGCGGCCTTTCTCTTGCAAACCGGCGCATCCCCCGCCCCGCAACGCATCCTTGCGATTAGGGCGTGTTAACACTAATAGCGATTGCGTTCATTGCGGCGGATACTCTGGGGCATGGAGATCACACCCGAGCAATTCGCCACGATTGAACACTGTCTGCCCAAGCAGCGTGGCAACGTTAGCCTGAGCAACCTGCAAGTGGTCAATGCGATCCTCTATGTGGCCGAGCATGGCTGCAAGTGGCGCGGACTGCCCAAGCGGTTTGGCAACTGGCACACCATCTACACGCGCATGAACCGCTGGACCAAGGCCGGGGTACTTGATCGCATGTTCGAGGAGTTGCAGCGGGCCCAGGTCGTGCGCATCAAGATCGAAGCGGTATCGCTGGACTCCACCAGCATCAAGGTCCATCCCGACGGCACTGGAGCACTAAAAAAAACGGCCCGCAGTCCATCGGAAAGTCCCGAGGGGGATGGAACACCAAGATTCATATGGTTGCCGCGGATGCTCGAACGGCTGTGACGTTCTGCCTCTCGCCTGGGCAGGCACACGACGCTCCCGAAGGTCGGCGCCTGCTCAGCAGTCTTGGGCCGACCAGCAGGCCGGTGCATTTGTTGATGGACCGAGCTTACGAAGGCAAAGAGACGCGGCAGTTGGCCCTGGATCTGGGGTTCGTGCCGGTGGTGCCACCGATGAAGACGCGGATCGAACCTTGGGAGTACGACCGCGAGATGTACAAACGCCGGAATGAGGTCGAGCGCTTGTTCCGCCGGCTCAAGGGCTATCGCCGGATCTTCTCGCGCTTCGAGAAGCTCGATCTCATGTTCCTGGGCTTCATCAGCTTCGTTCTTGTGGCTGATGGACTTCGGATGTGTTAACAGGCCCTAGCTTCAAGCGCGACGCGGCTCGCAATCTGTCCAGCCGCGTGCGCCAGCGCTGCCACGCGGATCACGCAAGGCGCTTCGACTCTCTGACGTTCGACGCATTCGCCAAAAGCCTTGTCGATCGTTTCGGCCAAGCGCTGCCGGACCGCTGGCGGCCGACCGCCGACTACGGCATCCTGTTTCCGAAGAAGGCCTACTGGGCCGACTTCCTGCGACGTGCGGGGCAGGCGCAGGACAACCCGTTCGGAGCCGCAGCCGTTCAGACCATCCCGGCCATCGCGTTCGAGCGGCGCCATGTCCTGGACGGGCCCCTGCCGGAAGCCGGCTGGCCCACAACCACGGCCGGCCACTGGGCAGGCCAGCGCTTTTGGGATCATCAGTTGCGCAGTGCCGAGCGCAGCTACCTGTCCTTCCCCATGCTCAGCCGCCTGGCCGAGCTCTTGGTCCGCATCAACGCAGCGGTACGCCATGCCCTGGCTTTGACCTATTCGCATGTGTTCATGGATGAATTCCAGGACACCACGCAAGCCCAACTCGACCTGGTGCAGACCATCTTCCTCGGCACCTCGACGGTCATGACGGCCGTGGGCGACAACAAGCAGCAGATCATGCGCTTCGCGCTCGCGATGGATGATCCATTCGGTGCCTTTGATCGGTCCTTTGCTGCGAAGCGCATCCCGCTGCTGAGCAACTACCGCTCATCGCCCGAACTGGTCCGTATTCAGCACGTGCTGGCGCTGGCCCTGGACGCGAGTGCAGCACGCCCCGAATCCAAGGCCAAATCAGCCATCTCCGACGCCTGCTGTTCCATCTGGGACTTCTCCAGTACACGCGCAGAGGCCAGCAGGCTGGCAACCTACGTCGCGGCGCAAATGCGCGAACACGGGCTGCAGCCCACAGATTTCGTGCTGCTGGTCCGGCAGAAGGCCGAGGACTATGCCCAAGTGCTGACGCCCGCTTTCGCGGCAGCCGGCATCCCTGTCCGCAACGAAGCCGCTTATGTCGGCAGCCAGATGCTGCAGGAGTTGCTGACGGAGCCGCTTTCGCAGTTGGTGCTCGTGATGCTGCGCCTGGCCTGCGCCGCACGCGGTGGATCGAGTTGGAGCGAGGCTCAGTATGCGTTGGCCGAGTTGCGCGGCACTGACCCCACCGACGATCGGGCCCGGCGCGCGCTGGCCCGCGATCTAGATGACTTCGCCAGTGGGTTTGTCCGACTGCATCCACATCCCCCGTCCACCGAAGCACAAGCCCGGTCCATGGTCCAGGCAGTGCTGGCGTTCCTGGATCCCAGTTCCTTAGTCGCCGCGCATGCGCCGTATGGCCAGGGAAACTGGTTCGCCGAGGTGGAGAGCAGCGTCGTTCTGCACCTGCTGGCCAGCGCCGCCCAAGCACAGGACTGGCGTGCAGCACTGGACGCGTATGAGGGTGCCAACGCGCTCCCCCTGATGACTCTGCACAAGAGCAAAGGCTTGGAGTATCACACCGTCATTTTCGTTGGGCTCGATGACGATGCTTGGTGGAGCTACACCCAGGACCCGGTCGATGCAACGGCCGGATTCTTTGTCGCATTCACCCGCGCCAAGCAGCGGGTGATCTTCACCTACTCGCCCGAGCGCGGCCAGCGAACGAAGGTCGCGCCGCTCTACGAATTGCTCGACAAGGCCGGCGTGCCTCGCGTTGCGGTGGCGTAGCTCGAATTCAGGACAGGAGGCGTCCACCATGATCCCGCCCAGCATCTCCACCTTCGGCGCCGCCCCGTCGATGGTGGGCTACCTGTACCAGGTCCGGCTCGCCCTGCTGTGGGCAATCCGGCGCAGCCGTACCAGCGACTTCGTTGTGAGCCTGGAGACACTGGACGACGTGAGTTTCGAAGTTGGCGGAGAACCGCTGGCGGTGCTGCAGGCCAAACATTCGCTGAAGGCGGCTGCGACCCTGACCGATCTGAGTGCCGAGCTGTGGAAGACGCTGCGCGTCTGGCTGGTGGGCCTGGCCAGCGGTGATATTCCGCTTGGCACAGCGCGTTTCCTGATCACCACCGCTGCGGCCGCGCCCGGAAGCGCATGCGGCGCCCTGGGTATCGAGGGCCGCGACCGCGACGTGGCTGAGGCCGCCAAGCGACTCAAGCATGCAGCGACCAGTTCCACCAACAGCGAGCTCAAGCCGGCTTTCGAGGCCTACCTGGCACTGGAGGAGGCTGAGCGCGAAGCCCTGCTGGCACAGGTCTACGTGATCCCGTCGCAGCCCGACGCCGTCGAGATCACAGAGCAGTTGCAGTCCGAGCTTTACCATGTCTCGCTGAACCATCAGGCGCTGTCGGTGCAGATGCTCGAAGTGAACCGCCCCGGGTTTGACGGAGGCTCCAACTCTGGAGAATGGAGCCATGAAGAAGTCCCCGAAGTTTTCCCCCGAGGTGCGCGAGCGTGCCGTGCGCATGGTGCTGGAGCATCGCAGCGAGCACCCGTCGCAGT
>JACRBA010000013.1 GCA_016213265.1 Burkholderiales bacterium | reverse complement strand
ATCAGGACCTTGTCCTTGGCGCTCTCGAAGTCCCCCATATCCACGTACTTCTTGTTCTCCCGCGCCGCCAGCAGGGCCGCCTCGTTCACCAGGTTGGCCAGGTCGGCGCCGGAGAAGCCAGGCGTGCCACGGGCGATGATGTCGGCCTTGACGTCGGTGCCCACGGGCACCTTGCGCATGTGCACGTTGAGGATCTGCTCGCGGCCACGGATGTCCGGCAGCGTCACGTACACCTGGCGGTCGAAGCGGCCCGGGCGCAGCAGCGCGGGGTCGAGGATGTCGGGCCGGTTGGTCGCCGCCATCACGATCACGCCGAGGTTGGTCTCGAAGCCGTCCATCTCCACCAGCATCTGGTTGAGGGTCTGCTCGCGCTCGTCGTTGCCGCCGCCCAGGCCGGCGCCACGGTGGCGCCCCACGGCGTCGATTTCGTCGACGAAGATGATGCAAGGCGCGCTCTTCTTGGCCTGCTCGAACATATCGCGCACACGGGCCGCCCCCACGCCGACGAACATCTCGACGAAGTCGGAGCCGGAGATGGAGAAGAACGGGACCTTGGCCTCGCCGGCGATGGCCTTGGCCAGCAGCGTCTTGCCGGTGCCCGGAGGCCCGACCAGCAACACACCCCGCGGAATGCGCCCACCCAGCTTCTGGAACTTCTGCGGATCCTTCAGGAAATCGACCAGTTCCTTGACCTCTTCCTTGGCCTCGTCGCAGCCGGCCACGTCGGAGAAGGTGGTGGTGTTGTTCGACTCGTCGAGCATGCGCGCCTTGGACTTGCCGAAGCTGAACGCGCCGCCCTTGCCGCCGCCCTGCATCTGGCGCATGAAGTAGATCCACACGCCGATGAGCAGCAACATCGGGCCCCACGACAGCAGCAGGGTCTGCAGCAGCGAGGGCTCTTCATCGGGCTTGCCGGAGACCTGCACGCCGTACTTCATGAGGTCGCCCACCATCCACAGGTCGCCGGGCGACGAGATGGTGAACGGCATGCCTTCGTTGGGGGTGACCTTGAGGTTGCGCCCCTGCACCTCGACACGCTTGATGCGCCCCTGCTTGGCGTCTTCCATGAACTGGGTGTAGGTCACCTGTTCATTGGCGCGCGGCTTGTCGAATTGCTTGAAGACGGTGAACAGCACCAAGGCGATCACCAGCCAGACGGCGACCTTCGACATCCACTGATTGTTCACCGTAATTCCTTTGCTCGAACCTCTGGGACATGGCCCACCCGCCCACGGGCGCGCCATGCGAGGCATATGGGGCCGATTCTAGTGCAGTCAAGATGTGGGCCCCGACACCGATACGGGATACCCACGGCGGCGCGAAGGGACCGTCCCGGCATGTCCAGTGGGGCTTACCCGCGCGGCGCCGGGTGCTTGAGACCCAGGCCGACGAGAAAGGTTTCCGCGGATTTGTCGCGCGACGACTTGGGCTTGATCGGCTTCACCACACGAAACTCGCGCTTGAACAATTCGACCAGCTGGCTGTAGCCGCTGCCGTGGAACACCTTGGTCACCAGCGCCCCATCGGGCTTCAGGTGGCGGGTGGCGAAATCCACGGCGAGTTCGACCAGATGCGCCACCCGTGCGGAGTCCGATGAGGCGATGCCCGAGAGATTGGGCGCCATGTCGGACACGACCAGATCCACGGGCCGGCCACCCAGGGCCGCCTCGAGCTGGTGCATGACCTCGTCTTCCCGGAAGTCGCCCTGGATGAAGGTGACGCCGTCGATCGGCTCGAACTCGAGAAGGTCCAGCGCGATGATGGTCCCGTCCAGCTCACCCGTGGCCGCCCCCCCCACGCCCGCCACCTTGGGGGCGAAGCGCCGGCGCAGGTACTGGCTCCAGGCCCCGGGCGCCGCCCCCAGGTCGACGACCACCTGCCCCGGGCGCACGAGGCACAGCGCCTCGTCGATCTCCTTGAGCTTGTAGGCCGCCCGGGCGCGGTAGCCCTCCTTCTGGGCCATCTTCACGTAGGGGTCCGTCAGGTGGTCGTGCAGCCAGGCCTTGTTGACCTTCTTGCTCTTTGTCTTGATCTTCATGGAACAACCGGGAAGCAAAGGAGTGCGGGACGGGATAATGCGCGCATGTCCGCCATTGAATTGACTCCCGCCGACCGCAAGGCCAAGCGCGGGGAAGCCCACCACCTGGAACCGGTGGTGATGATCGGTGCCGAGGGCCTCACCCCCGCCATCGTGAAGGAGACCGATGCCGCCCTCAAGGCGCATGGGCTGATCAAGATCCGCATGTTCTCAGACGACCGCGCCGCCCGCGAGGCCGCGCTGGCCGAGCTGGCCGACCGGCTGGACGCCGCCCCGGTGCAGCACATCGGCAAGCTGTTGGTGCTGTGGCGCCCGCTGCCCGAGAAGGCCGCCCCCGAGAAGGAAGACCGTCGCCCCGGCCCGCGCACTGTCAAGCTGGTCACCTTCTCCAAGAGCGGCACCCACCGGCCCACGGTGAAGAAGGTCACGGTGATGGGCAACCAGCGGGTCACCGCCGGGGGCCAGATCAAGCGCGCCAAGGCGCGCGCCACCAGCGTCAAGAAGCGGGCCCAGGGCTGATCGCACCCGCCTGGCGCCAAGCCAGTGCGGCCACTGCCAGGGTCTTCACACCGAACAGGGCCAGGCTCAGTGCGTGCAACTGGCCGAAGGTCCAGGCGCTCTGCCCGGCCCGCGCCGCGGCCAGCATCGGCTGGATCCCATAGTAGCCCGCCACGGTGCAGAACAGGGCCACGGCGGCCAACCCCATGGGCCAAGTCCACGCGACGCCTGCCCCGCCCCGTGCAGCCCGGCGCTCCAGCAGCAGCAGTGCGCCGCCGATCAGCAGGCTCACCGGGGCCTCCACGGCGAAGATGCGCGCCACCACGCGCCCTGCATCGGCCTGTGCCAGTGTGGCGAACGGTGCCGGCGTGGCGATGAGCGCGATGCACAGCAACACACCCGCCCACGGCCCCGGCAGCAGCCGGCGCGCGCGCTCGGGCCAGTCCACCGAGGCCAAGGCCGCGTTCACTGGTAGCGCACCGCCACGATCTCGTAGCTCTTGACGCCACCGGGCGCCCGCACCTCGGCCACGTCGCCCACTTCCTTGCCGATCAGCGCGCGCGCGATGGGCGAGCTGATGGACACCAGGCCCAGCTTCAGGTCGGCCTCGTCATCGCCCACGATCTGGTACGTGACCTGGGCGCCGGACTCCTCTTCCTCGAGCTCCACGGTGGCACCAAAGACGACGCGGCCGCCCGCGTCCACCGTGGCCGGGTCGATGATCTGCGCGGCCGCCAGCTTGCCCTCGATCTCGAGGATGCGGCCTTCGATGAAGCCCTGCTTGTCCTTGGCGGCGTCGTACTCCGCGTTCTCGGACAGGTCGCCCTGGGCGCGCGCTTCGGCGATCGCCTGGATCACCGCATGGCGCTCCACGGTCTTGAGCCGATGCAGTTCTTCCTTCAGCTTCTCGGCGCCGCGTTTGGTGAGGGGGATCGTGGTCATGACAGGTGCTGGAGAAAAAGGAAAACGCGCCGGGAAGGCGCGCTTTACCAGGAGTTTAGAGGAGTTTGGCGGGCGTGCAAGCCCCGGCGCAACCCGAGGGCCGCCTGCCGCGACAGGCGGCGTGATCAGGCCAGTGCGGCGTGCAGTTCCTGCAGCGACAGCACCCGCGGATCGGTGGAATGCTTAAGCGCTTCGGTCGCGGCCTCGCAGCCGGCCATCGTGGTGTAGTAGGTCACCCGGTTGGCCAGTGCGGCGGTGCGGATGTAGCGCGAGTCGGCAATGGCGGTGCGGGTCTCGTCCACGGTGGTGAAGACGAGCTGGATCTCACCGGCCTTGATCATGTCGGCGATGTGCGGCCGGCCATCCTTGACCTTGTTGACCACCTTCACGGGCACGCCCGCCGCCGCGATGGCCGCCGCGGTCCCCTTGGTGGCCACCACCTGGTAGCCCAGATCCACCAGGTCGCCGGCGACCTTGACCGCGCGGTCCTTGTCGGCGTTCTTCACGGTGATCACCACCGTGCCCTTGGTGGGCCGGCGTGAGCCCGCGCCGACCTGGCTCTTGAGCATGGCCTCGCCGAAGCTGTAGCCCACGCCCATCA
Source organism: Burkholderiales bacterium (assembly GCA_016213265.1). Lineage (GTDB taxonomy): Bacteria > Pseudomonadota > Gammaproteobacteria > Burkholderiales > Burkholderiaceae_C > Ideonella. Next base: position 681 of record JACRBA010000013.1, on the reverse strand, counting down.
CCTCGCCGGTGGAGCGCATCTCCGGGCCGAGGATGGGGTCGACACCCGGGAACTTGTTGAACGGGAAGACGGCTTCCTTCACGCTGAAGTACGGCGGCACCACCTCGTGCGGCGGCTGGCCGTCGCGGCCGCGCTGGTCCTTGAGCCGCTGGCCCGCCATGCAGCGCGCGGCGATCTTGGCCAGGGGCTGCCCGGTGGCCTTGGACACGAAGGGCACCGTGCGCGAGGCGCGAGGGTTCACCTCCAGCACGTACACCACGGATTCGTCGCCCTCGCCCTGGATGGCGAACTGCACGTTCATCAGGCCCACCACCTTCAGCGCCTTGGCCATCAGCGCGGTCTGGCGGCGCAGCTCGTCCTGCAGGGCAGCCGAGAGCGAGTACGGCGGCAACGAACAGGCCGAGTCGCCCGAGTGCACGCCCGCCTGCTCGATGTGTTCCATGATGCCGCCGATCATCACGTCGGTGCCGTCGCTGATGCAATCGACGTCGACTTCAATGGCATCGTCCAGGAAGCGGTCCAGCAGCACCGGCGACTTCTCGCTCACGCGCACCGCCTCGCGCATGTAGCGCTCAAGGTCCTTGTCGCCGTGCACGATCTCCATGGCGCGGCCGCCCAGCACGTAGCTCGGGCGCACCACCAGCGGGTAGCCGATCTCCTGCGCCATCTGCAGGGCGGCCT
>JACRBA010000012.1 GCA_016213265.1 Burkholderiales bacterium | reverse complement strand
GCGTTCGAGCGCGGCCGCGTCCTCGGCAGCCGGGTCCTCGCCGATCAGGCGCAGCACCGACTTCAGCGAGTGCCCCAGGTGGTGCAGCACGGGCAGGTGCCCCCCCGCGACCGCGGCATCCCCCTCGGCCAGGTCCTTGGCGAACTGCGCCAGGCAGCCGGCCCGGTAGGCGTCGAACAGGGCCGCGTCTCCGCCGAAGCGCTCGAGTGCGCGCGCCCGGGCGGACAGGGCGACGCCGGTGTCCACGGGTGCGGCAGGCATCGAGACCCCGGCCGGCCCGGCGGCGAGCGCCTCTTCGATGCAGCTGCGTAGCGCCGCCAGCGGCGCCGGCTTGCCCAGCACACGCCACAGGTCCAGCCCGTCGAGCTGGCGACGCACGGCTTCTGTCAGGCCGGCGCTGAAGACCACCAGCCGGGCCCCCGCCCGCCGGGCCGGCTCGGCATGCAGCCACTGAAGCAGCGCCACGCCGGATTCCCCGCCCAGCATCAGATCGGTCATGACCAGCGCCGCGGGCTCGGCGGCCAGGGCGGCGCGCGCCGCGGCCACGGACGCCACCACCTCGAGGCGCAGCGGCATGTCGGCCGTGGCCATCTGCACGAAGCGGGCGATGGAGGCATCGTCCTCCACCAGCAGCACCCGGGGCGGGGTCTCGTTCATCCGGCGTGGTCGAGCGCAGCCCGCAGCAGGCCAGGCAGTTCCAGCGCCAGCTGGGGCTTGTGCACGACGGGCAGGCCCTGCAGCGCGAAGGCATAGGGCGCGCGGCCCGCCTCGTCGAGCGAGGTCACCACGATGAGCCGGCTGGTGGCAAACAACGGCTGCGAGCGCAGGCTGGTGATCAGCGTGGCCCCGTCGATGCCGGGCAGCAGCACATCCACCAGCAGCACCTGCGGCTGCAACTGGCCGCACATGGCCAGCCCGGCGATGCCGTCGGAGGCGACGTGCAGGTCCACGTCGGGGAAGTGGCGCTGCACCAGCAGCCGCACGAGGTTCTGGAAGTGCACGGAATCCTCGATGAGCAGCACGCGCGGTCGATCGGGCGCGGCAGCCACCGCCTGCGCTGCCGGTGCGGCGGCGGCCCCGGCCGCGGCCGCCGGCAGCCCCGGTTTGCCACGCGCGCGCAGCACCGACTCGAGCGAGGCGCGGTCGATGCGGCGATGCCCGCCGGGCGTCTTCCAGGCCTGCAGCTCGCCGCGGTCGACCATGAGCTGGACCGAGCGCACGGCCATGCCCAGCAGCCGCGCGGCCTCCAGCGTGGAGTAGGTGGTGTCGTTCTGGCTCATGCGCAGGCGTGCTCCCTCAAGCTGCGCATTTTATCACTTCGCACCTCGTGCCCAGGCCGTTCCCCCCAAGGGCGGCGCCTGTATCATCTTCAAATATGATATAAATGAAACTGGAGTGCACAGATATGAGCAAGGTACTGATCATCGACGACCACCCGGACATCCGTCGCCTGGTGCGCCTGACGCTGGAGTTCGAGCAGCACCAGATCATGGAGGCGGTGGACGGCCGCATCGGTCTGGAAGCCGCACGGCAATGGAAGCCGGACATCGTGCTGCTGGACGTGATGATGCCCGGCATGGATGGCCTGGAGACCTGCCGCCAGCTGCGGGCGGACCCGTCCCTCGCAGGCACGCGTGTGGTGCTGCTGACGGCGCGGGGCGGCAGCGCCGACCGCTCGGCCGGCCTGGCCGCGGGCGCCGACGAGTACGTGGTGAAACCCTTCAGCCCCTTGACGCTGCTGCAGCTCGTGGAGCAGCTGGGGGTGTCCGCATGAGCGCGATGGACTTTTCCCTGCCACCGGCCCGCCCGGTCGCGCTGGACGACGACGTGGAGGCGGCCGTCTTTCCGGGCGGCCCCTCCGCGCAGATGGAGCGCATGCTGCACGACCTGGCCCGCATGTACCAGGAGCGCAACGACGCGCTGGCGGATGCCTCGCGGGCGCATTACGAGGCAGTGCTGCGCCTGAGCCTGGCCGCCGAGTTCAAGGACGACGACACCGGCGAACACGTGCTGCGCATCGGCTTTCTCGCCGAGCGCGTGGCCAGCCTGATGGGGGAGCGCCCCGGCTTCGCCCAGCTGCTGCGCAAGGCAGCGCCCATGCACGACATCGGCAAAATCGGCATCCCCGACAGCGTGCTCAAGAAGCCCGGCCCGCTCACCCCCGAGGAGCGCCAGGTCATGAACCGCCATGCCGAGATCGGCGCGCGCATCCTGGGCAACTCGCGGGTGCCGCTGTTCCGCATGGCGGCCGACATCGCCGGGCACCACCACGAGCGGTACGACGGCCGTGGCTACCCGCATGGCCTGGCCGGCGAGGAGATCCCCCTGTCGGCCCGCATCGTGTCGGTGGTCGACTTCCTGGACGCCCTGCTGATGGACCGGGTGTACCGTGCCGCCATGCCGGTGCCCCAGGTGCAAGCCATGATCGAAGCGGAGGTGGGCCGCGCCTTCGACCCGCGCGTGGGCCGTACCGTGCTGGTCCATTTCGACGAATTGCTCGCGTTGCGCCAACGCCTGATCCTCGAAGGCCTGACCGTGGCCCAGCTCATCGACCACGTGCACCGCGAGCCGCTGTCCAGAGAAGACCTGTGGCCTGCCCGCCGAACCCAGTGGAACTGACCCGATGCCCGACCGCCGATTGACCTCCTTCACCCGCCGGGCGGCCGCCCTGCTGGCCGCCGCCGTGTCGGCCTGGGGCTTCGCCTGCCCTGCCGCCCAGGCCGGCCCCGTGCTCGAACGTGTGCTCGGCCAGCGCAGCGTGCGGGTGTGCATCTGGCCCGACTACTACGGCATCACCTACCGCCACCCCCGCACCGGCACGCTCAGTGGGCTGGACATCGAGCTGTCGGCCGCCTTCGCCGCCGACCTGGGGGTGAAGCTGCAGTACGTCGACTCGTCCTTCCCCAGCCTGGTGCCGGACCTGGTCGAGGGGCGCTGCGACGTGGCGATGTTCGCCGTGGGCATCCTCCCGCAGCGCAAGGAGGCATTGCGCTTCACGCGCCCCTACCTGCAGAGCGACATCTTCGCGATCACGACCAAGGGTTCGTCCACCGTGCGCCAGTGGGCCGACATCGATCAGGCCGGGGTCGCCGTGGGTGTGCAGGCCGGCACATTCATGGAGCCGGTGATGGCCGAGCGGCTCAAGCGCGCCCGGATGGTGTCGATCAAGCCACCGGCGACCCGCGAGCGCGAGCTGGAGGCGGGCCGCATCGACGTGTTCATGACCGACTACCCCTACAGCCGGCGCCTGCTGGACAACGCGGACTGGGCGCAGCTGATTTCGCCGCCGCAGCCGTTCCATGTGCTGCCCTACGCGTATGCCGTGCGGCCGGGTGACGACGCCTGGCTGAGCACCGTGGACGCGTTCGTGCAGCGCGTGCAGCAGGACGGCCGGCTGGAAGCCGCCGCCCGCCGACACGGGCTGCTGCCCATCATCCTGCGCTGATGCTGCGCCCGCCACCACCGCCCGGACCCGGTGTACCTCCCCCACCCTTTCCGCCACCGGCTGCCGCAGCCCCCGCGGAGGCGACGGGCTGGCTGGCACGCATCGTGGCCATGCCGGGCGGCAGCGCACTGCTCGTGGGCGTGCTGCTGGCCGTGATCGGCCTGGTGGCCCTCGGCTGGCGCGCCTGGGGCGAACGAACCGACTTGATGGGGCGGGAAACCGACCGCTCCGAACTCCTCGCCCGGGTGCTGGAGGACCATGCGACCCGCAGCTTCGAGGCCACCACCGCGGCCCTGGCGGGCCTGGCCGGCGTGGCGGAGACCTCGGGCACGGACGCCCTGCGGCGCGCGATGTCTCAGGCCCTGGTGGCGCTGCCGTACGTGCGCGCCGTGGCCCTGCTGGATGCCAACGGCCGCGTGGTCGCCAGCAGCCACCCTGCGGACGAGGGCCGGCAGGTGTCGTTGTCGCTGATCGTGCCCGAACGCGGCGAGCCCATCGGCGGCTGGCTGCCCGGCCGGCAGCTGGAAGATTTCGCCGAGCTCACGGCCGGGGGGCGCGTGGCCGCCACGGTCGACACCACCGGGGTGGGTTTCATTCCGTGCGTGCATCGCGTCCACCAGGGCGCGTTCGCCGGTGCGTACCTCGTGGCGCTGGTCAACCCATCGTCGCTGGTGGGCTTCCAGCGGCTGGCGGTGTCGGAGTCGGGTGTGCGCACCGTGCTGGCCAGCTGGCAGGGCCAGGTGCTCATCGCCCAGGCCGGCAGCGGCCAGACGCTGCCCGCGGCCTTGCGGCCCCGCAGCGACATCCGCACCCATGCCATCTTCTCGCGCTACCTGCCCGACATCGAGCACGCCACCTTCGTCGGCGAAGGCGTCGACGGGCAGACGCAGATCACCGCGTTCCGGGCATCGCGCCCCTACCCCCTCGTCGCGTTCGTCGAGCGGCCGCAGCGCCTGCTCGACGCGCAATGGCACGACGCCATCCGCCCGTTGTGGATGGGCGGCCTGCCCAGCCTGGCCCTGATCGTCGCGCTCACCTGGCTGGCCTGGCGCAGCCAGCGCGCGCGGGCCGCGGTGGGCGGGGCGCTCAGCCGCGTGCAGGCCAGCATGGCGCGCCGCGAACACGAGCTGCGCGTGCTGGTGAGCAGCCTGCACGAGGCCATCTTGCGCACCGACGCGCACGGCGTGGTGCGGTATGTCAGCCCACGCTGGGAAGCGCTCACCGGTGTGGTGCAGGCCGACGTGATGGACCATCCGCTGGCGGAGGTCTTCGTGGGCCCCGACCGCGCCGCCGTGCGTGAACTGTTCACCCCCGCCGGCGCGGGCACGGTGCGCAGCGTGCACGTGCGCATCGGCCTGGGCACCGGCAAGCGGCGCTTCGCGCTGGCTTTGGCACCGCTGGACGCGGCCGGCGGTGAGGCGGGCTTCGTGGGCAGCCTGCAGGACGTGACCGAGGCCTGGCAGGCCCAGCAGCACCTGGAGATGCAGCGGTCCCTGAACGCGCGGCTGCTCGAAGTGAGCCCCGTGCCGCTGTCCATCCTGGACGCCGATGGCCGCTACCTGAGCGTCAACAAGGCCTGGGAGGCACTCACCGGCCGGCGCAGGGAAGACGTGCTGGGGCAGCAGGCGAAACGGTACCTGCCTCCCGAACAGTCGTCGATCCACGACGCGCATGACGCCCGGCTGCTCGAGCATGGGGGTGAGGTGTCCTACCCGACGACCCTCACCCTCGCGGACGGCCGGCGCCGGGAGGTGCGCGTGTCCAAGGTGCTCGTCCCGGGTGCCGACCACGGCCGACCGGCCGTGCTGAACGCCATCGTGGACGTGACCGAGTTCCACGAGGCCGAGCGGGCGACGCGCGAGGCGCGCGACATCGCCGAGGACGCCTCGCGCGCCAAGTCGGAGTTCATCGCCAACATCAGCCACGAGCTGCGCACGCCACTGCAGTCCATCACCGGCTTTTCCGAGCTGGGCCTGATGCGGCCACCCACGCCGGAGTTCGCGCACGCCCTGTTCACCGACATCCTCGCCGCAGGTCAGCGCATGCTGGCCCTGGTGAACGACCTGCTCGACGTGGCCAAGATCGAAAGCACGGTCGGCACCTTCCATCTGGAGCGCATCGACCTGCGCGCCCCCACGCGCGAGGTGGTGCGCGAGCTGGCACCGCAGTGTGCGCAGCGCGGCGTGTCGGTCGAGCTGCACCTGTCCGACATTCCGCTGGTGGCGAAGGTCGACCCGCTGCGCTTCCAGCAGGTGCTGCGCAACGTGCTGGCCAACGCGGTGAAGTTCTCGCCACGCGGCGCCGTGGTGGCGGTGAGCGGCGAGATCGAACGACCGGCCGACCCGGAAGAAGCCCTGTCGCGCGCGGACATCCACTTCACCGTGCGCGATCAGGGCCCCGGTATCCCCCCGGCGGAGCTGGACAAGGTGTTCGACGCCTTCGTGCAGTCGAGCGCCACCAAGGACGGCTCCGGCGGCACCGGGCTGGGCCTGGCGATCTGCCGCAAGATCATGGATGCGCACGGCGGCAGCATCGCCGCGGAGAACGCACCCGACGGCGGTGCGGTGTTCCACCTGCGGCTGCCGCTGCGCCACCTGGAAGAGACGGCCCCCGTCCCCCTCTGACCCGCTCGCCTGCCCGGTGGTCACCCATCCGGCCGTATCATCCGCGGCTCGCATGCGCGCCACCCGCTCCCTGCTGCCCACCCTGCGCCGCCTCAGCCTGCCCTGGCTGATGTGGCTGGCCGTGCTGCTGCCGCTGGCGCAGGCGGCGGGCGCGTGGCACGAGATCGGCCACCTGGGAGACGCCGGCTCGGCCGAGGGCCGCGGCAAGGCCAGCCACCTCGGCGCCTGCGTGGTGTGCCTGGGCTCGCCCTCGGCCACCGGCGCGGCGCCCTTGGTGCGCCATGTGGCGGCCCTGCGGCCGCCGGCGGTCTCGTTCGCCCGGCCGGTGTCCGCAACGGTCGCCGCCGCCCATGCGCGTTCGCCGGCGCCCTACCTCAGCCGCGCACCGCCGGGCCTCCCGACCTGATCCTGCCGTTCGCTGCACCCGGGCCACCCTGCGCCCGGCGGCAGCGCGTGTCGATCCTGTCCGGAGCTTTCCCTTCATGCATCCGCTTCTGCCCGCGGGCCTCGCGCTCGCCCTGGCGGCGCCCTGCGCCGCGCTCGCCCAGACCCCGCCCACCACCCCCAACGACATCGACGCGCTGCGGCGCGAGATGAACACGCTGCGCCAGGACTACGAGGCGCGCCTGCGTGCCCTGGAGCAGCGCCTGCAGGCCGCCGAGGCGCGCACGGCGCCCGCCATGGCGGCCGCACCGGCCGCTGGCCCATCCGCGGCCACGCCCCCGGCGGCGACGCCCGCACTGGCCCCTGCCGCGCCCGCCGTGGCCAGCGCCAACGCGTTCAACCCCGCCGTCTCGCTGGTGCTGTCCGGCGGCTACACCCACACGCAGGAAGACCCGGAGTCCTGGCGCATCGCCGGCTTCCAGCTGCCCGCCGATGGCGAGCTGGGCCCCGGCGAGCGCGGCTTCGGCCTCGGCGAGACGGAGCTCACCTTCTCCGCCAGCGTCGACCCCTTCTGGCGCGGCGCCGTCACGCTGGCCGTGCACGAGGGCGTCGAGGTGGAGGAGGCCTTCGTGCAGACCACCGCGCTCGGCCACGGCCTGTCGCTCAAGGCGGGCCGCTTCTTCTCCGGCATCGGCTACCTGAACAGCAAGCACGCCCACGCCTGGGACTTCATCGACAACCCGCTGGCTTACCAGGCGATGCTGGGCACGCAGTACGGCGACGACGGCCTGCAGCTGCGCTGGATCGCCCCCACCGACCAGTACCTGGAGTTCGGCCTGGAGCTGGCCCGCGGCGACGGCTTTCCCGGCGCCTTCGGCGGCCGGCACGGCGCCGGCATGGTGGCCGCCACGGCCCACACCGGTGGCGACTGGGGCGACAGCCACTCCTGGCAGGCGGGCCTGTCGGCGATGCAGGTGCGCGCCGACGGCCTGGAACTGCTGGGCACCGCGGCCGATGGCAGCGACCTGGCCAGCAGCTTCAGCGGCCGCACGCGGCTGTGGGTGGCCGACGCGGTGTGGAAATGGGCACCGGGCGGCAACGCCTCGCGCACCAGCCTGACGCTGCAGGGCGAGTACCTGCACAGCCGGCGCACCGGCGACCTGGCGCCCGAAGGCGCCGACGCCGCGGCCTATGCGTCCACCCAATCCGGCTGGTATGTGCAGGGGCTCTACCAGTTCCTGCCGGGCTGGCGCGTGGGCCTGCGCACGGAGCGCCTGGACGCCGGCACGCCCGACTACGGTGCCAACGCAGGCCTGTACGCCGTGGCCGGCCGCGACCCCTCGCGCCACAGCCTGCTGCTGGAACGCGCCACCAGCGAGTTCGCCCGCCTGCGCCTGCAGCTGGCCCAGGACCGCTCGCGCGACGGCGTGAACGACACGCAGGTGATGCTGCAGTACCAGATGAGCCTGGGCGCCCACGGCGCGCACGGCTTCTGACGCGAAAGGACTCGACATGACGATCTCGTTGCGTTCCTCCTTCGCCGCGGCGGCGGCCGCCCTGGCCCTGGTCGGCGGCCCGTCCAGCGCCCACGCCGCCGTGAAGGTGCTGGCCTGCGAGCCCGAATGGGCGGCGCTGGTGCAGGAGCTGGGCGGCCCGTTGGTGGACGTGCAGTCGGCCACCACCGCCCTGCAGGACCCCCACCGCATCCAGGCCCGCCCCAGCCTGCTCGCCCGCGCGCGCCAGGCCGAGCTGCTGGCCTGCACCGGCGCCGAGCTGGAGGCGGGCTGGCTGCCCGTGCTGCTGCAGCAGTCGGGCAACCCGCGCATCCAGCCCGGCCAGCCGGGGCACTTCATGGCGGCTGACCTCGTGACCAAGCTGGGCGTGCCCGCCGCGGCCGACCGCTCTCAGGGCGACGTGCACGCCGCCGGCAACCCGCACATCCAGACCGACCCGCGCCGCATCGCCACCGTGGCCACCGGCCTGGCGGCGCGGCTGCGGCAGGTGGACCCTGCCAACGCCGCCGAGTACAGCCGCCGCGAGGCCGACTTCGCCCGGCGCTGGGGCGAGGCGCAGGCGCGCTGGCAGGTGCAGGCCGCGCCGCTGAAGGGCCTGCCCGTCGCCGTGCAGCACGCGTCCTTCGCCTACCTGCAGGACTGGCTGGGCCTGAAGGAAGTGGCGGTGCTGGAGCCCAAGCCGGGCGTGGAGCCCAGCGCGGCGCACCTGCAATCGGTGCGGGGCACGCTGAAGGCGACGCCTGCCAAGGCGGTGCTGTACGCGGCCTACCAGGACCCGCGGCCCTCGGAGTGGCTCAGCCGCGAGGCGCGCATCCCCGCGGTGAAGCTGCCCTTCACCGTGGGCGGCACCGAGGGCGCCGGCACGCTGTTCACGCTGTTCGACGACACCGTGGCGCGGCTGAAGGCCGCCGCGGCGCCCTGAGCATGGACGGCAGCGCCCTGGACATCGGCCTGCTGGGCCTGCCCTTCGTGGCGGGCCTGCTGGTGCTGCTCACCCACGTGCCGCTGGGCACGCAGGTGCTGGACCGCGGCATCGTCTTCATCGACCTGGCGATCGCGCAGATCGCCGGCCTGGGGGTGATCGCGGCCGATGCCCTGGGCCTGCCGGACGGCGGCTGGGCGGTGCAGGCGGCCGCGGTGGCCGCCGCGCTGGCCGGGGCGGCGCTTCTGACCTGGACCGAACGCCGCGCGGGGGAGCACCAGGAGGCGCTGATCGGCGTGCTGTTCGTGCTGGCCGCGTCCACCGGCATCCTGCTGCTGGCGGGCAACCCGCACGGCGGCGAGCACCTGCAGGAGTTGCTGGTGGGCCAGGTGCTGTGGGTGCATGCCGGCCAGATCCAGGCCCTGGCGGCCGTGACGGCCGGGCTGCTGGCCGCGATGGCGCTGGGCGCCGGGCGGCGCCTGGGCCGCTTCGGCTTCTACGGCCTGTTCGCCGTGGCCGTGACCGCCTCGGTGCAGGTGGTCGGCGTGTACCTGGTGTTCAGCAGCCTGATCATCCCGGCGCTGGCCACGCGTCACCTGGCCGGCTGGCGCCGGCACGCCACCGGCTGGGCCATCGGCGCAGTCGGCTATGGCGCCGGCCTGGCGCTGTCGGCACTGGCCGACCTGCCCAGCGGCGCGGTGATCGTGTGCGTGCTCGCCGCGGTGGCCTGGGCCTTCGCCGCCGCCGCGGGCGCGCGCAGGCGCTACGCGCGCCGCGGCGCCTGACGGCCAGCCAGCCCGCGCACCCGCACGATCACATCCACGCCGTCCAGCCGCACGCCGCGCAGCGCCTCGGCCAGGCCGGTCACCTGCAACGCCTCGGCCGGCAGGTCCAGCACGTCGCCGGTCTCCACGTCCACCAGGTGGTGGTGCGGGTCGGTGTTGGAGTCGTAGATGGTGGCCGCGCCGGTGACCGGCAACTCGCGCAGCAGGCCACGCTCGGTGAACAGCTGCAGCACCGCGTACACGGTGGCGCGCGAGATGCCCGGCAGCAGCCGCTGCGCGGCCGCCAGCACCTGGTCGGCCGTCATGTGCTGCGGCCGGGCGAGCAGCACCTCGGCCACGGCCAGACGCTGCAGCGTGGGCTGGATGCCCGCCGCGCGCAGCCGGGCCTGCATCCCGGCGGGCAGGCCCGCCGCGGGCGCGGAGGTGGGATCGTGGCGGGCCATGGCGCTCACTTGAACGGCGTGGGACGCGGCGTGGCGTCGCTGGACGGCGGCAGCACCGGCAGCGTGAAGCTCGGCTGGTCGCCGGTGAGCGTCTTGAGGAAGGCCACGATCTTGCCGTTCTCGTCCTTGGTGAAGGTCTTGCCGAGTTGCAGCTTGCCCATCACGTCCACCGCCTCGGGCAGGGTGTTGGCCGCGCCGTCGTGGAAGTACGGGTAGGTCAGCTCCACGTTGCGCAGGGTGGGCACCTTGAAGTTGAAGCGGTCGGCGTCCTTGCCGGTCACCGCGATGCGGCCCTCGGCCGGGCTGCTGGCCTTGTACGGCGCCACCACACCCATCTTCTGGAAGGAATTGCCGCCCACGGCCGGGCCGTTGTGGCAGGCCACGCAGCCGCTGGTCTTGAACAGGTTGTAGCCGGCCAGCTCGTCGGCCGTCAGTGCGTCCTTGCGGCCCAGCAGCCACTGGTCGAAACGCGCGTTGGGCGTGACCAGCGTCTTCTCGAATTCGGCGATGGCGAGCGTCACCTGGTCGATGTCGATCTTGTCCTTGGCGAACACCTGCTTGAACTCGCGCTTGTAGGCCGGAATGGACTCGAGCACCCCGATGGCCAGCGTGTGGGTGAACGCCATCTCGCCCGGGTTGGCGATGGGGCCGCCGGCCTGCGCCTTGAGATCGGCCGCGCGGCCGTCCCAGAACTGGGCCAGGTTGAGGCTGGAGTTCAGCACCGTGGGGGCGTTGATCGGGCCCTGCTGCCACTTGTCGCCGATGGAGGTCTTGATGTTGTCGGTGCCGCCCATGGACAGGTTGTGGCACGAGTTGCAGCTGATGAAGCCGGACTTGGACAGGCGCGGATCGAAGTACAGCTTCTTGCCCAGCTCGACCATGCCGAGGTTGACCTGCTGCGCCGGCACGATGGGCTGGATGGGCTCGGCCGCCTGCGCGCGCAAGGTGCCCATGGTGGCCAGGCTCGCGGCGGCGGCCACGGCGAGAAGGACGAAGCGGGGGGACATGGTGACTCCTGACTGCGTGGTTTCAGCATCCCGCCAGCGCTGGCCTGGTAGGCCGCCTGGCGACGATCTGGACTCATTCCAGACCGCAGACCGATTCCAACGCCCAGACCCGGTCGGCGCCCTGCGTCAACACAAGCGGCCCCGGGAAAGCCCCGGCATTCACCGGGCCGTTGATCCACCGCAATGCCCGCGCGCACCGTGCAGGCTTCGGTGGCGCGCCCTTGGCGGGGCCCGCCCGCCGACCTTGGGGTGTCACCTCGACAGCCGCCGCGTCTATAGTGCGCGGCCCAGCCCAACGGACTCCCCCGCGATGTGGTTCAAGACACGGCGCCCAGGGCGCACCGCCGCCCTCCCGCTGGCCGCCTCTGCCATGGCCATCCTGCCCATGGCGGCCGCCGCGGCGTGTGGGACCGACCCCTGCGTGGTGAAGGACCGGCTCGTGTCCGCGCACGGGTACGCCGCCGTCAGCGTGGCGGCACATCGGCCGGCGTCGCTGCTCGTCGTGAGCTCCGGACAGCTGGACTCGCCCGGGCTGAGCTGCAAGTCGACCGTGGCGGTGCACACGTCCACCGACGACGGGCGGCACTGGCTGTCGCACTGCATGCCTGCGATGGCGGCGCACTACCTGCACTCGCCACAGCTCGCTTTCGACGAGCGTGGCGTGCTGTACGCCGCGAGCACCGCCGAACCCTGGGAGGGCGGGGTCCGCCCCGTCATGCACCGCTCCACCGACGCCGGCGCCACGTGGCGCGCCCTGGACGTGGGATCGCCTGGCTATGGCCGCGACGGCCGTGGCCATTCGATGCGGCTGGCGGTGGACAACTCGCCGGCAAGCGCCTACCGGGGATCGGTGTACGGCGTCATGGCGGTCAGCACCAACGAGTACGTCGAGGCCTACGTCTTCTTCACCGCCTCGCGCGACGGGGGACGCACATGGGATCAGGGGGCCGCCTCGCCGCACGACCGCGAGGTCGGGCGCATGGTGTACCCGTCGCTGGCCATCGACCGTGCGGGTGGGCTGTTCCTGACGTATGTCCAGTGCCGGGCCTGGGGGGTCTCGGACTGCGCAGGGGCCGATGCCGACCTGATGCTCAGTACCTCGACCGACGGCGGCAGCACCTGGCAGCCTGGCGGCCAGATCGCCCAGGTGCCCAACTCGCCCTTCACCCCGCCCGTGCTCGCCGCCGATGCCACGGGCGGGCCATGGCGTGGCAGGCTGTACAGCGTGCGTGCCGCCCTGGTGAACGGGGTGTCGCAACTGCGCGTGGCCACGTCCGTCGACGGCGGCCGGAGCTGGGGGCCCGATGTACCTGTGCATGCCTCGGGTGCGCATCCCCAATACCACCCCGCCGCGGCCGTGACCGCCGCCGGCGAGCTTGTCGTGTCGTGGATCGACCGGCAGGTGGACCAGCCGGGCGAACCGTGGCAGCCCATGGCGGCCGTGTCCAGCGACGGCGGAGCGACTTTCGCGGCACCGGTGGCCCTGGTGGGCCCGCGCAAGAGCCGCGGCGACTGGTTCCTGACGGGCATGGCCCTGGCCGTCTCGGGCCAGCGGGTGCACGCCACCTACGTGGTGCACGACAAGGCGGGCGACCCCGGCGTGCACCTGGGGGGACTGAAGCCATGACGCCCGCGGCGCATGCCAGTGCCGAGGCCCTGACCGGCCACTGCCTCTGCGGCGCCGTGACGATCACGGTCGCCGGCCGCCATGAGACGCGCGTGGGCGCCTGCCACTGCCGCATGTGCCAGCGGTGGACGGGCGGGCTGTTCCTGTGCTTTTCGGCCGAGGCGGCCGCAGTCACCGTGAGCGGGCCGGTGGCACGCTACCGCTCGTCGAGCTTCGCCGAGCGCGCGTTCTGCCCGCAATGCGGCACGCACCTGTGGTTCAACGACGTGGACGAAGGCGGCGAGCCGTCCGAGTACGAGCTCATGCCCGGCCTGTTCAACGCCGCACACGACTGGCCACTGCGCTCGGAGATCTACGTGGACCGGGCCATGGCCTGCGTGCGCCTGTCGGGCGACCACCGCCGCAAGACCCGGGCTGAGTACGAGGCAGACAACCCCTTCGTCGCGGGCGACATGGCGTGACGCGGCAGGGGCCGCCACGGCCCCGTCGTGTCAGACGAAGTCGCGCACCCGGTACCAGGTCATGCCGACGGCCTGCATCAGGCCGCCCAGGCGCTCGCCGCCCGGAAATGGCGGGTTGACGATGCCGCCGAACCAGTCGAGCCGCTCGGGGTTGCCCTGCATGGCTTCGGTGACCAGCGTGGCCGCCACGCGGGTGGGCACGACGCCGTGGCCGCAGAAACCCTGGGCCCAGAACACGCGGTCGCCGCGGCGGCCCCAGTCGGGCATGCGGCGCATGGTGATGTCGATGTGCCCGCCCCAGGCGTAGTCCATCTTCACGTCCTTGAGCACCGGGAAGGCGCGCAGGATGTTGGTCTTCATCGCCTGCGGCAGCTCGCTGGGCGTGCCGCCCAGGTAGGTGCACTTGCCGCCGAACAGCAGCCGGTGGTCGGCCGTCATGCGGAAGTACTCCAGGATGAACTGGTTGTCGTACACCGCGTGGTTGTGCGGGATCAGGCTGCGGCAGACCGCCTCGCCGAGCACCTCGGTGACGCCGATGAAGGTGCCCACGGGCAGCATGCGCGAGGCCAGCCGCGGCTCGACCCGGTCCACGTAGGCGTTGGCGCCCAGCACGAGCTGGTCGCAGCGCACCGTCATGCCACCGGCCAGGCGCACGGTGATGCCGTCGGGCCGCTCGTCGTAGCCTTCCACGCGGGTGCGCTCGAAGATGCGCGCACCGGCCGCCTCCACCGCACGGGCCAGGCCCAGCACGTACTTCAGCGGGTGGATGTGTGCGCCCTCGGGGTCGATGATGCCGGCCTGGTAGCGCGCCGAGTTCAGGTACTTGGGCAGCGTGGCCTTGTCCACGAAGGTCAGGCGGTCGTAGCCCCACTCGGTCTGGCACTCCTCGATCCAGCCGGTGAGGTCGGCCACGCGGCGCGGCAGCACCGCCACCTCCAGGTGGCCCTCCACCAGGTCGCAGTCGATGGCGTGTTCGGTCATCAGGCCGCGGATCTGCTGCACCGCGCGGCGCGACTCGTCGAACATCTCCTTGGCCCGCTCGTGGCCCATCACGCCCTTCAGGCGCTGCATGCCGCAGGGAAAGCCGATGATCATCTGGCCGCCGTTGCGGCCCGAGGCGCCCCAGCCCACGCGGCTGGCCTCCAGCACCACCACACGCTTGCCGGCACGCGCCAGCTCCAGCGCGCAGTACAGGCCGAAGAAGCCCGCGCCCACCACGCACACGTCGGCCTGCATCGATTCGGCGAGCGCCGGCCGCTCGGTCTGCCAGGCGCGCGAGGTGGCCGCGTAGTAGGTGTCGGTGTGCTGGGGGCTGCTCTTGAACATGGCGGCTGTCGTGCGGAAAAGGGAGGAATCGGGGGAACGCGGGCGGGTGGGCGTCAGGCCAGCTCGACCAGGTGCACCAGGTCCCACTGGTGGCGCGGGTCGGTGCAGGCGTTGCGCTCGGCGGTCTCGTGGCGCTTGACGCCCAGGTAGGCGTCGACCAGCGGCGCGCCGAAGAGGCTGCGCAAGGTCTCGCTGCGGTCCAGCGCGTCCAGTGCATCGCCCAGCGCACGCGGCAGGCGGTGCGCCTCGTCGTCGCCCGCGTGCGGCGGCTGCGCCGCCGCCAGGCCGGCCAGGCCCATGCCCAGCGTGGCGGCCACGGTGAGGTAGGGGTTGGCGTCGCCGCCGGGCAGGCGGTTTTCCACCCGGCGGGCGGCCGGGCCGCAGCCGGGAATGCGGAAGGCCACCGAGCGCAGCTCCTCGGCCCAGCTGGCGTGCGAGGGCGAGGCGTCGGACAGCGTGATGCGGTCGTACGACATGTCGTGCGGGGCGAAGAAGGCCATGGCCGCCGGCGTGTGCGCCTGCAGCCCGGCGATGAAGTGGGCCAGGCTGTCGCTGGAGCGGCCGTCCTCGTGGGCGAACAGGTGCGGCCATTCGCGCTCGGCCCCGGTGCGCTGCACGCTGAAATGCCAGTGCATGCCGGTGCCCGGCTGGTTCAGGAAGGGCTTGGGCGCGAAGCTGGCCAGGAAGCCGTGGCGGGCGGCGATCTCGCGCGCCAGGCGCTTGAAGCGGAACACCGCGTCGGCCTGCGCCAGCGGCGCGCCCGGGCGGAAGTTCACCTCGTACTGGGAGTACGCGGATTCGTGGGCGTGGCCGCAGGCGGGAATGCCCAGCGCCTCGCAGGCCGCGAACAGCTCGTCGAAGAAGGGCTCGAAGTGGCTCACGCGCTCGAGCGAGAAAGCCTCGCACGCGCGCTCGCGGGCCGGCGCGGCCGGGTGCGCGCCCGGGGCGTGCAGGTGCACCTGGCCGTCGTGCTCGTGGCGCTGCAGCAGGAACAGCTCCAGCTCGGGCGCCACGGTGGCCTGCAGGCCCTGGGCCTCGAACGCCGCCACCACACGACGCAGCGCCGCCCGTGGCGAGAGCTCGGACGCATCGATCTCGCGCCCGAAGTGCGGGGCATGCCAGCGGCCGGTGGGCTCGCAGATCACCGTGGCCTCGCCGGGGCGGCCGGGGCGCGGCCGCAGGGTGGCCAGGTCCGGCACCAGGCGCATGTCGTCGTAGGTGGCGGGCAGCATGGGGCCGATCACGCCCTTGGGCTCGCCGGTGGTGGTGGTCAGGCCGAAGATCACCGAGGGCAGCTTGCAGCCACCGAGTGACAGGAAATCGTCGCGGTGCACGCGCTTGCCGCGTGCCACGGCGGTGAAATCGCCCAGCACGCACTCCACGCTGCGCGCGCCCAGGGCGTCCAGCGCCGCCTGGGCTTCGTCGGGGGTCACGTTCGGCAGGGGGGGGATCGGGTCCATGGCGGCATGATAGGCACTAATTGGACCATCACCGTGGTCCAATACAGGCCAACATGAATGGTCCACTTTCCCCGGGCGCCCGGCCGAGCGCCCCTGGCGACCTGCTGGAGACCCTGGCCGACTGGCTGGCGCCGCGCCTGGCGCGTGAGCCCGGCCAGCCGCTGGGCGCCCGTCTCACCCAGGGCCTGCGTGAGGCCGTGCTGCAGGGCACCGTGCCGGCCGGGGCGCGCCTGCCGGCCACCCGCGCGCTGGCCGCGCGCCTGGGCGTCGCACGCAACACGCTCGTGGCCGTGTACGCGCAGCTGAGCGCCGAGGGTTTCGTGGTCGCCGGCCAGGGCTCGGGCACCTACGCCTGCCGGGTGATGCCCGAGCACGTGCCCGCCGGGTCGTCGCGCGCCGCCCCGCGCTGGCCGCCGGCGCCGCCCCCCACGCTGTCGGCCCGCGGCCAGCACTTCCGCGACCACCCGCTGCACCGCTTCTGGAGCCAGCAGCCCTTCTGTCCCGGGTTGTTCGATGCCGGGCTGTTCCCGCACGCGCTGTGGAACCGGCTGATGGCCCAGCCGCTGCGGCGCACCGACGCCGCGCTGCTGGGCATGGGCGAGCCCGGCGGCGCGCCCGCCCTGCGCGAGGCCATCGCGCGCCACGTGGCCGGCACGCGCGGCGTGCGCTGCGAGCCGCGCCAGGTGATCATCACCGACAGCACCGCCCAGTCGCTGGAGCTCATCGGCCGCCTGCTGTGCGACCCGGGCGACGCGGTGTGGGTGGAGAACCCCTGCTACTGGGGCGCCAGCCAGGCGCTGGCGGACCTGGGCCTGGCCCTGCACCCGCTGGACGTGGACGACGACGGCCTGCCCGTGCCGCCCGCGCCGGCCGCCGGGCGGCCCGCGCCGCGCCTGGCCTACCTCACGCCCTCGCACCAGTTCCCCACCGGCGCGGTCATGCCGCTGGCCCGCCGGCTGGAATGGCTCGCCCACGCGCGCCAGCACGGCACCCTGCTGGTGGAGGACGACTACGACAGCGAGTACCGCTACACCGGCATGCCCTTTCCCGCCCTGCAGGGGCTGGATGCCGACACGGCCGATGGCGGCGGCCGGGTGCTCTACCTCGGCAGCTTCAGCAAGACCATGTACCCGGGCATCCGCGTGGGCTTCCTGGTCGTGCCACCGGCGCTGGCCGAGGTGTTCGCCGATGCCTCGGCCGACTTCTACCGCGACGGCGACCAGCTGGTGCAGCTGGCGCTGGCCCGCTTCATGGCCGATGGTCACTACGCCGCCCACGTGCGGGCCCTGCGCCGCGAGTACGGCGCGCGCCGCGAGGCCCTGGTGCAGGCGCTGTGGGCCGAGGTGCCCGCGCTGCTGGCCGACCCGACGCGGCTGCGCGTGCTCGGCGGTGCGCGCGGGGTGCACCTCGCGCTCGGCCTGCCCGAAGGGGTGGACGACCAGGCGGTGGCCACCCGGTGCCGGGCGCTGGGCGTCACGGTGCTGCCCATGTCGGTGTATTGCGTGGGGCGGGTGCGGCCGGGTCTCGTGCTGTCCTACGCTGGCGTGCCGGTGGCGCAGATCGCCCCGCTGGTGCAGCGCGTGGCCGCGGTGCTGCGCCAGGCGCTGCATCGCCCGCCTGCCGACCCGGACACCCGGGCTGTGACACCCTGAGGGCCATGGACGCCCACTCCCCCTCCCGCTGTGACCCGCCGCGCCGCGCCATGCGCCGCCTGCGGGTGTCCGGCCTCGCCCAGGCCGCCGTGCTCACCCTGGCGCTCGCCGGCCTGGCCGGCGGCTGCGGCGGGGACGGCGACGCCAGCCCCGCCGCCCCCGCGGACACCGAGGCGGGCGCGCCGCGCCTGGTGACCCTGCATGACGGCCTGTCCGCCCCCTGGGGCCTGGCCTTCCTGCCCGACGGCCGCCTGCTCGTCACCGAGAAGTCGGGGCGCCTGCTGCGGCTGTCGGCCGATGGGCGCCGCACGGAGGCCGTCATCCAAGGCGTGCCGCCGGTGGTGTCGGCCGGCCAGGGCGGCCTGCTGGACGTGGCGGTGGACCCCGAGTTCGCCCGCAACGGCCGCATCTACCTCAGCTATTCCGAGCGCGGCAACGGCGCCGAAGCCAAGCTGTCGGGCACCGCCGTGGCCCGCGCGCGCCTGGCCGGCGACGCGCTGGAGGACGTCACCGTCATCTACCGGCAGGTGCCCAAGGTCACCGGCAGCGGCCACTTCGGCTCGCGCTTCGCGTTCGGGCCCGAAGGCCTGCTCTACGTGTCGCTGGGCGAGCGGCAGAAGGAGACGCCCGCGC
Organism: Burkholderiales bacterium; assembly: GCA_016213265.1. GTDB lineage: Bacteria > Pseudomonadota > Gammaproteobacteria > Burkholderiales > Burkholderiaceae_C > Ideonella. Next base: position 3,556 of record JACRBA010000012.1, on the reverse strand, counting down.
AGGACCTGCGCACCACGCTGGGCAAGATCATCCGCATCCGCACCGACGGCAGCGTGCCGCCGGGCAACCCGTCGCTGGGGCCCGGGGCGCGGCCCGAGATCTGGAGCTACGGCCACCGCAATCCGCAGGGCCTGGCCTGGCGCCCGGGCACCGGCCAGCTGTGGAACACCGAGCACGGCCCACAGGGCGGCGACGAGCTCAACCGGGTGCTGCCGGGCGCCAACTACGGCTGGCCGGTGGTGAGCTACGGCTGCCCCTACGGCTCGCCGGTGGGCGACGACTGCCGCATCGGCGGCGGCACGCATGCGCCCCGCTTCGTGGAGCCGGTGTCGTACTGGGTGCCGGTGTCCACGGCGCCCAGCGCCCTGATGTTCTACACCGGCGACCGTTTCCCCGCCTGGCGCGGCAACGCCTTCACCGGCGCGCTGGCCGGGCAGACGCTGTGGCGCATCGTGCTCGACGGCGACCGCGAGGTCTCCCGCGACGAGCCGCTCGCCGGGCAGCTGAGCGACCGCGTGCGCGCCCTCGCCCAGGGTCCCGACGGCTGGATCTACCTGCTCACCGACAGCGGGCGGCTGCAGCGCATCCAGCGCTGATTCCGCGGCGGCGCTGCGTTTTGTTGCGTTCCCGCCGACACGGCGGGCGCACCGCGCGCAGGACGTCACATCGGCCGAGGGCGCCGGGGAGGACAATCGCGGTCCGAACCATCTGGAGAACTGCGTCCGCGATGAGGGATGACGCAGGGTTTCGCCGCCAGGTCGGGCGGCATGCCAACGCGTGGGCCGACCGCCCCCGTGAATTCACCCGGGCCACGGCGCGTGATGCGCTGATGGTGCTGCTCGCGCTGGCGGCCGCCGCGCTGGTGCTCGGCGCGGCGTGGCTGGCCTGCCTGCTGCTCGCAGCGTTCGGCCCGGGCGGCGGGTGGTGGCTGCTGCCCGCGGCCGCCCTGGCTGCCGCCGGCTGGCCGCTGTGGCGGGCACTGCGCCTGCGCGCCGCCCCGCCGCCCGGCGTGGTGGTGGGGCCGCGCCAGGCCAAGGAGGTGCATGCGCTGGTCGAGCAGGCCCGCGCGACGCTGCATGCGGCGCCGGTCGACGAGTTGCGCTTCGACACCTCCTTGCAGGTGCGCCTGCTGCCGCAGCCGCGGCTGGGCCTGCTGGGCCTGCCGCGCCAGGTGCTGGTGATCGGGCTGCCGCTGATGATGGCGCTGCCCAGCGACGCGCTCGCCGCGCTGGTGCTGCATGCCCTGGTGCCGCTGCGCCGGGAAGGCGGCTGGCTGGGACGCTGGCGCGACCCTGCCGCCTGGGTGGAGCGGCGCCGGCGCGAATGGGCGGCCCTGTCCACCGCCTGGGTGCCGAGCCGGCTGCTGGCCGGCTGGCAGGACGCCGTGATCGGCCCCTTCATGCACCGACTCTGGCCCGCCTTCGAGGCGCGTGCCGTGGTGGTGGGCCGCGAAGAGGCCACCATCGCCGACCGCCTGGTGCTGGCGCAGCGGGGGGCGCCGTCGCTGGCCACCGCCCTGATGGGCCCCGCCATCCAGCAGCGCTTCCTCGACGAGGTGTTCTGGCCGCAGCGCTGGGCGGCGGCGCGCGACTCGCACCTGCCGAACGTGCAGCCGCTGCGCGAGCTGCGCGGGCTCATCGGCGCGAGCCTGCGCCACCCGCAGGCCAAGTCGTGGCTGCACGATGCCCTGCAGAGCGTGCCGCCGCGTGGCGACCTGCGCGCCCCGCTGCGTGACCGCCTGGCCCTCACCGGTGACGCCGCCCGCCTGTCCAAGCGCGCCAGCGAGGGCCGCAGCGCCGCCGATGCGCTGCTCGGGCGCCAGCTCGACAGCTGGATCGACCTCGTCGATGCGCACTGGCAGCGCGAGGCCGCCCCCGCCTGGACGGCCCTGCACCGGCGCCACCGCGACCAGCAGCGCCTGCTCACCGAGCTGGCCGAGGCGCACGCCACCCGCCCGGTGGCCGTGGACGACCTGCTGCTGTGGATCCGCACCGCCGCCCAGGTGCACGGCCCGGCGGCAGCCGTGCCCATCGCCCGCGACGCCCTGGCCCGCCACCCCCGCCACCCCGGCGTGCGCACGCTGCTGGCCACCATGCTGCTGGACGCACGGGGCCCCCTGCCCTCGCGCCACCTGCTGCCCGACCTGCCGCCGGACGCGAACGAGGCCATGGAGCTGCTGCGCGAGGTATCGGACGAAGCCATGTCCGACGCCGGCAGCAGCGACCCGGCCTGGGCCCTGCCGGCCGCGCGCCGGCTGGAGCGCGCCCTGGTGCAGCGCGAGGGCATCGAGGCGCTGCGGGCGGTGCGCCTGCGCATCGGCGAGCTCGAGCGCGAGTCGCAGCGGGCGCTGGGCGTGCTCACCGATTTCTCCGGCCCGCAGACGCTGGGGCCGCCGCGTGTGGGCAGCCGCAGCCTGCGCCCGCTGCTCGAGCGGCTCAAGCAGGAGCCCGCCATCGGCCGCACCTGGCTGGTGGCCAAGACCGACACGCGCGCGCGCGGCTGGGTGCTGCACCTGCTGGTCATCGAGCGCTCCACGGCGCTGGAGCAGCCCGGCCCCTTCCACGACTGGACCGAACTGCTCGGCCTGGTGGAGCCGCCCTGGCCCTGCCGCGTGATCGACCTGGCGCACCCCGACTGGCGCGGCCCGCAGCGCATGGACATCGTGGACCGCTTCCAGCAGACCGAAGGCAGCCGCATCCACGCCGGCCGCGCGGGGTGAACGCCAAGCCCCTGCGCCGGCACCGCCCGGTGCCGATCCCTACAATTTGGGGGTGCACCTGCTGAACGCCGACCTCCACAGCCATTCGACCGCCTCGGATGGCCGCCTGGAGCCGGCCGAGCTGGCGCGCCGGGCCCATGCGTCCGGCGTGGCGCTGTGGTCACTCACCGACCATGACGAGCTGGCTGGCCAGGCCGCGGCCCGCGCCGAGGCCGAGGCGCTGGGGCTGGCCTACGTGTCCGGCGTCGAGATCTCCGTGAGCTTCGCGGGGGAGACGGTGCACATCCTCGGCTTCGGCTTCGACCCCGACCACCCCGCGCTGGTCGATGGCCTGGCGCAGCTGCGCGCCGGCCGCACCGACCGGGCCCGCCGCATGGGCGAGAGCCTGGCGGCCGCCGGCATCCCCGGCGCCTACGAGGCGGCCTGTGCCCTGGCGCCCAACCCCGAGCTGGTCTCGCGCACCCACTTCGCCCGCTTCCTGGTGGAGCGGGGCCACTGCGCGAGCGTGGGCGAGGTGTTCACCCGATTCCTGAAGGAAGGCAAGCCGGGCTACGTGCCGCACGAGTGGGCGCGGCTGGGCGACGCGCTGCGCTGGATCCACGGGGCGGGCGGCGTGGCGGCCATCGCGCACCCGGCCCGCTACCGCCTGAGCCCCACCGTGGAGTACGCGCTGTTCAGCGAGTTCCAGGCCCACGGTGGCGGGGCGGTGGAGGTGACCTGCGGCAGCCACTTCCCCGACGAGGTGCAGCGCTACGCCGACATGGCGGCCGAGTTCGGCCTGCTGGCCTCGCGCGGCAGCGACTTCCACGCCCCGGACGAAAGCCGCGTGGCGCTGGG